>DAOTVT010000066.1:0-4932 GCA_034436295.1 Anaerolineae bacterium | reverse complement strand
GATGATGAAGCAGCACGAGGTTGCTACCCTGCCGGAGCTGCGCCAGATGGCCATTGACCTGGGGGTCAAACTCCTGGCGTGCCAGATGAGCATGGATGTCATGGGCATCCGCCGGGAGGACCTGATTGACGAGGTAACCGACGTGGTAGGCGCTGCAACCTACGTCGCCGAAGCGAACCAGTCGCACATCACGTTGTTTGTCTAGCGCGGAGGCCACCGAGGCCTCAGAGACAATAGGCCGCACTCTGCGCTCTCGGTGCTCTCAGCGGCAAAATAACATAAGGAGGCACAAAATGGCAGAATACACCCCTGAGAAGACGCTGGATGCCCGTGGGCTGAAGTGCCCCATGCCGGTGGTCAAGACCAGCCAAGAGATCAAAAACCTGACCGTGGGCAGCGTTTTGGAGGTCTTGGCGACCGACCCTGGGTCTGTAGCCGACATCCAAGCCTGGTGCAAGAGCACCGGCAACGAACTGCTCGGCATGGAGAAGGGCGAAGGTCTCTTCAAGTTCTACATCCGCCGCGTGAAGTAGGACGGGCTGGAGGCCCGTACCTGCCGAGGAGGCAGGCTATTCGCCTCTGACTAACCGCAGGGCGTCAGCGGGATTTGCTGCCGACTCAACGGGCTGCGACGGCTACGGAGTTAGCCGGACAGGCGGTTAGCCTGCCTCAACATCCAGGAGGTTTCTATGGCAACCCTGGCCTTTCTGTTCTACTACGTTACTCCCTATATCGCCGCCGCCGTTTTCCTCGGCGGGATGGCCTATCGGGTCTATCGGTGGTGGCAGGCAAAGCCTGTGGCGGGGCATCTGTCCCTGTATCCGCGCCCTCACCGACGCTGGGGCCCCTTTATGGAAGTGCTGATAGAGACGGCCACGCTGAAGATGGTGTTCAACGCGATCAAGATCAGCGGCTCTGCCCTTCCCATCACGGCGGGGCTGGCCCTGCATGGTGCCCTTTTCCTGGTGTTGGTGCAGCATCTGCCCGTCTTTTTCCATCTTCCCGCGATAGGGGGAACGACGGTCTGGGTGGCGCTGGGCACCGTGATGGGATTGGCTTTCGGCGCGTTTCTGCTCTATGCTCTGGCCCATCGTTTGGAGGGCCGCCGCAAGCAACTCTCCATTCCGCAGGACTATCTGTCTCTCCTGTTGCTGATCGGGATCGCGGTAACCGGCCTCCATATCCATTTTCTCCACACGCTGGATCCGCAAGAGTTGCCGCGCTTCTTCCTGGGGTTGGCTACTTTCAACTGGCAGCCCGTCCCTCAAAGCGCCGGCTCATCTTTCATCTGGCACTTCGCTTTGGTTCAAATCCTGATGGTCTATTTCAACTTCAGTAAGTTTAGCCATATGGTCGGCTATGTGCTGGCCAAGATGGTGGCCTACAGTTAGGAGGGCGCCATGTTGGAAAAGTTCACAGAGGTGATGCGTCAGCGCGTCAGTCGCCCGCTTCAGTACTTTATGGACATCTGCATTCGCTGCGGGCTTTGTGCGGATGCTTGCCACTTCTACGCCTATTCCCGCGATGTTGCCCACATCCCCGCCTATCGGGCGCTGCTGGTCAAGAAACTGCTCCAGTCCAAGGGCAATCCTCTCCTGGACTGGTATCGGGAAAACCAGCACCCCGATGAGCGGACGGCGGAGGAACTGCGGAAAGCGCTATGGGACTGCACCGGCTGCCGGCGATGCACCCTGGTTTGCCCCTTCCACCTGGATACGGGTCTCCTGGTCAGCACGGCGCGTTATGCCCTGCTCCAGGAGGGGATGGGGATGGAGATGGTCGCTGAAATCGGCAACGCCGAGGTCAGCAAAGGGGAGATCATTGACGCCCTGAAGGAGTTCTACGTGGAGCAGATTCGGGAACTGGAGGGGCGGGTGCGACAGGACTGGGGCGTCCCCGACCTGCAGATTCCCGTGGACAAGGTCGGCGCGCGTGTCCTGTACGTGCCGGTGGTCGGCGAGCATGCCATAATCCCGATGGCAAAGATTTTTCACGCCGCGAAGGAAGATTGGACGCTGAGCCTATTCACCGCCACCAACCACTCCTTTTTCGTCGGCGACACGGAGAAGGCGAAGCAGGCCGCTCGTTGGATCGTGGAAGAGGCCCGACGGCTGGGCGTGCAGACCATCGCCTTCGCCGAATGCGGCCACGCCACCCGAACGTTGTTCCAGTTCTGGGATCACTGGTTTGGGGATGAGGTTGCGGGTATCCAACGCATGAGCGTGGTGCAACTGATCGCCTCGTACCTCCAGGAAGGGCGCATTCGCGTCAAATCTGGCATGTTTGACGTTCCCCTGACCTATCACGACCCCTGCAACCTGGGGCGTAACGTAGGCATCTTTGAGGAGCCGCGGATGCTCATCCGCGCCGTCGCCACCGACTTCCGCGAACTGACGCCGAATCGGGAATTGAACTGGTGCTGTGGCGGGGGCGGGGGGCTGATCGCCGAACCGGACATGAAAGAGACGCGCATGAAGGGCGGCCGCAAGAAAGTGGAGCAGATTCAGCGCACCGGAGCGAAATGGGTCGTTACCGGCTGCGAGAACTGCAAGACGCAACTGGCCGATCTGAACGAATACTACAAACTGGGCGTGGAAGTCAAAGGAGTGTGGGACCTGGTCGCCGAGGCGCTGGTGCTCTAGGCGGATAGCGCCAGGCGGTTCCAAACCGTCTGGTACTTGGGTCAGGAGGTGTAAAATGAACCCGCGTGAATCCTCGTCTGCGCAATGGTGGGAAGAGCGGCTGGTCGCCGACTATCGGGAGTACCGCTGGCGCCGGCTCATGGAGCCGATGTGTCAACGGATGGAGAAATGGAAGGCCGGGGAACTCACGGCGGCCGAGATGGATCAGGCGTTTGAGGAGTGCTACCAGCACATCTGCGAACTGCGCAACATTCTGAACCAACGGAGCGACCGAGCAGCGCTGTTGATCCAGGTGCTGGACTGGGAGTGGTTTCAGGAGTGGATTCGGCAGCACACGCCGCCCCCTGGGGCTCCGGTATTGGGATCGCTGTAGATCGGCCAGCGCCTGACATTTGCGCGAAAACGTGCGACATACCCGCGTGTGCCGCACGTTTTTCTATCCGCACCCCTTGACACAGGAGACGCGACATGGTACAACATGCCAAGCCGAAGAGGAGAGGTTCTGCCATGAGAGAAGCCACCGCTGAAGTAGTGATCCATCGGGGAATCCGCGAGGGCTGGAGCCGAGATCGGATTCTGGATGAGGTTGTCGGGGCGCTCCACAGCGCAAACCCGAAATACCATTGGGTGGGCATCTACCTGCTGATGGGAGACGTGCTCGTGCTTGGTCCGTATCGGGGCAAGCCGACGATCCACACGCGCATCCCCATCGGCGAGGGCATCTGCGGGCTGGCTGCGCGCACGCGGGAGACGGTGAACGTGCCCGATGTGCGACAAGATCCACGCTACATCGCGTGCAGCCTGGAGACCCGCTCGGAGATTGTCGTGCCGATTCTGGACGGGGACTGCGTGTACGGCGAGATTGACATAGACAGCGACGACGAGGCGGCTTTTGACGAGGCCGACCGCGAGAGTCTGGAACGGGTGGCGCGGCTGCTGGTGCCCGTGCTGGCGAAGCCCGGATGCGGCAAGGAGGGCAGCAGTGCGAATCTATGACGTGTCTGTGCCCATCTATCCTGGGATGGCGGTGTGGCCTGGGGACGCGAGGGTGGTGTTGGAGCCGGTGCGCAGCCAAGAGGAGGGAAGCCGTGCCACGGTGTCCAATATCCACATGGGCCTGCACACGGGGACGCATGTGGACGCGCCGCGCCATTTCATCCCGGGCGGGCGCGGCGTGGAGTCGCTGGCGCTGGACGCCCTGGTGGGGCCGGCGTGGGTGGCGGAACTGGGGGCGGTCGGGACGATCACGGCGCAGGATTTGGCACGCGCCGGCGTGCCCGAGGCTGCCCAGCGCCTTCTGCTGAAGACGCCGAACTCGGCACTGTGGGCGCGGCCCGGCTTCTCGCAGGATTTTGCCCACCTGACGCCGGATGCCGCCCGCTGGGTGGTGGAGCGAGGACTGCGCCTGGTGGGCGTGGACTATCTGTCCGTAGAGGCGTTCGGAGGCGACGGTTCCACGCACACGATTCTGCTGTCGGCGGGGGTCGTTGTCCTGGAGGGGCTGGATCTCTCGGCAGTGAAAGGCGGCTGGTACACGTTGTACTGCCTGCCGCTCAAAGTTCTCGGGGGCGACGGCGCGCCGGCACGTACTGTGCTTGTTGCGGACGATTGACGATACCCGACTGGAGGTGTTCACCATGGTGCAAAATCGCGTACCGCCGGGGCAAAGGCTGACAGACCGATTCCCCGTGCTGCACTACGGGCAGGTGCCGCGCTTTGACCCGGCCACGTGGACGTTGAGGGTGTTCGGCTTGGTGGAGCGGGAGCGGGTTTTCCGCTACGAGGAGTTCACGGCGCTGCCCACCAAGCGCATTGTGGCCGACATCCACTGCGTAACGGGGTGGAGCAAACTGGACACCGTGTGGGAGGGCGTGTTGTTCCGCGACCTGGCGGCGCTGGTGGTGCCCAAGCCGGAGGCTCGCTACGTGATGTTCCACTGCGAGTACGGGTTCACGGCGAACCTGCCGCTGGAAGTGGTCATGGACGATGATGTGCTCCTGGCATGGAAGTACGACGACAAGCCGCTCACCCCAGAGCACGGCTTACCCCTGCGGGCGGTTGTGCCCAAGCGGTACTTCTGGAAGAGCGCCAAGTGGGTTCGCGGCGTGGAGTTCATGGCCCAGGACCGGCTGGGGTTCTGGGAGCAGTACGGCTACAACAACGGCGCCGACCCGTGGAAGGAAGAGCGGTACGCGTGAGAGCGCGGCACCGACGGCATTCGTGGCGGGTCATGGGGTGCGGTTCGGCCTTTGCGATAGGGCGCGCCGAATGCAGGCGGCGGTCCAGGCCG
>DAOTVT010000065.1:0-2761 GCA_034436295.1 Anaerolineae bacterium | reverse complement strand
CAAACTCCAGCGGCGGCTATGGGAAGCCGCCCTGCGGACTGTGTTGGTGAGTAAGGTGCGACGCACTTCCAAAAGTGCGTCGCACCTGCGCGGCGGCTATGGGAAGCCGCCCTGCGGACTGTGTTGGTGAGTAAGGTGCGACGCACTTCCAAAAGTGCGTCGCACCTGCGCGGCGGCTATGGGAAGCCGCCCTGCGTGTCTTGGCATTGCGCCACCAACCTATGGCGCGCACGGGATCGGTTTGCAATTACCTTGCGGCCAGAATTCTGTCCACGGCCTCTCGTATGGCCAACAACTCTATCCCGTATTGCGACGTAATGTCCTTGAGTTGCGCCTTGGTGTCCACGTCGGCGGGCAAGCCCGATTCGGCGATCAGGCGCTCTACGGGGATGCCGTACATGTCTGCTACCTCGGCCAGGGTGTTCTTGCCCTTGATTTCCTCGGTGGACGGGACGGCGGTGGAAGTGCCTTCCGCATCGGAGGGAACAGGCGTTGGCGTGGCCTCGCCTTCTCCCGATGGTGTCGCGACGGGCGTATTCTCAGATGGGAGCGGCGCGGAATCGGGATGCTCGGCCCTGTACGCGGCCACGGCGTCGCGAACGGCGCTCGTCTCAAATCCTGGCACGAGTTTCTCTATATCTTTCAGCGCTGTGTCGGCGGGCAGGTCGGCAGGGAGATTCAGTCGCGCCCACAGTTCTTCCTTCGGGATTCCGTAGAGTTCGCTAACCTGGGCGAGCGTCATCCAACCTTTGATGTCTGCCGGGTCGGCCTGGCCCGAAGCGTCCACGCGGACAACCGTCTTGCCGCTGGTTGCCCAGTAGCCCGCGACCTTGGCAACCTGGACGCTCCCCAGGAGCACGGCGATGAACACGAAAGGCAAAACGTAGCGATGAACCCTCATGCGGTTACCTCCTTTGGGGCAGCAGTCGCCGTTTTGTCCACAATCAGCCCCACGTACAGCGTATCCTTGACCGGACAGGCTTCCACGCACTTGAGGCAGGCGATACATCCGGCGGTTACGCTTGTCTTCTTGGACACGGTGATTTTGGCCGGGCAAACCCTGTCGCACTTGTGGCAAGAGATACAGGTCTGCGGGTTGCGGCGGATGCGGAAGATGCTGAGCCGTTGCCCCAGGGAGATGACAGCGCCCAGCGGGCACAGGTACCTGCACCACAGCCGCGGGATGAACAACGCGCCGACCAGGATCACAAGGCTTGCCACGTAAGCGGGCCACGCTTCAGCCCAGTTGAACTCAAATAGCCAGCCCAGGCTGAAGATCGTGCGGTATGGGTCATAGTCCGCGAACCACATTTTCCCCGTCTGGATGGTGGCATACAGGATACCCGCAAGGACGAGGTAGCGCCCATAGGTGAGGACTCTGTCCAGTCTGGCGGGAATCTTCACCTCGGGGAGCCGCAATTTGCGCCGCACCCACTGGAGCAAATCTTGCAGCCCGCCGAAGGGGCAAACCCACCCGCAGAAAGCGCCCCCCACAAGCAATGTGCCCGTGAGAAGCCCCAGCGCCAGCACGATGTTGGACGGGTGTGTTTTTGATAGGAAAGAGCCTTGGGTTGCCAGTTTCCACAGCGTTTCCAGCCCGCCGAATGGGCAATACGCATCAACGGATGGGAGCGCTCCCTCGGTGGTGGCCAACGAATGGCGGACGCTTGAGACGAGGATGAACACTCCGAAGGCGAATTGGCTCAGTCTCCTGAGCAGCGGTGTCCACGATTGGGTGCCGTGCTTTGACACAATCAAACCTCCCGACGTTTAGGGTTGTGCATATCCTAACGCCGGGTTGTGAAGAAAGTCTGAAGATCATGTGTGCATGTTGTTTGGGTTTGACGCGGCCGCGCGCGGTTCGCCTCACCCGCGGGGTTGGCGCGGGGCGGTCCTCTTCGCAAACCACAGGGCCAATTCCGCCGCCAGCAGGATGACGCACGCGACGATGCCGGCGTAGAATGCCTTGATGGCCACCGAAGCCGAGCCGCCGATGGGGTCCACCGGGTGGATGATCACGCCCGCGTTCCGCACCAGCGCCCAGGCCAGCGCGCCCAGGATGGCATTGAGCGCGGCCGTTGCCCGCCTGTCCTGGATGATGGAGGCCAGCACCCAGAGTGCCACCGCCGCCAGGAAGATGTGGGCGCTGGCCCGGACGCGAGGCTCGCTCCAGGCGATGGCCACACCCCACGCCAGGTATGTTACCACCATGCTGGACAGCACATACACCGTCCAGACCACCAGGGCTGTGTGGCCCACCGCCTCGCTCCAGCGCGCCGTGCTCTGGTGGCGGTCAACCAGCGCCGCCAGGCCGAGGATGCCCGCCGCGGTGAACGCCAGCAGGCCCGTGCGCACAAGCGCGCCGTGCAGGTACACCAGTTTCACCACGTCGCCGAGGGTCTTCTCGGAGGGCGACAGGATGAGTAGGCCTGCCAGCGCCGCGAACCAGAGGGCGACGCGGATGCCCGCAAAGCGTGTGAGGTGCGTTGTGTTCAATGAGCGTTCTCCTCGCTGTTGATGTAGGTCTGGTTGTCCCATGGGCTGAGTGCGGCGCCCTGAGTCTGTCGGCCCGCGCGGGGCCCGACCCCCGCGCCGAGAGCGTGGAGCAAATTGGCAATTTGCCCCGCACAGGTGGGGTGAATCGCCGCATGGCCGCGCGGGGGCTAACCCCAGCCCGCAGGGCTTTGCGCCCTCACCCCGACCCCATTCGCATGGATTCGCGCGACTCGCGGTTACAACTCCCAACGAGCGACGCACCTCC
>DAOTVT010000064.1:0-34273 GCA_034436295.1 Anaerolineae bacterium | reverse complement strand
AGCATGCGCCGCCCCGATTTTTCGCGCCTTTCGTGCCGTTTCGCGTCCTTCGCGATCCAAACGCCCCTCACCCTGGCCCTCTCCCGGCGGGAGAGGGAACAACGCCCGCGCGCACCACCCCGCCCGAGGCTAAAGCCGTCGGGCTGAACGAGCAAAGCCCCGAAGGGGCTTCGTTCCTTCAGCGCGGGGGGTTCAGTCCCGCGCAGCATGCGCCGCCCCGATTTTTCGCGCCTTTCGTGCCGTTTCGCGTCCTTCGCGATCCAAACGCCCCTCACCCTAGCACTCTCCCAGCGGGAGAGGGAACGACGCCATGCGCGGCCAGGGGAATGTGAGGGGTTACCCGCTCCCCGCCGCACTCGCGCCGGCAATCGCCCCGCTGGTCCACGCCCACTGCAGGTTGTACCCGCCGCACGGGCCGACGACATCCAGGACCTCGCCCGCGAAGTACAGGTGCGGCACCACGCGCGACGCCATCGTGGTCGGGTCCACCTCGGCGAGCGGGACGCCGCCCGTGGACACCTGCGCGAACGTGAAGCCGCGCGTGCCTGTAACAGTGGCCTTGAGGCACGTGAGCGTCTCCATAAGGCGGGCACGCTCGGCGTCCGAGATTTCGGTGAGCCTGGCGTCGGGGCGCACGCCGGCCACGGCCATCACGAGCGGCGGAATCTTCTGGGGCAGGACCGCGCCCAGGAGGACGCGCACGGGGAACGGCTCACGGCTCTTGCGCGCCAGGAGTTCCTCCAGCGCCGCCCGCACGTAGGGGAGCAGGTTGATTTCCAGCGTGAGGTAGGTGCCCGGGCGCGCGCTCACCAGATGGGCCAGGTCCATGGCCGCCGGGCCGCTGAACCCGTACTCGGTGAACATCATGTTGCCCATGCTGCGCCCCAGGACGCGGTCGCCGTCGTAGAGGGTCAGCGCCACGTCCAGCCGCACGCCCTGAAGTTTGTGGAACCGCTTCACGTCGGCGGTGAGGGGCGCGAGAGCCGGACGAATCGGCACGATGCGATGCCCCAGCGACTCCAGGACCGGGAACAAATCCCCGCGAGACCCCAGCGCCGGATACGCCTTGCCCCCGCACGCCACGATGACGCGGTCAAAGGTCTGGACGTGTGGCCCGCCGCCGATCGCCAGGCCGATGCCGCGCGGGCCGGGGCGGATGTCCGCGATCTTGGTCTGCAGGCGCGTCTCCACGCCCGCCAGTTCCAGCGCCGCCGCCAGAATCTCGGCCACGTTGGCGGCCGACTCGGACAGGGGATAGCACCAGCCGTCGGGCGTGGAGTAGATGAGGATGCCCACGTCGCGCAGGCGGGCGACGGTCTCGCGGTGGCCGAAGCGCGCGAACGCCACGCGCACGAATTCGGGGTCGGCGCAGGCGTACTTGTCGGGCGCGGCGTGGACGTTGGTGATGTTGCACCGCCCGTTGCCGGTTACCAGAATCTTGCGCCCGACGGTGGCGTTGGTGTCAAACAGCGTTACGCGCGCGCCGCGCCGCGCCGCTTCCAGCGCCGCTATGATCCCTGCCGGCCCTGCGCCGACGATGCCGATGTGCAGCCTTGCCATAGAGTGCGCTCCGCCCGATCATGGGAGACGACGAGATGGGATTCTTATCCGAGTGTAGCACGGGCGCGGCGGCGATGCAAGAACGGCGGCGCGGTCGGCTCGCCCGCGATGACGCGGCTGCGCGTTCTGGACGAGAAGGCCATCTCGGTTTATACTGAATGCCGAATCCCTCATCGGAGCGTGGATATGGCCGAAAAAGTCAAAGTTTTGAGCGTGCTGAAACTGTCGGATGAGCAACTGGCGCGGCTGCGAGCCGTCTCGCCCGTCCTTGAGGTCGCGCAGATCACCTGCAAGACGCCCGAAGACATGTTGCCGCTGGTGGGCGAGCCGGAAATCCTGTACACGTACCACGCCGACTTCCTGCCCGAACAGGCGCCGCGCCTGAAGTGGGTGCAACTCTCCAGCGCGGGGGCCGATCACCTGCTGGACAAGCCCATCATGAAATCGGACATCGCCATCACCACGGCCAGCGGCATCCACGCCGTGCCCATCGCCGAATACGTCTTCGGCTCCATGCTGGCCTTCGCCCGCCGATTCCCCGTAACCTTCGCCCTGCAGCAGAAGCACGAATGGCCCAAGGGGCGCTGGGCGGCCCTGCTTGGCGCGGAACTTCGCGGCGCAACCATCGGCATTATCGGCTACGGGAGCATCGGCCGCGAGATCGGCCGTCTCGCCAAGGCCTTCGGCATGCGGGTTCTGGCGTCCAAGCGCAACCCGACCAGGCGCGATGACGTTGGCTATCGCATCCCTGGCGCGGGCGACGCCCAGATGCAGTACGTGGACGGCGTCTTCGGCCCCGACCAACTGCAAGAGATGGTGTCGGCGTGCGACTACGTGGTGGTGGCGCTGCCCCTGACGCCCGAGACGCGCGGGATCGTGAGCGAATCGGTCATTCGGGCCATGAAGCCGACGGCGTATTTCGTCAACATCTCGCGGGGCGAGGTGGTGGACGAGGAGGCGCTCATCCGCGCCCTGCGGGAGGGCCGCATCGCGGGCGCCGGCCTGGATGTCTTCTGGCAGGAGCCGCTGCCGCCCGACAGCCCGCTGTACGACCTGCCCAATGTCATCCTGACGCCCCATATCGCGGCGACCACGGCGGCCTACAACGACCGCGCCACCGACCTGTTCGTCGAGAACCTGCGGCGCTACCTGGCCGGGGAGCCGCTGCTGAACCTGGTTGACAAGACGCTGGGATACTAGACGACAAACGAGGAGCACATGACCGAACACGAACATACCATCGCCGATTTGGAGTCCCTGGTGGCCGCGCTGCCCGAGGCCGAACGGGAACGATTCGCCCGCATCTTCCAGGTTGCAACCGACCAGGCCGACGTGGTGATTCCCGCGCCGATGAAGGCGGAAGTGGAGGCGCTGTTCGGCGGCGTGGAGCCCGTGCTGCGCCAGACGCTGGTGCGTGTTACCAACCTCATCACCCTGGACGGCACGCTGTTCAACCCGCTGCGTCAGCGCCGCCCCCACGACGAGCGGCTGGCGTCGTCGGTGGACATCCCCGGCCCGACCCCCGACGACCCCTTCTGCGCGCCGCTGGAACGCACCACCGAGAACACCTTCGGGCGGGTGCGGGGCGCCTGGTCGGTAACGGCGGCCAATCTCGTGCCCATTGAGCGGTTCCACTCGGTCATCATCTTTGACGAGCACGACCCGCTGGCCTTCACCGAGGCGTCCATCGGCGACGCGCTGGAGACCGCGCTGGCCTGGGCGCGGGCGGCCCACAGCGCCGACGCCGACGCGCGCTACTTCATGCTGTTCTGGAACTGTCTGTGGCGGGCCGCCGCGTCTCGCGTGCACGGCCACATGCAGGCCGTGTTGGGCAAAGGAATCCACTACGCGCAGGTGGAAGCCTTGAGGCGGGCGGCGCTCCTCTACCGCATCGGCCACGGCACGGACTACTTCGCGGACCTCTGCGCGGTTCACCAGGCGCTCGGCCTGGGCGTGGAATCCCAGGGCGTCCACGTCTTCGCCTACCTGGCGCCCAAGAAGGAGAAGGAGGTTTGGGTGGTGGCCGAGCGCATCGGGCCAGCGTTCGTCCACGGCGTGTACGGCGCGCTTCAAGCGTATGTGCGACATCTCGGCGTCCAGAGTTTCAACCTGGCGCTCCTGTGGAAGCCCATAGACTCCGTGCCCGAAGACTGGGACGGCTTTCCGGTCATCGCGCGGATGGTGGACCGCGGCCCGCTCCACAGCAAGACGTCGGACGTGGGCGCGATGGAGTTTTTCGGGTCCAGCGTCGTGAGCAGCGATCCGTTCCGCGTGGCGGACGCGCTGCGCGAGGCCCTGTCGGCCTGAGGGGCGAACGATGCCCGCCGGGGTTACGCAAGCGCAGGTCGCCGAGCGCAAGGTCTTGGAGCCGGATTTGCTCTGGCTGCGGCTCCATGCGCCCGACTTGGCGGCGTCGCTGCGGCCGGGGCAGTTCGTCGCCGTCGTGGATCGCCAGCGGCTGGAGCCGTACCTGCCCACGCCGATTTTCCCCACGCACATCGCGGCGGAGGATTTGGGCGCGCTGCTTCGGGTGGGCGAGCGCGAGCGCTGGCTGACCACTCTGCCCGAAGGCCAGCCCGTGCAGGTTACCGGGCCGCTGGGCAACGGGTTCGCGCTGGACGGGAAGGCGCGCAACATCCTGGTGGTGTCCGAAGGCATGGAAGGGCTGCCGCTGCTGACGCTGGTGCAGGAAGCGGCGGCGCGGCGGCTAGAGGTGTCGTTCCTGGTGTGGAGCCCGTTCAGCCGCGCCGAACTCCTGCCACCCGGACTGCTGCCGTCGTCGGCGGAGTACTGCTCGGCCGTGGGGACCGAGGCCCTGGCGGCGGCGTTGAGCGAAACGCTGCGCTGGGCCGATGCGGCCTATGCGGCGGGGTCGCACACGCTCCATCTGGCCCTCGCCGAGGCCATACAGCGGGTGCGCCTGCGCTACGCCCGGGGGTTCTGCCAGGTGCTGGTGCGCGGGCGGATGCTGTGCGCGCTCGGCGTGTGCGGCCTGTGTCGGATTCGGCTGCGTCGCGGCTCGGCCCGCGTCTGCGCCGACGGCCCGGTGTTTGACTTGCGCGACCTGGTGTGAAGATGCGCGAAACGATGAGACCCTCTGTGAACCTGTCGGTGGATTTGGCTCCTGGGCACAAGACAGGGCTTCCCCTGGCCACGCCCATCCTGCTGGGGTGCGGGACGGCCGGGTATGGGGCCGCGCCCGAGGCGGTGGATGCGGCGGCGCTGGGCGCAGTGGTTACGCTGCCGCTGGCCGCGCGGGCGGTCGGCACGTCGCCGCGTTTCGCGCCTGTTCCCGCAGGCGTCGTGATAGACACCGGCGGGCCGGCGGCGGTGCGGGCGGTGCTGCGCCACTGGGGAGAGCGCTGGCGGCGGGCCAATCCACCGGTCATCGCGCACGTGGCGGGCGAGTCGCCGGCGGAACTGGCCGCCTGCGCCGAGGCCCTGGAGGAGGTGCGCGAGGTTGCTGCGCTGGAATGGCGGGCCGACGCCCTGCCGCCCGACGAGGCCGCGCGCGCTGCCGCCCGACTGCGCGCCGCCAGCGACAAGCCGCTGCTGGTGCAGGTTCCCCTTGCCGGCGCGGCCGACTACGCCGAGGCGCTGGTCGGCATGGCCGATGCCCTCGTGGTGGGCGCGCCCCCGCAGGGAACCGCATGGAGCGCCGAGGACGAAGCCTGGGTGCAAGGCGACGTGCACGGCCCGGGCGTGTTCCCCCTGGTGGTGCGCGCGCTCCTCGCCCTGCGCGAGTTCCCCTTCCCGCTGGTCGCTTTCGGCGGCATCCACGCGCCGCATCAGGCGGTGCAGGCCGTGCTCGCGGGAGCCAGCGCCGTGATGCTGGACATCGCCATCTGCCGCCTGCCCGATTTGCCCGGCCAGGCCCTGGCGGCTATCATGGAGGAAATGGAGAACCGCGCGTTGGACGATTTGCGGCAACTGGTGGGCCGCGACGCCGGATAGATAGAGCGTGCGAGAGGAAACCTCATGCGAGCCGTGGTGCAGCGCGTAACGCATGGCAAGGTTACGGTGGACGGCCAGACCGTCGGGGAAATCGGCGACGGGCTGGTCGTCCTGTTGGGTGTCAAAGATGGGGACACGCCCGAAGACGCGGCGAAACTGGCCGACAAGGTGGCCAACCTGCGCATCTTCAGCGACGCCGACGGCAAGTTCAACCTGTCGCTGCTGGACGTGGGAGGGGCCGCGCTGGTGGTGTCCCAGTTCACCCTCTACGGCGACTCGCGAAAGGGCCGCCGCCCCAGTTTCACCGACGCCGCCCCGCCCGACGTGGCGGAACCCCTCGTGGCGCGATTCTGTCAGGCGCTGCGCGGCCTGGGTGTCCGTGTGGAGGAGGGCCGCTTCCAGGCGCACATGCTGGTGGAAATCCACAACGACGGCCCCGTAACGTTGATTCTGGACACCGAGGACCTAGCGCGCCCTCGCCGCTCGTGAGAAGTAGGGCGGCTTTCCATAGCCGCCGTGCAGGCGCGTGGGTATGGAAACCCGCGCTACGGGATGTAATATGGGGTAGGGCGGCTTTCCATAGCCGCCGTGCAGTGGGTATGGGAACCCGTGCAACGGGTGTCGTATATGTAGGGCGGCTTTCCATAGCCGCCGTGCAGTGGGTATGGGAACCCGTGCAACGGGTGTCGTATATGTAGGGCGGCTTTCCATAGGCGCCGTGCGCGGGTGTGGAAGCCCGTGCAACGGGTGTCGTATATGTAGGGCGGCTTTCCATAGCCGCCGTGCAGGCGCGCGGGTATGGAAGCCCGTGCAACGGGATGTAATATGGGGTAGGGCGGCTTTCCATAGCCGCCGTGCGCGGGTGTGGAAGCCCGTGCAACGGGTGTCGTATATGTAGGGCGGCTTTCCATAGCCGCCGTGCAGGCGCGCGGGTATGGAAACCCGCGCTACGGGTGTCGCATATGTAGGGCGGCTTTCCATAGCCGCCGTGCAGGCGCGCGGGTATGGAAGCCCGTGCAACGGGTGTCGTATATGTAGGCGGCTTTCCATAGCCGCCGTGCAGGCTCGCGGGTGTGGAAGCCCGTGCAACGGGTGTCGTATATGTAGGGCGGCTTTCCATAGCCGCCGTGCGCGGGTGTGGAAGCCCGTGCAACGGGAGTCGTATATGTAGGGCGGCTTTCCATAGCCGCCCTCAAATGGAGATGCGACATGTCCCGCTTTCGGCGTTACTATGTTCCGAACGCGATTGTATTCATCACCGCCGTAACTCGTAACCGTATACCCTACCTTGGGTCGGGTTATGACCTCAACCTATTCTGGGATACCGTCCGAAGCGTCAGAGACATCCATCCTTTTCACCTACTGGCCTACGTGGTTCTGCCAGACCACTTCCATTGGCTGATGCAGGTGGCGGGTGGCGATTTCTCTCCCGTGTTGCACAGCATCAAGCGCAATTTCACTCTTGACTTCAAGAAGGCTCACGGGATCGTTGAACCCCTGCACCTTTGGCAGGCTCGCTTCTGGGATCATGTGATCCGCGATGAGGATGATCTCAACAACCACATGGACTATATTCACTGGAATCCTGTCAAGCACGGTCATGTGCAGAAACCAGAAAAGTGGGCGCAGTCGTCGTACCGGTATTGGCTCAAACGCGGCTACTATGAGTTGGGTTGGGGGTGGGGCGATCAGCCAGACAATCTCACAGGCATAGACTCTGAGTAGCCGCCGTCGGGGCCGCGGGTATGGAAACCCGCGGCTACGGGTGTCGCGTGGCGGTCGCGGGTATGGGAACCCGCGCTACGGGTGTTGCATGGCGGCCGCGGGTATGGGAACCCGCGCTACGGGTGTCGCATGGCGGCCGCGGGTATGGGAATCCGCGCTACGGGTGTCGCGTGGTGGCCGCGGGTATGGGAACCCGCGCTACGGGTGTCGTGTGGTGGCCGCGGGTATCGAAACCCGCGCTACGGTCGCTGCCATGGGCAACACACCCGATTTGACATGCGGCGCGAGGGTGAATATAATTAGCGACACAAAATAATAGCGACGCTAAACGACGACCGGCGTAGGGAACTCTCGTGGCAGGGTAGGGTAGGGGCTGGTCTCAGGCCTGCCCCTACAGGACCTGCCCCTACGAGACCTGATGCCCCGGCGTCGCGTCGCGTGATAAGGGAGTGGCAACATGAAGCGGAAGACCATCGTCATCGTAGCCATCGTCGCGGCTGTGGCCGTAGGCGCGTTCTTCCTGGTGCGCGCGGTGGGCCGAAGCGACAGCGGCACAGCCCAAGCCGAGACTGTAACCGTGGCGCGGGGGGCGCTCACGCAGGTGGTCAACGCCACCGGAAACGTGGCGCCCGCCCAGAGGGCCACGCTGTCCTTTGAGATATCGGGGCGCGTCCTGGAGATCCTCGTGGACGAGGGCGACGTGGTCCAGAAGGGCCAGCCCCTGGTTCGGCTGGACGCCACCGACCTGGAGTTGGCCTTGCGGAGCGCCGAGGCATCGCTGCGCGCGGCCCAGGCCCGATACGAGCAAACCAAGGCCGGTCCCAGCAAAGAGGACATTGCCGCAGCCGAAGCGAGCCTGGCCAGCGCCATTGCGTCCTACGAGAAACTGAAGAAGGGGCCGACGGCCGACGAGGTGGCCGTGGCCAAAGCCAACGTGGAGCGGGCCGAGGCCGTGCTGAAGCAGGCGCAGGCCGCCTACGACCGCATCGCGTGGCGCGGGGATGCCGGGGCCTCGCCCCAAGCGCTCCAGTTGCAGCAGGCGACCATAGACTACCAGACGGCCCTGGCCAACTACCGCGTCGCGACGGCGGGCCCCAGCGAGAGCGCGCTCAAGGCTGCCGAGGCGCAGATCGCCCAGGCGCGGGCCAACCTGGAGCGGCTGAAGCGCACCCCCTCGCCCGAGGATTTGGCCATCGCCCAGTCGCAGGTGGATTCGGCGCAGGTGGCCGTGGATCAGGCGAAGCGAAGGCTGGACTCGGCGGTGCTGCGCGCGCCGTTTGCCGGCGTCGTGGAGAAGGTGTCGGTGGATGTGGGACAACTGGTGGCGGCGGGGACGCCCGCTGTGGTCATCGCCGACACGTCCGCCTTCCACATCATGGTGGCGGTGGATGAGATGGACGTGGCGCTGGTGCGCGTGGGGCAGGTGGCGCGCATCGCCCTGGACGCGCTGCCCGACACCCCGATTCAGGGCCACGTGGACCGCATCGGGCTGGCGGGGTCGCAGACCACAGGCGTGGTTACCTACGACGTGCGTATCGCCGTGGATCCCACCGACGCGCCCCTGCGCACGGGCATGAGCGCGACGATAGACATCGTCGTGGCCGAGAAGGCCGATGCCCTTGTCCTGCCCAACCGTGCCATCCGCACCGACGAGAAGACGGGCCAGCGTTACGTGCAGGTGCTGCGCAACGGGCAGGTGGAGCAGGTGTATATCAAGCCCGGCATCCGCGACGAGCGCTACACCGAAATCCTGGAAGGCCCGGCCGAGGGCGAGACCGTCGTCATCACGACGATTTCATCCGGCCAGCAGTTGCGGAGCCTGTTCGGGCCGCGATGAGTTCCCCAGTGCGAGAGCGGGCAGAGTGCAATGGATAATGACGTATTGATTCAAATGACCGACATCTGCAAAGTGTACAAGATGGGCGTGGTAGAAGTGCCGGCGCTCTGCGGCGTGAGCCTGCAAATCCGTCGGGGCGAACTGTTGGCCATCATGGGGCCGTCGGGTTCGGGCAAGTCCACGCTGATGAACATCATCGGGTGCTTGGACCAGCCCACCAGCGGGCAGTACACCCTGGAGGGTGTGGACGTGTCGCGTCTGAGCGACGACCAGTTGGCCAGCATTCGCAACAAGAAGATCGGCTTCGTGTTCCAGAACTTCAACCTGCTGCGCCGCACCAGCGCGCTGCAGAACGTGGAACTGCCGCTGACCTACGGCGGCGTCTCGGGCGCGGAACGGCGCAGGCGGGCGGTGGCGGCGCTGCAGGCGGTAGGCTTGGGGCATCGGCTGGATCATCGGCCCAGCGAACTGTCGGGCGGCGAGCAGCAGCGCGTGGCCATCGCGCGGGCGCTGGTCAACCAGCCGTCCATCATCCTGGCCGACGAGCCGACCGGCAACCTGGACACCAAGTCGGGGCGCGAGATCGTGGGCATCTTCCAGCGGCTGAACCTGGAGCGGGGCATCACGGTTGTATTCGTAACCCACGACCCTGAGATCGCGCGGCACACGCGGCGGATCGTGCGGCTTCTGGATGGGAAGATCGTGGGCGACGAGCCGGTGGCCCAAATGCAGTTGGCCGTAGAATCCGTGGGAGGCGCGCCATGAACATCGCAGAGAGCATCAAGATTGCCCTCAGGAGCCTTTCGGCCAACAAACTGCGCGCGGCTCTTACCATGCTGGGCATCATCATCGGCGTCGCGGCGGTGATCACGCTTCTGTCGGTGGGGCAGGGCGTGCAGGTGCTGGTGCAGGAGCAGATTCAGAGCATCGGCTCCAACCTGCTGTTCGTGGTGCCGGGGAACCTGTCAGCCCAGTCCAGCGGGAACCCGCGCAGCGCGATGGCGACCAGCACGATCAACACCCTGACCTATGGCGACGCCAAGGCCATCGCAGACCCGCAGCGCGTGCCTGACGTCCAGGCCGTCGCGGTGGAGTCCTTCATGAACGCCACGGTGGTCTATCGCGACCGAAGCATCCGCACATCGGTGAGCGGCACGACGGTGAACTACCCCCAGGTGCGCAATCACAAGGTGGCGGAGGGGACGTTCTTCAGCGAGGAGGATTTCAACGGCGGGTCGCGGGTGGCGGTGCTGGGCCATTCGGCTGCCGAGGCGCTCTTTCCGAATGGCTACGCCGTGGGCCAGACAATCAAGATCAAAGGCATCTCGTTTCGGGTCGTCGGCGTCCTGGCCAGCAAAGGCGGCACGGGGTTCGGAGGGGTGGACGATTCGGTGTTCGTGCCGCTGACCACGTTCCACACCAAACTGACGCAGAGGCGTTCGGCGTCGGGCGACTACGTTGTGTCGGCCATCTATGCCCAGGCGGTGAGCGAAAGCCGCATGGAGGCGGCGATGCAGCAGATCGCCCAGTTGCTGCGCGACCGCCACGGCATCCTGTACGAGAGCGACGATGACTTCACCGTCATCAACCAGAAGGACATCCTCAACATCTTCGGCGAGATCACGTCCATCCTGACCATCTTCCTGGGGGCCATCGCGGCGATTTCGCTTCTGGTGGGCGGCATCGGCATCATGAACATCATGCTGGTGTCGGTAACGGAGCGCACGCGAGAGATCGGCCTGCGGAAGGCGGTGGGTGCCAGGCGGCGCGACGTGCTGTGGCAGTTTCTGATTGAGGCGATGGTGCTCAGTTTGGCCGGCGGGTTCATCGGCATCGCGCTGGGCGCCGTGGGGTCGCAACTGGTGGGGCGGCTGTCGGGGTCGCTGAAGCCGGTCATCACCGTGTCCACGGTCCTGCTGGCGACGGGGTTCTCGGCGGCGGTGGGGCTGTTCTTTGGCATCTACCCCGCGAGCCGCGCGGCGGCGCTGAACCCGATAGACGCGCTGCGGTACGAGTAGCAGGGGGCGTAACGGCGTGCGCCCCAGATGTCAGGGGGCAGACCCAGGAGTCTGCCCCTGTATTTGCTTGGCCTCGGGCTCGGTTCTATTTCAGGTGCGACGCACTTGCGGAAGTGCGCCGCGCCTGTGCGCATGCCGCGATCAACACGGTCTGGAACCGAGTCTGGCCCCGCCCGCAATTGTACACGCGCCGCGCAATCGGGTATAATGGGCCCTGAACGTTCGCACCATCACCACATTTGCGCAAGGAGGACTCCCAATGGAGATGGAAGTCAAGCAACTCAAGCGGGCCAGCCTGGTGAAGGTCTCCGGCCGTGTGGACAGCAGCAACGCCCCCGACCTGGAAAGGGTTCTCAAAGACCTCATGGAGCAGGGGCAGTTTCGCATCGTGGTGGACATGTCGGGCCTGAACTTCATCAGCAGCGCGGGCCTGCGCGTCCTCATCTCCACGGCCAAGACGTGCCGCCGCTGGAATCGCGGGGATGTGTACCTGGCGGCGCTTCCCCAGCACATCATGGAGACCTTTGAGTTGGCGGGCCTCACCCGCGTGTTCAAGATATTCCCGGATGCGGTAGAGGCCGTCGGAAACCTGTAGCGGCAGGGGATGCCGAAGGCGCAGGGGCGCGTGCGGGCCGCGGGTATGGGAACCCGCGCTACGGGCGCCGCCGCGAGTCGCCCGTCGCGGAAAACAAGCGGATGGAAGAAACATCCTTGTACGAACTGACGGTACCCGCTCGGTTTGAGAACCTGGCCCTCATCGGCGATTTCATCTCCGGCGTCGCGCGCAGGGCCGGGTTTGACGAGAAAGGCGTGTTCAACCTGCAACTGGCCTGCGATGAGGCGTGCACCAACGTCATAGAGCACGCCTACGCCGGCGGCCCAGGGCAGATTCGCATCGCCGTAACCGTGTACCCCGACCGCATCCAAATCCAGGTGCACGACACGGGCCGCCCCTTTGACCCCCGTGCGGTGCGCGCGCCCGACCTGGAGGCCCCGCTGGAGCGCCGCGAAACCGGCGGCCTGGGCCTCCACTTCATGCGTTCCATCATGGACGAGGTGCGATTTGAGTTTGACCAGGACGGCAACCGCCTGACGATGGTGAAGAGGAGAGCCCCGTGAATGTGCGCCGCTCCGACTGGGCCGAGGACGTGTGGGTGGTAGAGGCGCGCGGGCGACTGGATGCTGGCCTGGCGCCCGAGTTGGAGGCGCAACTGAACGCGCTCCTGGCGGCGGGGCACGCTCACATCATCGTGGACTTCGGGCGGGTGAGTTACATCAGCAGCAGCGGGCTGAAGGTGCTCCTGGTGGCCCTGCGCGCCGCGCGGAAACAGGGCGGCGATGTCAGGCTGTGTGCCATGAACGACCGCGTCAGAGAAGTGTTCGTGCTGTCGGGCTTCCACAAAATCTTCGCGATTCACGCGTCCGAGCGGGAAGCGGCGGCCGCATTTCTGGGCGGCGAGGTGGGCTAGGGTGAAGGCAGGACTCCCATTCGGGCGC
Organism: Anaerolineae bacterium; assembly: GCA_034436295.1. Lineage (GTDB taxonomy): Bacteria > Chloroflexota > Anaerolineae > DTLA01 > DTLA01 > DTLA01. The sequence goes on along the minus strand of DAOTVT010000064.1, from coordinate 21,682 downwards.
GTGGCTTTCCAACTCACGGTCGCTGCTGGTGGGCTGGCCGCGCTGGCCTATGCCGCCGCGACGATGGCATGGCGCCCCCAGGTTGGCCCCCTGCTCCTCTTTGTCGCCCTGTCGGCCATCCTGCAAAGGTCGGGGTTCCACACTACCCAGAAGGTAACCCATTGCCTGGTGGGCATGGTGGACGTGGCGGCGATTCTCATCTTCGGCCCGCTGGGCGGCGCGGTGGTGTCGTTCCTGGGCGGGTTCGCGTACCTGTGGCTCCACGCGCTGCGGGGCAAGGCGCGCAACTGGGAGACGCTCCTGCTCACCCCGCTGTTTGACGGCGGGCTGAAGGCGCTCATGGCGCTGGGGGGCGGCGCGCTCTATCTCCACCTGGGTGGCGACATCCCCCTGCTGCGCCCGTTGTGGCGCGACGCGCCCGCCCTGGCGGCGCTCTTCGTCGCGTGGTTCGCGGTGGATCATCTGGCCTGGGGCGCGGTGATGACCCTATCGGGCGGCAGGGCGGGCCTGCGTACCTTCGTCCGCGACTCGCTCCCCGTCTCCGTGCTGGTGGAACTCCTGCCGCTGCCCATGGCCGTGCCCATCGCGGCTTTGTACGCGCGCGGCGAGATGGGCCTGTTTGCGGTCGTAACGGCGGGGGTCGTGGCGGCCAGCATCACCTTGCAGGCGTTCTCCGACGCCCGTCTGACCCGCGAGCGGCGGCTCCGCGAACTCACGCTCCTGGACCGCATCGGCTGGGATTTCGCCCGCGCGTCCCTGAACGTGGACGAACTGTGCGAACTCATCTACCGCTACTGCTCCGAACTGGTGGACGCGTCGCACACGTTCATGCTGGGAATCGCCGACCCGCAGAACCAGCGCCTTCGCCACGCGATCATCGTGGAAAATGGCCAGCGGTTGAGTCCCAACGAAATCCCGTACACGCCTGGCATCCGCTACCTCCAGGAGCACCGCCAGCCCCTCCTCATTCGCGACATGGAGCGCGAGGCCCTGCCCTTCGCGCCGACGGTCATCGGCCAGGCGACCCGCTCCGTCATCCTGGTGCCCCTGGTGGCCGACCGCGACCTCATCGGCGTCCTGTCGGTGCAGCACGCCGACCCCAACGTGTACACCGAGGACGACCTGCGCATCCTGTCGGCGCTGGCGGCCCAGGGGGCGCTCGCCATCCGCAAGGCCCAGGCCTACGAGGCCGAACAGCGCCGCTCCCGACAGTTGGCGGCCATCGCGCGCGTTACGCAGCAGGTGGCGGTGCTGCGCGATCTGGCTGCGCTCTTCAACCTGGTGGTGGACGTCATCCGCGAGACGTTCGGCTACTACTACGTGGCCCTGTTCACCGTTGACCCGCGCACGGGCAAACTGGACTTTCAGGCGGCCTCGTCCGAGTCGGGGCGCACCTGCTACTTCCAGGTGGAACTGGGCCAGGGCATCACGGGCTACGTGGCCGAGACGGGCCAGCCCGTCCTGGCCAACGACGTAACGCAGGAGCCGCGCTACAGGCCCGTGGACCACCTGGAGGAGACCCGCTCGGAGTTGACCGTCCCCCTGCTGCTGGAAGGGCGCATCCTCGGCGTGCTGGACGTGCAGAGCGATCGGCGCGACGCCTTCACCCAAGACGACCTGGCGACGATGCAGACGGTGGCGACCCAGGTGGCCGTCGCCATCCACGAGGCGCGGCTGTACGACCGCGAACGCAAGCGCGCGCGGCAACTGGCCGCCGTCAGCGAGGTGGGACGCAAGATCGTCTCCATCCTCAACCTGGACGCCATGCTGGACGAGGTGGTGAACCTGGTGTCCGAGCAGTTCAACTATCCGCACGTCCATGTCTTCACCGTGGACGCGGCGCAGCGCGAGGTGGTGTACCGAGCAGGGACGGCTCCTGCCGACTCCGTTTCGGCCCAGTTGCGCTTCGGCCTGGACGACGAGGGCATCGTCCCCTGGGTGGCCCGCACTGGCGAGCCGCTGGTGGTGAACGACGTGCAGGCGGACCCCCGCTACCGCCCTGGCCCCAGCATCGGCGATGTCCGCTCCGAACTGGCCATGCCGCTGCGCTTCGGCAAGCAGATTCTCGGCGTGTTTGACCTCCAGAGCCAGGAGCGGAACGCTTTTGACGCCGAAGATTTACCTGTGCTCCAGGCGCTGGCCGACCAGATTGCCGTGGCCGTGCGCAACGCCACGCTCTTCGCCGCGCAGCAGGAGGAGGCGTGGGTCTCCACCGTGCTGCTACAGGTGGCCGAGGCGGTGGGCCAGCAGACTTCCGTGGAGGGCGCCATCAGCGCGGTGGTGGACATCGTGCCGCTCCTGGTGGGCGTGAACCGTTGCACCATCTTCCTGCTGGACCGCGCCACCGGCGAGTTCTGCACCGACGAGGGATACAGCACGGCGCGCGGAGCCGCCCCCAGGGTGGGCGCCCTGTGCCTTCGCCCCGCCGATGTGCCCCTGCTCGCCAGGATTGTCGCCAGCAAGGCCCCCGTGATCGTGCCAGACGAGGAGATCACGGCCTGGGTTCCCGCCGACCTGGTGCGCGCCTACGGAATCCGCCACCTGGCTGCCTTCCCGCTCGTGGCGCGCGGCGAGGTTCGCGGCTGCATGGCGGTGGAATTCGCCGACGCCGCCTGGCCCCCCGCCAGCAAGGCGCTGGCCATCGTGTCGGGCGTGGCCAATCAGACGGCCACCGCGATTGAAAGCGCCCAACTCTACGACGCCCTCCAGGAAGAGGCCTATGTCTCCAACGCCTTGCTCCAGGTGGCCGAGTCCATCAACGCCGCCGTGGACCTGGACGAGGCGCTCGGAGCCGTCGTGCGCATCACGCCCATCCTGGTCGGCGTGGACCGCTGCATGATTCTCCTGTGGGACGAACGTCGGCAGCAGTTCCTGCCCGCGAAGCAGTACGGCGTGGACCGCAAACTGGAGGCCGACTTCGCGGGGCTGGCCTTCCGCGCCGAGGAATTTCCCCTGCTCGGCGAACTGGCGCACCGCAAGGAGCCGCTCATTGTCGCGAATGTGGCCGAAAGCGACCTGGTCCCGAAGGACCTGGCCGAGAAGTTCGGCATCCGCTCGCTCCTGGCGCTGCCCCTTCAGACGAAAGGCGACATCCTGGGGGCCATGCTGGTGGACTTCCAGGGGCTGGAGCACCGCTTCCCCGAGAACCGCATGGCCCTGCTCACGGGCATCGCCAGTCAGACCGCCATGGCGGTGGAGAACTACCGCCTGTACGCGGAGATGGCCGAACGCCAGCGCCTGGAGCAGGAACTGGAAGTGGCGCGGAGCATCCAGAAGAGTTTTCTCCCCAGTTCGTGCCCGCTCCTGCTTGGCTGGGAGGTGGCGGCCCTGTGGCGTTCGGCGCGGCGCGTGGGGGGCGACTTCTACGACATCATCCTGTTTGACGAGCGCCGCGTGGGGTTTGTGATCGCCGACGTCTCGGACAAAGGCGTGCCCGCGGCGCTGTACATGGCGCTGTCCAAGACCATCATCCGCGCCTCGGCGCTGGAACGCCGCAGCCCCGCCGAGGCTCTGCGCAGGGCCAATGACCTGCTCGTGGCCGACTCGTCGTCGGGCATGTTCGTAACGGTGTTCTACGGCGTGCTGGACGTGCGCGACGGGGTGCTCACCTACGCCAACGCGGGCCACAACCCGCCGCTCCTCGCCCGCGTGGGCGGCCAGGCGCCCGAACGCCTGCCGGCCGACGGCATGATTCTGGGCGTCATGGAGGGCGTGGCCCTGGAGGAAAAGCAGACGCGCATGAACGCGGGCGACGTGCTGCTCATGTACACCGACGGCCTCACCGACGCCATCAACGAGCGCGAAGAGGAGTTCGGCACCGAGCGCCTGGCGCGCTGCCTGGTGGACGCGATGAGCCAGAGCGCCGAAGCCCTGATTCAGCACATTGACCGCGAGGTTGCCGCTCACGTGAACGGCCAACCCCAGTTTGACGACTATACGCTGCTGGCCGTGAAGCGGGCCGCCCCAGAAGAGCCAACGCCCGCAGATTCGCGCCCGCAGCCCTAGCAAAGGAGACGCGCATGGACAACTTGCACCACACGATTGCGGCCATCCTGGACGAACTGGAGACGAAGAACGCCGTTCGGGACGCGACCCTGGCCCGCTCGCGCACGCTGATTCGGCACTGCGCCAACTCCATCCGCGCGGTGCACCGTGGGGAGTTCACCGACGCCGAAGACCTGCTGCAGGCGGCCCGCGATGTCGCCGCCGAGATGGTGCGCGACCTGGCTGCTTACCCCGACATCTACTTTGCTGGCTACACCCAGGACGCCCTGAAGGAACTGGCCGAGGCCCACATTACCTACGCCATCATCGCCAACAAGCCTGTGCCCACGCCCAAGGAGTTGGCGGTGGAGCCAGCCGCCTACCTCAACGGCATCGGCGAGGCCGCGGGCGAGTTGCGCCGCTTTGTGCTGGACTGCATTCGTCGCGGCCAGGTGGCCGAAGGGGAGCGCGCCCTGGAAGCCATGGACGTCATCTACAGCCACCTGGCGACGGTGGACTATCCCGACGCGATCACAGGGGGGCTGCGCCGCACCACCGACATGGTGCGCGGCGTCCTGGAGCGCACACGCGGCGACTTCACCACCGCCGTGCGCCAGGACCAACTGCAAGAGGCGCTGCGAGACCTGGAACGCAAACTGGGCCGATGAATCGCCCGCACGCAGGCGGTCGCTAGGGCAGCCAGGCCATCTGCCCGCTTATCCAGTCGGGGCTGGACATGCTCAAGTCCATGATCTTGCGCTGCTCGCTTCCGTCGGCCAGCATCACGTACAGGCTCCACACGCCGTCGCGGTTGGAGACGAAGGCGATCTGCCGACCGTCGGGCGACCAGGTCGGCATCCCATCGTCGGCGGCGTTGACGGTGCATCGGCGGACAAACCCGCCTTCTATCCTCACGGTGTAGATTTCCCAGTTGCCGTCGTGGCTGGACACATAGGCCACGTGGCTGCCGTCGGGCGACCAGGCCAGCCCGACGTCGTTCTTGTCGGCGGTGAGGCGAATGCGCCCGCCGCGGCTCAAGTCTTCCACGAAGATGCCGCACTCGCGCTGGGCCTCGTCGCAGCCTGTGAGGGCCAGGTGGTTTGTGCGCGACCAGGCCGCGGACCAGCCGCTGGCCAGGGGCGCGGCCTCGCCAAACCCGTCCGCGGGGGCCGCCAAAATCATCGCCGTTGGCGAGCCAGCGTCGCGGATGAAGGCGACTTGGGTTCCGTCGGGCGACCAGAAGGGCCGCGAATCCCGCGCCGACTTGGAGATGGCCCATCGTTTGCCGCCGCGCACGTCCAGGACGAAGATGCCAGGCGCCGTCTTGTCGGTGGAGTGGAACGCCAGGCGCTCGCCATCGGGGCTTGTGGCCGGCTGATTCGCATTTCGGACAAGGACCTGGGCCTGCTCCGCTCCGGCGTCCAGCGCCATGATGTCGTAGGTCTTGCGGGCGTCATCGTAGCGGGCGAAGATGAGCCTCCCGAACGGGAACTCGGACAGGATGGGCGGCTCCGCCGCGCGGGTGGGCAAAGGCGTCAGCGCGACTTCGGCCAGCCCCGCGCACCGCTGCGACGCGTCGTTGAGGCGCGCGCGGATGGTGGGGTTGTCGTCCATGTTCTTGGCGGCGGCATACGCTTCTTGCGCCTGGCACCACAACCCCCAGCCCATGTAGGCATCGCCGTGCCCCACGTAGGCGTCGTACAGGCGCTGGCCCACGTCGCGGAAGGTGGGGTCAATGGCGTACAGTTGGCGGAACACCTCCACGGCCTTGCCCCAATCGGCACCCGCTGCGCCTGCGCCCGTGCTGTACAGCGCCAGGAGTTCGCGCCTGCGGGCGATGTCGGCCGCCGATGGCCGCACGCGCAGGGCCTGATCGTAGGCACGGATGGCCTCCTCCAGCCGATTCTCGGCCTCCAACGCCTCGCCCTGGAGCCGATAGCAGTCAAAGCGGTACTGCTGAATCTCCTGGGGGCGGTAGGTGGGGTCTAGCGTGGCGATGTGCTCAAAGGCGGCGGCGGCATTGCTCCAATCGCGCTGGTTGTACAAGTCCACGGCCTGGGCGAACAGACCATCCAGCGCGGCCTGGTACACCTCGGACGTGGGCAGGCCGGCGGCGGCGCGGGTGCGCTGGGCCACCGCCAGTTGCGCGCGGGCCTCGGAATAGTCCGGGGCCAGCCTCAACGCCAGTTCAAACTCGGCGATGGCCAGGTCGGTCTCGCCCGCCTGCATGTGGGCCAGGCCGGCCTGGTAGTGAGCCTCGGCGTTGCGCCGCGCCAGGGTGGCCCGATCCTGCAACCCCTGATAGACCGCCAGCGCGGTAACCGCCGCCAGGAGCACGAGCACCCCGACAATCACCAACGCCACGCCCAGCCGCGGGTGAAATCGGCGCTTGGGTGCGCGCGTGCTTGGTGTCGGTTGGATGTCCGTGGGCACTTTGTCCATGTCCTCTATCCGACGGTCTGGGATAGGTTGCGGCCGTTGGTAGCGCAAACCCGCGTGTCCGCACCGCTACGGGCACTGCGCTTCGGCCAACAGGATACCATCATCGGCCCGCAACCGCAAATGCACGGGGCCTTCCGCAGAGGGCAGCCGCCGCGCCACGGGCCGCCCTGGGCCGAGCAGGACGCGCTCGGACAGGAGGGTTGCGCCCGCGGCCTCCACCTGCAACGTGGCCGCCCGCGACACAGGGCTGAACGCCCCCACTGCGATGCCGCCGCCCTCGCGCTCCAGGCGGACGACGGCATCCGGCGTGGCGGCGGTGAATCCGCCCATGCCGGCCACCGGAATCCAGGTCTCGGTCCAGCCCAGGGACGCGCCGGGGTTCAACGCCACGTCATCTCCGGGCCAGAACGTTCGGTTCGCCCCAGCCCACAGTTCCACGTACGCCGAGCCATCGTCGGTGAAGGTGGAAAGGTCCGGGAACTCGCTGCCGAAGCCGAACAGTTTGACCCCCTTGACGCCCCCGAGCACGCGGGCGACTCCCACATCCGCGCGAGCGTCGTAGGCCCCGACAAACGCAGGCAGCGGTTCGGCGGCGAAGACCCCCAGCCAGTTGCGCCAGTTGGCGTACAGTCTCAAGTCGCGCCCGCCGACCACGGGCCAGGGCATCGTTGCGCCCTCGCCGGGGAGCGATGGGTCGCCAGTGCTGTGGACAATCGCCTGCGCCGCCGGGAAGATGAGGCGCAGGTCGGGGCCAACCGTCGCGCTGCCGGGCGAAAGCATGGCGTTGGCCCAGAACTGCACGGGCAGGGTGCGGCTGCCCGCGTTGGTGAGGCGCGGCGATACGGTGAAGCGCCCCTCGCCGGCCGCCACCGCCACGATCACCTCCGCCTGCAGCGCGCCTTCCGCACGGCGCAGGACGACCTCCACGCCCGCGGCGTCCCGACGGACGGCGACCTCCCACGGCGCGCCCCATTCGTACCCGTGCTCGTTCACCGGAAACGCCCATTCCAGGCCGCCGGCTGCCAGCCACCAGTTCTCCTCGCGCGGCAGCGGCCCCCAATACGTGGGCTTGAGCACGCGGTTGTTGTAGAAGACCGCCTGATTCGTGGGTTTGTACACGCACTGATATAGCCGACCCCCCAACTCGGGCAGGAAAATGAGCCGCAGGTAGGCGTTTTCCACGACCAGCGCCCGATAGGCGTGCGGCGACGGCTCGGGCCGCGATGCCTCGTAGGCGCCGCGATCCAGCCGCACCACCTGGCCGCCGTACACGGAATCCGGGGCGGCCACCAGGTGCGCGGCAAACGGGTACGTGAGAATGGTCATGGGCTGCTCGTACACCTGCACCTCCTGCGTCGCGCTGGGCGCGGGGCTGGGCGTGCGCGTGGGGGTGGGCGAAGGCGGCGCGGCCGTTGGGGCCGACGTGGCGACCGCCGTCCCCGTCGGCGTGAGCGTGGGCTGCGGCGTTGCGGTGTCCGTCGGCGCGGGGCTAGGGGCGGCGCTCGGCGTGGCGGCAGGCGGGGTGGGCGCGGCGCTCCTGCACCCCCCGCAAAGCAGCCCCATGCAAACCAGCCCGACAGCGAGAAGCCACGTCTTCATGGGGACATTATACCCCGCGGCGGCCGGCCCGTCCACCCGTTTTGACAATCCAGGGCGGGCGCGCCTATAATCAGGCGCCGGGCGGAGCAACCGTTGGGCTCTTCCCGGCGTTACGATTATCAGGAAGGCGATGCCCTTGAACTCCACGATTCGGATCCTGCTCGCTCTTGTCATACTCGGCGGCGCGGCTGCCGCCGGGCTTGCGCTGCCCGACTGGGTGGCGCCATCGTCCGCGGACGCCGAAGCGTCGTCCTGGTTGCACTACGACGTGGACTACTCGGCCGTGCCGGCGTGGGTGCGCATCCGGGATTTGACGCTCAAGGTGCGCGTGGGCCAGGCCGAGAGCGTGGAGGTGATCGCAGGCGGGCGCGTGCTCCCCTCGGACTACGACCCCGCGAGCGGATGGGTGGTCTTCACCACGAACGCGCCGCAGGTGGATATCCGCATCGTGGGCCTGGTTACCCCTGCCGAGCAGATCGGCGAAGTGCGGAAGGCGGCCCTGCGGGGCGACAAGCGCTGGGCCTACAGCCTCACCTTTGACGACGGGCGGCTGTCGGTGTGGCAGTATGGCAAGCCCCTGTTGGACCGCCTGGGATACCGCGCGGGTGTGGCCGTCATCGGCGAGTGGATGCTGCCGCCGGGCATGTCTCTCGGCAGTTGCGGCTCCGAAATCGTCTGGCGCGGCAATCCCGACGGCGCGCACACCTGGGACTATATGGATGCCAACGACGTGTCCGCGCTTCTGGCATCCGGCTGGAGCCTGTACAATCACGGGTTCTTCCATACCACCCCTGAAGCCATGCCCGGCTGCGTCTTGGAAAACATTGCCAAATGCACCGAGGCGCTGGCGTATGCGCTGGGCGGATACCGGACGCTGGTGTACACGGCGTATCAGAATCGTGAAGACCTGCGCGACCTGGCGATCGCGAACTACGACATCCTGGGCCTGCCTATCGTCCAGGCGGATGGCGGGGGCGCGACGGCAGTGGACAACATCTCGTGGAGCACCCTTCCCTACCGGCTGCAACGGTACGACGTGGGCAGGCCCCGAGAGTCGCGCCCCAACACCAGCGCCGCCATCTACTACATGGACGACGCGCACCAGAAAGCCGTCAACAACCCGACGCTGCACTTCTGGTTGAGCCTTCACGGGCATGAGGTAGCGCCCAATGACGTGGCGGGGTCGTCGCTGGACTACCTGCATTTCACCTACGGCCCGGGCGGCGCGGACGAGGTATGGGTGGCTCCGGCGGATGAGGTCTTCCAGTACCTGGCCACCCGCGACCACGCGGTCGTAACCCGCGCGCCGGCCCGCGCGGTTGCCGTGGTGTCGCGCCCGCCCGAGATTCGCCAGGTGGCCCTGCGGCAGGGGTGGAAAGGGTACACTGGCGCGGTGGACACCTACATTGACTCCGGCCAGCCCAAGCGCAACTTCAACAACCTGGGCGATTCGGGGGGACTGCGCGTAACGTCGCCTGACAGAAAGGCGGCGCTCCTGAAGTTTGACGTGTCGTCCGTGCCGGCCAATGCCCGCATCCTGAGGGCCACGCTGGGCTTTTACGTCCTGAAACATTCCAACGAGGGGGAAATTGACGTCTCGGCGTACACCCTGCGCAAGGCGTGGAATCCCAACGAGGCCACATGGGAGCGGGCATCGGCAGCGGCCGCGTGGGGCGCACCCGGGGCCAACAGCGTCAACGGCAGCCGCCGGGATAGGGATGCGATCCACACCGATGCGCGCTCGCTGCGCCGCTTCCTGTACATAGATCCGTACACGGGCCAGCAAACCCTGCTGGACGATAAGACCTGGTACTCGCTGGACATCACGCCAGCGGTGCGGGAATGGGTGGTCAACCCCGCTGCCAACTTCGGGGTGGTCCTCAAAGGCTCGGTCGGGTCCACGGAGGTGCAGATTGTGGCGTCGGAGTATCCGGTGGTGGGCCTCCGCCCGTGCCTGGTGATCACGTATGCGGAACCCGAGTCGCTGCCTGGGGCGCTGGCGTCGCCCACGCCGACCGAGACTTCCACGCTGGTGGTCTCGCCGACCGCCACGCCGACGGAGATCCCCGCGCCGACCGAAACGGCCACGCCCACCGCAACCGCCACGCCGATGGCCGGCCCGACGGCGACCCCAACCGCCACGCTGACCCCTACCGCGACGCCGCCAACCCCAGGCAGGCCTGGCCCCCGGCTCTACCTGCCTGTGGTCGCCGCCAATCATTCCTATCCTTCCCCTCGCTGAGGTGCGCAGACGATGACATCGCTTGGCTATTTGGGCCTGGGCGTTGCCGCGGGCATCCTCGGCAGCCTGCTCGGATTGGGGGGAGGCATCCTCATCGTGCCGGGCCTGACGCTCCTTTTCGGCCTGCCCATCAAGACGGCCGTCGCCACCAGCGTCGTGGCGGTGGTTACCAACTCCCTGGCGGGCAGCCTGGTGTACATCCGCCGCGGGTTCACCCACATCAAATTGGCGATGATCCTGGAGACCACGACCACGATAGGGGCGCTCGGCAGCGGGCTGATCGCCATGTGGGTCAGCGGGCGCTGGCTCTACGGCCTCTTCGCGCTGGTGGCCGTGTACATGATCTACGCCATGCGGCAGCCCCCTGCCGGCGAGGCCGAAGATGACCCCGATGGCGTTCTGCCGGCGGCGTTCACGGACCCCGCCACGGGCCGCGAAATCCGCTACGGCGTCCGGCACCTGGGGATCGGCGCGCTGGTGAGCACCGTGGCCGGTGTCCTGTCGTCGCTGTTGGGCGTCGGGGGTGGCATCATCAAGGTTCCCGTCATGTGCCAGGTCATGGGCGTCCCCATCAAGGCGGCCACAGCCACCAGCACGTTCATGATCGGGATCACGACGGCGACGGCCGCGATGGTTTACTACGGCGGCGGGTTGGTCATCCCTTCGCTGGCGGTCCCCGTGGCGTTTGGGGCGTTCCTGGGCGCGCAGGTCGGTTCGCGCCTGGGTACTCGCATCCGAAGCAAGGCCCTGCGGAGGCTGTTCCAGTTGCTGCTGCTGGTGATCGCGGTTCAGATGGGATGGAGGGCGCTGGGGCTATGAGATTCGCCACGCCGCTGCATCGCTTCGTGTACTACGTGCTGCTGGTGGGGCTGTCGGCAAGCGTCGTGCTGATCCTGGCCGGCAGCGTATGGTCACTGGCAACCACCGGCGCGCTGCCCGAACGCACGCTACCCGCAACGCAGGTGCTCCGTTCCGTGTTGGCAGGGGAAGCCCAGGGCCTGGTCTCGGCGGGCCTTCTGGGCATCCTGCTGACGCCGCTGGTGGCCGTGGCGGCGACCGTCGTCGTGTCCGCGTCGCGTCGGGACGGGGTGGGCGTCCTGGCCGGCATCGGCGTGGCGCTGGTGATGGTGGTGGGCCTGCTGCTGGGCGGGGCATAGGGAGGCGACGGTTCACCCTCATCCCCTGGCCCCTTCTCCCCCGCAAGCGGGGCGCGCAGGGGGATAGCGGGGCCTTGATGCCCGCAAGGCGCGCTTTGACGTTCCCGCGTCGGCGGGATAGAATGAGCGCCACCATCACCGGAGGGCGCATTGGCAAGGCTGCGAGGCATATCCCACATTTTGGCGGGCATCGTCCTTGGACTCTTCGCGAGCCGAGTTTGGGCCGAGAGCCAATCCGCCGCGCTATCCGCGCCGCGGCTGCTCCTCATCGCCGGCCTGGCGTGCGCGGCGGGCGGGGCGCTCGGACGGGCCTCGGCGCGGCTGCGCATCCGCACCTGGCCGCTGTTCGTGCTGCTGGCCTACGCCGCGTGGCCTGTCGTGTCGCCGGCGGTGGCCGGATGGGTGGCGGCGTTCGCGCTGCTTGCGCTGGCGCTGGCCAACCTGCCCGCGCGGGCCAACTGGCCGGTGGAAGGCCCCATCGCCGTCGTCGCCTTCGCCGTGTACGCGGCGACTCTGGCCCCTGGCTTGCTCCCCGCCGACAGCGGCGAATTCCAGTTCGTGGCCCGCGTGCTGGGCATCGCGCACCCGCCCGGCTACCCCCTGTACACGCTGCTGGGCAAACTGGCGACGCTCCTGCCCCTCAACTCCGTCGCGTGGCGGGTGAATCTCCTGTCGGCCGTGTTCGCCGCGTTGGCGCTGGCGCTGGTGGCCCGAACGGTGCGGCGGCTGACCGCATCGGCGGTGGCCGGTCTCGCGGCCGCGCTGGCCCTGGGCGGCATCACCACCTTCTGGGCGCAGGCGACAACCGCCAACATCCGCTCGCTCATGGCGCTGTTCACGGCCCTCATGCTCCTTCTGGCGCTGGAGTATGGCGCGAGGCCGTCCGAAAAAGGGCTGGTCGCGCTGGCGGTGGCAGCGGGGCTGGCCGTCGGGCACCACGGCTCGTTGGGGTTGCTGTTCATCCCGTTGGCCATCTACCTTCTCGTCGCCGACCGTCTGCTGCTCAAGCGCGCCCGCTGGCTGCTGACGGCGGCGGGGGCATTTGTGGCGTCGCTCCTGGTGCTGCTGTACCTGCCCGTGCGGAGCCTGACAGGCGCGCCCTTTGACCCCTCGTCCATTGACTCGGTGGGTCGGTTTCTGGAGCATATCCTGGCGTCGGGCTTCAAGGGCGACATGTTCTACTTTGCCCGCGCCGACCTGCTGCCTGGGCGCATCGGCGTGTGGCTGAACATCGTGCGTATGGAGTTCGGCGCGCCGCTGGCCGTGGCGATGGCGTTGGCAGGCATCGCGGCGCTGGCCAGGCGGCCCAAGGCCCTGCTCCTCATCGGCGGCGTGTTCCTGGTCAACACCGCCACGGCCATCACCTACCGCGCGCCGCAGACGGTGGAGTACCTCATCCCGTCCTACGTGGCGCTGGCGGTGCTCCTGGGCATCGGCCTGGCCGAGGGAATGGCGTGGGCATCGCGCCAGGCGACGTTGCGGGTTCTCGTCGCGGCGGGGGTGCTGGCGCTGTGCGCGGCCCCCTGGGTCGCCAACGCGCCGAGTTTCCGCGCCCTGCATCAGGACCATTCCACCGAGCAGACGGCGCGAACCCTGCTCGGCTCGGCGCCGGCCCGCGCGACGATTCTCGCCAACTGGCATTGGGCCACGCCCCTCTGGTACCTGCAGTACGTGGAGGGCGCGCGGCCCGACGTGCGCGTGCTCTACGTCTATCCCGAAGGCGCGACGCCGAACGAGGACGTGTGGATTCGGCGTATCGGCGAGGCGCTGCGGCAAGGCCCCGTGCTCATCACCAACTGGTTTGAGGCGTACAAGGCCACCCCCTACCGATTTGTGCGCACCGAAGGCGGCTGGCAGGTGTCGGACGCCCCCATGCGAGACGTGCCACCGGGCATGGTCGCCGTGGATGCGGTCTTTGACGGCAAAATCCGCCTCATCGGCTATCGGCTGAGCGAGAGCGAAACCGCGCCGGGCAAGGAACTGCGCCTGTGGCTGTGCTGGCAGCCGGTGGAGCCGCTGGATCGCGACTACTCGTTCTTCGTCCACCTGGTGGATGCCGGCGGCCGGGTGCAGGGCCAAAGCGACCTCACCCGCGACGGCAGACTGTACCAGGCTGGCGAGGTGGTGGTGGATGAGCATCGGCTAGCCATCCTGCCGACCGCCGACGCGGGCGAGTACGCCGTCATCGCGGGCACGTACATCACGCTGCCCGACGGCTGGCGGCGGTTGCAGACGCCGGACGGGCGCGACGCCGTGCCGCTTGCCGACGTGCGGGTGCGGCCGGCCACGGAGCCGCCCGTAACCCTGCACCCGATGGTGCAGCGGTTCGCGGGCGGGCTGACCCTGGTCGGCGCCGACTGGGACGCCGCGGGGTCGGGCGCGCTGTACCTGCACTGGCGAAACGACGGCCTGCCCGCGGGGGACTACGCGGTGCAATTCCTGCGCGCGGGCGACCTGGCGGCCCAGGGCATTGTCCACGTGCCGCCTGCCCCGGCCTACTTCACGTCGGGCACGCCTGTGCCCTACGGCGAGGGCTGGCTCTCCATCCGCCTGCACGACGCAGCGGGCCGCCTGCTCCAACCGTTGGGGCCGTGGGGCCGGGCCTGGGGCAACGAGGCCATGCTGCCCCATTTCTCCGCCGGCGCGCGGTACGTGAACCTGGGCGGCGAGATGATCTTCGCGGGCGTGGGCGCGCTGCCCGCCGAGGCCCGGGCCGGCGAGTCGCTGCGGGTTACGGCCAGGTTCGTGGCGCTGAAGCCGCTCGTGAACGACTACGCCGTGTCGGTGTCCCTGGCCGCCGACGACGGCGCGTGGGCCGTGCAGCATGATACCACGCCCGCGCTGGGGGCTATCCCCACGCTGAAGTGGACGCGGGGCGTGGCCGTGGACGACCCGCACGCGCTGGAGATTCCCGCAGGCGCGACGGGGCAGGCCACGCTGCGCCTCACGGTGTACGACGCGTTCACGCTAGACCCGCTGCCGGTGCTGGACGCCGAATTGGCCCGCCTGGGTCAGGGGCAACACCTCACGATCGGCAGCGTGCAGGTGCGGTGACGTAGGGCGGCATTCCACAGCCGCGGCAGAGCCATCCACGAATAACACGAATCCACGCGAAGGAAGAATCGTAGGCACGTGGGGCGCCTTTCCGTAGTGTGGCTAAGGTGCGACGCACTTCGGAAGTGCGTCGCACGTGCGTCGCACGTTGGCCGCCAACACAAGTTTGTAGGTCGGCACTCCGCAGCCGCCCGAGGCAGGGCAGGTATGCGAACGCGCCCTGCGCCCATGCGTTTCATGCTGCCGCTCGTCGGTCTGGCCAGTTTCCACCGAAATGGCACCACGGCTGGCATAAACTCCTTGACACGGGGGCAGGAGTATGGTACAGTTACGGTAGAGCGGATGTTGGGCGCATGGGCCTTTGCGTCGCGCGGCGTGAATCGCCGTGTCGGCGGCCAACGGCCCGCAGGGAGCGGATGCTGTGCAGCGCAATCAACCTAGGACCAAAACACCCAAAACCCTTGATGTGCTTCTGGCGAAGATCAGGACATTGCTTCCCGAACTGCGCGAACAGTATCACGTGCGCACGCTAGAAGTGTTCGGCTCGTTTGTTCGCGGAGAAGAGGATAAGGCCAGCGACCTGGATCTGCTGGTTACGTTTGATGAGCCCCCATCGTTGTTTCGCTACGTTGCGCTGGAGAATCGGTTGAGTGACGTGCTGGGCGTGAAGGTGGATTTGGTGATGAAGGACAGTTTGAAGCCCACGATCGCCAAGCACATTCTGGAAGAGGCCCAACCGATATGAGACCGCGGCGGCCATGCGGCTCCCGCGCATCCGCACAGCGACCCCCCAGGCGGCGCATTGCGCAAGCCCCCGAATTGACACAATCCGCGCCTAGGCGTACACTGCGTTTGTGTCAGGATGACCACACACCGGGTGCGGCCGCTTTCACTGACCGTGTGGAATGTGTCCGATGCCGTATCGGACGCCAGGGTCAACCCAGAAAGGGGTAACATGAACATCTATGTAGGGAATTTGGCGCGGGAGACCACCGAAGAACAACTGCGCCAGGCCTTTGAGGCCTTCGGTCAGGTGAGTTCGGTCGCCATCATCAAGGACAAGTACAGCGGCGAATCCAGAGGGTTCGGATTCGTGGAGATGCCCAGCGCTGCCGAGGCGCAGGCGGCCATCGCCGGCCTCAACGGCAAGGAGTTGGGCGGGCGCGCGCTGAACGTCAACGAGGCGAAGCCCCGCGAGGACCGCGGTGGCCGCGGCGGCGGTGGCCGAGGCGGAAGCCGTGGCGGTGGCTACGGGGGCCGGGGCGGGCGTCGCTCCTTCTAGTCCTAACCGCAGTCTCCTTGTGCGCAAAGCCCCAGGCTCGGACGCGCTCCGGGCCTGGGTTTTCGCCTGGGCGCGAGCGTGAGCCATGGACGACCCCATCGTCATCGCCGACTACGACCCTGCCTGGCCGGCCCGCTTTGAGGCCGAGAAGGCGCGCATCCTCGGTGCCATCGGCGCGTGGGCTGTGGCTGTGGAACACATCGGCAGCACGGCGGTGCCGGGCCTGGCGGCCAAGCCCATCATAGACATCCTGGCGGGTGTGGCAAGCCTGGACTGCGCCGCGCAGTGCATCCCGCCGCTTCAGGCCCTCGGCTACAAGTACGTGCCCGAGTTTGAGGCGACCATCCCCGAACGCCGCTATTTTGACCGAAAGCAGGCGGGCGAAGTCTTCCATCTGCATCTGGTGGCCGTTACCAGCGCCTTCTGGGAGCGGCATCTGCTGTTCCGCGACTACCTGCGCACGCACCCCGACACGGCACGCGCCTACGAAAGGCTCAAGCGCGAGTTGGCCGTGCGATTCGGCTCCGACCGCGCGGCGTACACCGACGCGAAGACGGCATTCATCCGCGCGGTTGAGGAGCAGGCGCGGGCTGCCCGCAGCGGGTGAGGTCTCAACCGCGAGGCAATTCGGACACGACTCCCAGTGCGCCCAATCCTGGCTTTTGATTCGGCCGCCACCTGTGCTATACTGCCCGTAGTTCAGGCACGGCGAGGTGAGGTTCCATGATTCCGGTACGCCTTCAGGTTCGCAACTTCCTCTGCTACAGCGACAACGCTCCCGCGCTGGATTTCGCCGGCATCCATGTCGCCTGCCTGTCGGGGGCTAACGGCCACGGCAAGTCGGCGCTGCTGGACGCTATCACCTGGGCGCTGTGGGGCAAGGCCCGCGCACGCCAGGATGACCAACTCATCCATCAGGGGCAGACCGACATGGATGTGGAGTTTGACTTCCTGATGGACGGCCAACTCTACCGCGTCATCCGCAAGCGCACCAGT
Source organism: Anaerolineae bacterium (assembly GCA_034436295.1). Classification (GTDB taxonomy): domain Bacteria; phylum Chloroflexota; class Anaerolineae; order DTLA01; family DTLA01; genus DTLA01. The sequence continues at coordinate 4,926 of DAOTVT010000064.1, read as the reverse complement.
CGGGGGCGCGGGCAGAGCGCGCTGGAGTTGCAGGCGGACAGGGGCGGCAAGTTCGTGGTGCTGACCGAAGACTCGCAGCGCGCAACCCAGGCGCGCATCAACGCGATTCTGCGGATGGACTACGACACGTTCATCAACTCGGCGTTTCTGGTGCAGGGCCGCGCCGACGAATTCACGGTGAAAGCCCCCGCGGAGCGCAAGCAGGTGCTGGCCGACATCCTGGGCCTGGCGCTCTACGACCGCGCGGAAGAAATCGCCAAAGATCATGCGCGGCAGGCCGAGCAGGAAATCGCCCAACTCACCGGCGAGATTCAGAACCTGGACGGCGAACTGAAGAACCTGGCCGCGTATCGGGACGAGGAGAAGGCGCTCGCCCTGGAGAGCGAAAGTTTGACCCGCCAGCGGGAGGACGCCGAGCGGGCCATGCGGGAGGCCGAAATGGTGCTGAGCGGCCTGCAACAGAAGAAGCGCGAATTGGACGAACTGGCCGCAAGGCGGGCGCAGGACGAGCGCGCGCTGCGAGACAGGGAGCAGAGGCGCGAATCGGTGCTGAAGCAGATGGCCGTGCTGGAGGCCCTGCTGACCGAGGAAGCCGACATCAAGGCGGGCTACCAGCGCCTTCTGGAGGCGCGAGAGCGCGAGGCGGCCCTGGCGAGCAAGGGCATTCGCGCCAACCAACTGAACGCCGAAGCGGTGCGCCTGGAAGGCCGCATCGCCCAGGCCCGCCAGAAACTGGCGCTGGAACTGGAGCACGCGCAGAAGCAGGCCGCCGACAAGGAGGCCGAGGCCCAGAAAGCCGAATCTCTGCGGGCCAAGCGAGCGCAGGTCACCAGGGAACTGGAAGCCCTGGACGATAAGGAGCGCCAGCGGGACACGCTCCGCCAGTCCATCCAGGATTCGGGCCTGGAAGCCGAGCGCCTGAAATCCGAGAACGAGCGGCTGCGCCAGGAGATGGCCGACCTCAAGGGCAAGATTGACCAACTGGGAGCGGCGGGAGCCACCTGCCCGCTGTGCCGTTCGCCCCTGGACGACGAGAGCCGCCAGCGCCTGATAGAGGACATGACGGCGGAAGGGCGCGCGAAGAAGGAGCAATTCACGGCGAACCAGGCGCGATTGCAGGCGCTGGACGCCGAGCGCAAGCGCATGGAGCGCGAACTGGGGGCGCTGGACACGGCGCTGAAAGATCGCGCGGCGAAGCAGCGGGAAGAAGCGGCGCTGGCCGAGGCGCTGGCCCGCGCGGAGGCGGCCGTAGAGGAGGCGAAGCGCCTGCGCGAAGCGGCGGCCGACATCCAACGCCGCCTGGAACGCGAGGAGTTCGCCCAGGACGAGCGGAAGCGCCTGGCCGAGGTGCAGGCCGAGATTCGCGCGCTGGACTACGACCCGCAGGCCCACGAAGAAGCGCGCCGCGCCCTCCAAGCCCTGGCCGAGTACGAGACCAAGCACGCCAATCTGCTGAGCGCGAGCCAGCGAATTGACGGCCTTCGGGCTGACATCGCCCGCTACGACGAGGAAATCGCCCAATTCCGAAGGGCGCTGGCCGAGTCGGCCGACCGCAAGGCCCAACTGGAAGTGGAGTTGGCAGCCCTCCCCCGCGCCGAGGCCGACGCGAAGGCAAAGCGGGCCGAAGCCGAGTCGCTGGCCGAGCGGGAACGCCGCGCCCGCGATCGGCTGGCGATGGCGCGCCAGAAACTGGAATATTGCGACCGCCTGGCCGCGCGCAGGGAAGAGAAATCCAGGGCGCTGGAAGAGGCCAGAAGCAACAAGAGCCTGTACGATGACCTGCGGCTCGCCTTCGGCAAGAAGGGCATCCAGGCCATGATCATAGAAAGCATCATCCCAGAGATTCAGGACGAGGCTAACGCCCTTCTGCAGCGCATGACCGACGGTCGGATGCAGGTAACGCTCCAAACGCAGCGGGACACCAAGTCGGGCACCACGGTGGAGACGCTGGAAATCCACATCTCGGACGAACTGGGCTCGCGCCCTTACGAGTTGTTCTCTGGAGGCGAGGCGTTCCGCGTGAACTTCGCCATCCGCGTCGCGCTGAGCAAATTACTGGCGCGGCGGGCGGGCGCTCAACTGCGGACGCTCATCATTGACGAGGGATTCGGCTCCCAGGATGCCGCGGGCCGCCGCAAACTGGTGGAAGCGATCCAGTCGGTGCAGGACGACTTTGACAAGATTCTGGTGATTACCCACGTGGAGGAATTGCAGGACGCATTCCCCGTCCGCATCCACGTGGAGAAGACGCCCGCTGGCTCCACGTTCAGCATCATGTAGCGCGGGTGCCGGGCTGCGCTTCCAGGTGCGCGCAGTCGTTGAGCAGGCGCAGGCTCGGCGCGCCCGCGACCACGTCCACCACGCTCAGCGACGCATTGCGCAGGTCGTAGGCCCACCAGTTGGTGAACTGCTCGGGGAGGAGGTAGGCCAGAGCGGCCCGCAGGCTGCCGCCGTGCGCCACGACGACCACCGTTTCGTCCCCCGGGTGCGCCGCCAGAATCTCGTCCACGGCCCCCCACACGCGCGTGAAGAACGCCCTTCGGCTTTCGCCCCCAGGCCAGTGAAAGTCCAGATTCGTCTTGTCGGTCCAGGCTTCAAACAGGCCGGGGAACCGCTCGCGGAATTGCGCAATGGTGAGGCCGCTCACCTGCCCGAAGTGGATTTCGCGCAGGCCGTCGTGGGGGATGAGCGGGCACGCGGTGGCCTGGGCGATGGGTTCGGCGGTCTGCAGGGCGCGGCGCAGCGAACTGCTGTACACGGCCACGGGCGCGAACTCGCGGGCGATGCGCCGGGCTACCGCCTGGGCCTGCGCCAGGCCGGTCTCCGTCAGGCAGGTGTCTTCCCAGCCCTGCCAGTAGCCGATGTTGTTGGCCTCGGTGGCCCCGTGCCGTACAAAGAGCAATGTGGTCATGAGCGTCTTCCTTCGGACGGATTGTTGACGGCCTACGGTTGCATCGTCTCGGCGGGGCCGCAGGTCCGGGCGCAGTAGTCGCACAGGTCGCGGAGCGCGCACTCGGCGCAGCGTGGGCGTCGCGCCACGCACACGGCCCGACCGTGGCGGATCACGTTGATGTGGAAGGCATAGTAGATGTCCGGCGGCAGGAGCGCCTCCAGCCGTTCGTGCGCCTGTTCGCGGCCCGTCTTGTCGGGGATAAGCCCCAGCCGCCGCGTTACGCGATGCACGTGCGTATCCACCGGGAAGGCCGGCATGCCCAGGGTGAACAGCAGGATGATGGCGGCCGTCTTCGGGCCTACGCCGTTGAACGAGAGCAGGTAGCGCCGGGCCTCCTCCGTCGGCAACTCGCGGAGGAACTCCAGCGACAACGCGCCGCGCTCCGCCGTGATGCGCTGGAGCGCCTCTTTGATGCGCGCGGCTTTCTGCTTCCACAGGCCGGCGACCTGGATCGCCTGGCCGATGGCCTCCACGGGCGCGTCGCGGACCTGCTCCCACGAGGGGAAGGCGTCGCGCAGGCGCTGGAATGCGATGTCGCGCAGGCGGTCGTTGGTGTTCTGGCTGAGGATGGTCAGCACCAGCGACTGGATGGGGTCCCGCCCGGATGGAGGCGGCGGTTCGCCGTAGGCAGCCAGCAGGCGACGATGGACTTCCAGGGCCTTCGCCCGGACATCAGCGACCATGCGAGGGTTCCACCTTGTCCGGCGGCTACAGGTAATACGTGAGGCGCTGGAGTTGCACCGCCGGGTCCACGTACTGGATGCGCACGCCCGCCGGCACCTTCACCGAGATGGGCGCGTAGTTCACAATGGCGCGGATTCCCGCCGCGATCAGCGTGTCGGCCACCTCCTGGGCGGCGGATGCGGGCGTGGCGATGATGGCGATCTGCGCGCCGATGCGCTTCACTTCCTCCGGAATCAAGCGGCTATCCTGAACCACCAACGAGCCGACCTGCTGGCCGATTTTCGCGGGGTCGTTGTCAAAGGCCGCTGCGATGCGGAAGCCCTTGGGCTTGAAGCCCGCGTAGCGCACCAGCGCGTGGCCCAGGTCGCCCACACCGACCAGCACCACGGGCCACTCGCGGTCCACCTTCAGAATCTTGCGCAGTTCCTGCGCCAGATACGCGATGCGATACCCCGATCCCTGCTTGCCGAACTCGCCGAAGAAGGAGAGGTCTTTGCGGATTTGGGCCGCGCTGTAGCCCAGCCGCTCTCCCAGTTCCTGGGACGAGGTGATCTCGCGTCCCTCCTTGAGCAGGTGCTCAAGGGCGCGCAGATACAGGGGCAGACGGCCGATGACGATGTCGGGTACGCGTGTCGGCATCTCGTTCCTCCTCATGCAGTTGCGTGATGGTTCAGCGGCACGGCGCGCATTATAGCAGATTTCACAAGTTTGTGCAAAACTAGTGCGCCATCCGTGCAGATGGATAGAACGAATATCGCGGGCAGGACGCCTGAAAACTACGGTTTTCGTCTCGTCTGGAGTCCGTCTGCGGGGATAGGATAACCTGCGCATGTGGACGGCGGGGGCCTGGCGCAGCATGACACGAGGGGTTGACCCCCGCGACGGGGGGCGTTCGGATCGCGAAGGACACGACAGGGCGCGAAAGGCGCGAAAGTCGCGGCCACGTTCGCGCGTGCCGCGCGGGGCTGAACCCCCGCGCTGAAGGAACGAAGCCCCTTCGGGGCTTTGCTCTGTCAGCCCGATGCTTCAGCGTCGGGCGGGGTGGTGCGCGCGGGCGGGCGCCGTTCCCTCTCCCGCTGGGAGAGCCAGGGGGAGGGGCATTTGGATCGCGAAGGACACGAAACGGCGCGAAAGGCACGAAAGTCGCGGCCACGTTCGCACGTGCCGCGCGGGGCTGGACCCCCGCGCTGACGGAACGAAGCCCCTTCGGGGGCTGTGCCAGCGCGCGGTGCGCCGTTCCCTCTCCCGCTGGGAGAGGGCTAGGGCGAGGGGCGCTTGGATCGCGAAGG
>DAOTVT010000063.1:0-15215 GCA_034436295.1 Anaerolineae bacterium | reverse complement strand
CGAAGGCCGGGGGTGAGGTGCGCGTGCGCCCGACGCTGAAGCATCGGGCGGAACGGGCGAAGCCCTGCGGGCGCCGGTTCGCTCGTAGGGGCAACCCGCAGGTTGCCCCTACCATTTTCCCCGCCGCAGGCGAGGGGGAGGCCGAAGGCCGGGGGTGAGGTGCGCGTGCGCCCGACGCTGAAGCATCGGGCGGAACGGGCGAAGCCCTGCGGGCTGAGGGTAGGGGCGACGCATGCGTCGTCCCTACGCGGTGCGATGCCCCGCGCGGTGATGCGTGCCAGCATCCGCCGCCGTTCTCCGTGTTTGCGGGCGGCTTATCATTGCCCATAGGTCGCCTGCCGAGTGGAAATGGGGCAGAACGGGCGGAGGATTAGGCCAGGCAGAGGGGAGCAGATCGCATGAAACCACGCCTCATCCTGTTTCTCGGGCTGGCACTCTCCGCCTGGTGCTTTGCGTTCACCCCATTGTGGCAGATTCCCGACGAGCCGCAACACTACCAGTTGGCCCGTCTGGTGGCGGACCTGGGCCGCTGGCCTACCCTCTCCGACGTATGGAGCGCGACGCAGTTGGAGCGGGGAGTGTACTCCTCGCTGGTGCGGAACCGCTTCTGGGAGATTCGCGCGCACAGGCCCCCGCCGCCCTCGCTCTGGGCCGACACCGCGCCCGATGTGCTCCTGCCGCCCATCGCCGCGTCGCCCGGGTACTACGTCGTGGCGGCGGGCGCGCTTCGGCTCGCAGGCGGCGCCGGGGTAGATTCGCAGTTGCGGGTGCTGCGCGCGCTGTCGGTGCTTCTTGGGCTGGCGGAACTGGTCTTCGTCTTTCGGCTGGCCCGCGCCGCTTTCCCGCGCTCGCCGCACCTGGCCACGGCGGCGCTGTGCCTGGTGGCCCTCCTGCCCATGCGCGCCTACATGGCCGCAGGCGCGAACAGCGACACGCTGGCCGCTCTTGTGGGCGCGGCCGCCCTCTGCACCATGGCGTCGTGGGCCGATGCGCCGCTGACGCCCGCGCGGGGGCTGTGCGTGGGGCTGCTCGTCGCCGCTTCTCTGCTGGCAAAGCGCACCGCGTTGTTCCTGATTCCCACGGGCGCGCTCTTCCTGCTCCTCACCTGGCGCGGGGCAGGCCAACGCCGCGGCGTCTGGTGGCTGGGCGCGGGGGTCGCCGCGGCGGGCGCGTGCGCTCCGTTGGCCCTCTGGCTCCTCGCGCGGCCCGCGCTGGTCGCGCCCGAGCAGGTCTGGCCTTACCCCGGCGCGGCGCCCGGCGGCCTCCTCGCCATCCGCCCCGAATGGCTCGCGCGCCCGTTTTCGGCGGAGGCGTGGACGCCCGACGCGCTTTGGGGATACGCGCGCGGGTTGGCCGTGGCCTTCGCGAGTTTCTGGGGGGCGTTCGGTTGGCTCACCGTGCGGCTGGGCGTCGGCTGGTACGCGGCATTGGCCGGCCTCACGGGAGCGGCCGGGCTGGGGCTGGTGCGCGGCCTTCGCCGGGCGGCCCGCCCGCTGTCCGGCGCCCAAATCCTCGTGGCCGGCGCCGCCGCGTTGGCCGTGCTCCAGGTCGTGGGCGCGGCGGTGGCCCAGGGCATCCCGCAGCAGGGGCGGTACCTGCTTCCCGCGGCCGGCCCCATCGCCTGCTGCCTGGTGGCCGGCTGGAGTCCGTGGCTACCCGCGAGGGCACAGCGAAGGCTGCCGCTCCTTGTGGGCGGCGCGCTGCTGTTGCTGAACGCCGTCGCCTGGGGCTTCTACATCTGGCCGGCGTTCCACGGCCCCGCCTAGCGGGTCGGGCCGCGCCCGGGCCAGTACCGAGGGTACACCTCGCACGGATAGGCGGTCGCGGCGCGGCACAGCGCGGGCACGTCGGCGTCCAGAGGCGCGCCCGCTCGCCAGAACGCGCGCGCCAGATGGCAAAGCGGCAACCCCATCACGTTGGCGTAGCACCCCTCAATCCGCGCCACGGGGTGGAAGGCATGGTTCTGGATGGCATACGCGCCCGCCTTGTCCATCGGGTCGCCGCTGTCCACGTAGGCCTGGATTTCGGCGTCGCCGTAGTCGCGCATCACGACGCGGCTCTCGGCGCACTCCGTGATTTCGGCGCCGTCGGGCGCAATCAGGGTAACGCTGCTCAGCACGTCGTGCGCCCGCCCTCGCAGACGCCGCAGCATCGCCACGGCCTCGTCCCGATCCGTTGGCTTGCCCAGAATCTCACCGTCCAGCACGACGATGGTGTCCGCGCCGACCACCAGCGCGCCAGGATGGCGGGCCGCCACCGCGCGCGCCTTCCTTGCGCTCAAACTGCGAACGGCTTCCGCGGGCGACAGGTCGGCGCCGATGTCCTCGTCGGCGTCGGACGAATCGGCCACGAACTCCAGCCCCAGGAGCCGGAAGAAGTCCCTGCGGCGCGGGCTTTTGGAGGCCAGAACGATTTTCGCGGGGCGCTTCCTGGGACTAGACACCGGCACCGCCATCTCCCGCCCATTCCAGGCCCAACTCCGCCAGGCGCGCGGGCGTGGGCTGCCCCTCGTCGTCCCAGCCCATCATCCCGTAGTACAGCGCCAGGGCGCGGCTGAACTCGTCGGGGTTCACGGCCACGCCCGCCAGCGGGCCATCCGCGAACGGCTCGTGGAAGCGATGCGGCAGGCGGTCGTCGGCCTCCCCGAAGCCGCACCGCAGGTTGAACAGGCGCGCCATCTGCTGGCCCCGCTCGGACGCCTTCATCAGTTCCCACAGGCTCACATTCCACCCCGTGATGTCCCGCACCAAATCCGCCACCTGATTGGGCGAGTAGGGCATGAACTGGCACAAGCCCAGGCTGTTGTAGAGATGGTTCCACGTGGACACGTAGTAGAAGGCGCGCACCTTGCGCTCGCTCAGGTCGTCCACCGGCATGGGCGACAGGATGCCCAGCGGCCCGAACCGTTCGCGGAACGAGCGGCCCGCCTTCGCCAGCCCGTCGTCGTGCATGTTGTGCATGTGGTCGGCGCCCGTCGGCGAAACGGCGTAGCCGATCCCAAGCCCATGCTTGAAGCGCGGCTCGTGCATGGGGATTTCCTGGCCTTTGACCGTCATCAGGAAACGCTCGGCGCCGCGCCCGATGGCTTTGGCCGCGCGCTGCGTCCCCTCGGCGAGGATGTCCCCCAGGCCGCGTCGCGCGCCGATGGCTTCCACCATCGCCAGCAGGGCGTCGGCGTTGCCGAAGCGGAGTTCCAGCCCGTCGGTATCCGCCCGCGTGAGGACGCCGTTCTCGTAGCATTCCATGGCGAAGGCGATGGCCATGCCGGTGCCGATGGTATCCAGCCCCAGGGCCGCGCAGCGCTCGTTGGCCAGGGCCACGGCGGCCAGGTCGCCCACCCCGCAGCACGAACCGAGCGCCGCGACGGATTCGTATTCCGGCCCGCCGTACACGGGGTGCAGCACGTGTCGCCCGTGCACGCCGCCCACGATGCGCTTGCAGCGGACGATGCACGCCCAGCACGAGCCGCGATTCACCAGGATTTCGTCGCGCATGGTTTCGCCCGCGATGCGCACGGCCTGGTCAAAGTGTCCCGCCTGGAAGTTGCGCGTCGGCAGCCCGCCGCACGAGTTCAGGTACTGCACCCCTCCGGCGGTGCCCGTGTCGCGGAATCCGGCGTTGAGTTTCTCGTCGTTCGCCGCCAGCCACCTCGCCAGCGCCCGCACGCCGTCGGGATTGGCGAGGGGCACCGGCTTGGTGCCGCGCACGGCGATGGCGCGCAGCCGTTTGGCCCCCATCACCGCGCCCAATCCGGTGCGCCCGTAGAAATGCGTCAGGTCGTTGGCGATGCAGGCCAGCCGCGACTGACGCTCGCCCGCCGGGCCTATCTGCGCCACCCGCACGCCGTGGTCGCCCAACTCCCGACGGATGGCGTCCTGCGCCTCGGCGGTGGAAAGCCCCCAGAGGTGCGCGGCCGAGCGGATTTCCGCCTGCCCGTCGCGGATGTGCAGGTAAACCGGCGTGTCGGCCTGGCCCTCAATCACCACGGCGTCAAACCCCGCGCGCTTCAGTTCCGCGCCCCAGAACCCGCCCGCCTCGGCGTCGCCGTATCCGCCCGTGAGGGGCGAGCGCGCGCCCGCGCTGTTGCGGCCGGCTCCCGCGATCGGCGCGCCCGTAACCACGCCCGCCGCGAAGACGAGACGGTTCTCCGGCCCCAGCGGGTCGGCGTCGGCGGGCACCTCCCGCAGCAACGTGTGGGCGATGAGGTTGCGGCCTCCCAGGTGGGCGCGGTAGAACTCCTCGCCGGGGGCTTCCTCGCGGATGTCTCCTGTCGTGAGGTTGACCCGCAAGATGCGGTTGTGATAGCCGAACCGTTCGGTGTCTCCCATGATGTCCTCCTCCTACAAAGGTCGCGCGGACGTCGGCGACAGGGCCGCGTGTTTGCCCACGCTCACTTTGACGTCCGGCCCAAAACGGGCTATACTTATGTCCGTAGCACACGCCGATGCGGGGTGTAGCGCAGTTGGCTAGCGCGCAGCGTTTGGGACGCTGAAGTCGGAGGTTCAAGTCCTCTCACCCCGACCTCGCGGCGGATGCATCGTCGCAACGAGCGGGAGTAGCTCAGGGGTAGAGCACCTGCCTTCCAAGCAGGCTGTCGCGAGTTCAAATCTCGTCTCCCGCTCCTGCGCGTCTTTCTGGGGCCCATAGCTCAGCGGCAGAGCGGCCGGCTCATAACCGGTTGGTCGCTGGTTCGAATCCGGCTGGGCCCACCACCCCGCGGGCGCAGTCCCCACCCATCGGGGACTGCCCCTACATCCGCGCCGCGACAATGGCTTCTATCTCATCGGCCAGGGCCTTGCCTTTCTCCAGCAGCGCGGCAGCCTCGGCCCTCAAGGAGGCCGCCACTTCGGGGTTCTTGATGTCCCGGGCGTTGATTTCCACGTTGAGCAAGGCCCCGCGCAGCGCAGCCAACGCCATGTGGCCCGCCACGCCGCTGTCGCAGATGCACGATGCGTTTCCCTTCTGGGCCACCTGCCGGGTCAGGCCCAGCACTTCCACGCTGGCCCTGGCCACCTGCAACGGCACTTCCGCGGCGGCCACCAGCGCGCTCTGGATGGCCTCGCGGCGGCGCGCTTTCTCCTCGTCGGTGCCTTTGGGCATGGCGAACGCCCGCACCACGGCGTCGTAGGCTTCGCTGTCGCGCTGCACGGCTTCGGCCAGGTCGGCCCGAAGGCGCTCCGCGCGCGCCCGAATCTGCTCCATTTCTGGCGCCACGGCTTCGTAGCCGGCTTTGCCAACGGTCAGCCCGGCGTGCATCTGCACCAGCGCCGCGCCGAGCGCCCCCGCCAGCGCAGCGACGCTGCCGCCCCCCGGCGTGGGCGTCGCCGCCGCCACGGCGTCCAGCATGGCCGTCGGCGTGATGTCCTCGCTTTCCTCCGCGAGGCGATTCTCCAGAATCTGCTCGTCCGAGAAGCGGTGAAGGCTCAGGTACCATTTCGCCGCGTCCACCAGGGCTTCCACCGGAGTCAGCCCGACGATCTCGCTCTCCACAACGGCCACGCCGTATCGGCTGGCCTCCGCGCGTATCGTTTCCACGACGCGGTGCAGCGGCGTCTGCCGATAGTCGGTCATGTTCATGGTAACCTGCACCACGCTGCCGGCAGGGACGCCCAGCGCCTTCACGTGGCGGAACCCGCCGCTGGAATGCCGCACCGCCTTGGCAATCGCCTTGGCAATCGTCAGATCCGACGTGCCCAGGTTCACGTTGAAGGCGATGAGGAAGGGGCGAGCGCCGATGGCGGTGGCGCCGGCAGGCCCCATCTCGGCCGGGCCGAAGTCCGGCGCGCGGTCGGGGTTCGTTCGGATCTCCTCGCGCAGCCCTTCGTACTCGCCGCGTCGCACGTCGGCCAGGTTCTGGCGGTCCGGTCGCGTGGCCGCCGCCTCGTACAGGTACACGGGGATGCCCAGTTCGCGCCCCACCCGTTCGCCCAGCCGCCGCGCGATGGCGACGCAATCCTCCATCGTAACGCCGCGCACGGGCACGAAGGGCACCACATCGGTCGCGCCCATGCGCGGATGCGCGCCCTTGTGCTTCCGCATGTCAATGAGCGAGGCCGCCGCGGCGATGCCCTCAAACGCGGCCCGCTCCACCGCCTCGGGCGACCCCACCAGGGTAACCACCGAGCGGTTGTGGTCGGGGTCCGACTCCACGTCCAGCACGCGCACGCCCGGCACCCCGCGCATGCGCTCCACAATCTGCTGCACGACCTGGGAATCGCGCCCCTCGCTGAAATTCGGCACACACTCCACGATGCGTTTCACAGGGCCTCCTTGATGCTCCACATTGGCGGGACTCGCCGTCCATTCTACATAGCCGAACCGCCCTCGTCAATTGCCCGACTCCCCCAGATGTGATAGAATCGGCCCGCTCCGGGCGACCGGCGCAATCCGTCTGTGGACTGACGCAGGACGATGACACTGCTGAACCCGTGGACGCTTCTCGTTTGGATGGCGCTGTGGGCCATCCTCATCCAGGCCCTGGGCCGACGCCTTCGGGCATGGGCGCGCGCGGCGCTGGCGGTCGGGGGCATGACCGGCGCTGCGATCCTCGCCGTCGCGCTCCGACTGTCGGCGGACAGCGCGCCCGCGGCGCTGCCGTGGCCGGCGTCGCTGGGGCGCGGCCCTGCGCTGGCCGCCGACGCCGCGATGTTCCCCTTCGCGGCCATCCTTATCCTGACCCTGGCCGGAGCCATGCTGGCAGATGTGGGCGCGTGGGATCGCTGGCCCCGCGCCGGGCTTCTGGCCGCCGCGGCGTTGTTCTCGGTGTACGCCGAAAACCTCCTGGCGCTGGCCATGGCCTGGATTTTGCTGGAAGTCTTGACATGGGGACGGAGCGGCGCGGACGAGGCCGACGAAGCCTCCATCGGCGCGTGGAGCGCCTTCTGGGGGAGCGTGGGCCTGGCGGCGATCCTTTGGGTGTGGCACGAGACGCAGGGGGCCAGCCTGCGGCCCTACGAGGTGGCCGCGTGGACGCCGCGCGCGCGGATGCTGCTCGTCGGCGTGGCCCTGATCCGCATGGGAGTCTTCCCGCTGGTCTCGCGGCGGCTGTCGCAATGGGCGCACGGCGACTCGCCGCTGGATGCGGCGGCATTGGCGCCGACGGTCGCGGGAGTGGCGCTGGCCCAGCGGGCCGCCTTCGTGGGGCCTCTCCCGCAGCCGCAAGCGGTGCTGTGGGTCGGCGCTCTGGGAACGTTGGCCTGCGGCATGGCGGCCTGGTTGCACGCCGAACCCAGGCAGCGCGTCGCGTGGGCGTTGGGCGCGCCCCTGGGAATCTTGCTGATGATGTGGGCCGAAGGGATGGCGCCTGCCCCTCTGCCATTCGCGGCCATCGCCGCGTCTGTCGGCTTGGGTGTGGGCCTGTGGGCCATCCGGTGGCCGGTGCCGCAGCACTGGGCATCGCCCCTGCAGCGAGCGGTTGGGATAGTCCTGGGGCTGGCTCCTGTGGCCGTCGCTTGCGCGGGGCCGCTGTCGCCGGCCATGGCCTCGGTGCTCGGGTTGTGGCAGTCCCTGCTGAATCAGTCCGGCTTTGTTCCGCTGGTGTTCGCGCTGGCCGGGCAGATGTTTGCCATGGCAGCCCTGTGGCATCCGGGAGTGGCTCCGTCGCCCGCGCGCGGCAAACCCCGCATGGGCGTTTTCGCCGCTTGGGGCCTCATGGCGCTGGCCCTGGCGTTGGGGCCGCGATGGGCGCTGTGGCTGGGCGGCCACACGTCCGCATGGAGCGGCGGGGCGCTGTCGCCTGGGGCGTGGGCGGCGCTGGTGCTGCCCCTGCTGGGGGCCACGACGCTGCCCGAACTGGGGAATCTGGGCGACGCCTGGCGGGAATACGGCCCCAGCGCGGGCAGAATCCTGGGGCTGGGATGGCTGCGCAGGGGGCTGGCCGCCCTGGGGAACAGGCTCGCGCTGGCCCTTCGCGGCCTGGAGGCCCTGCTGTGCGGCGATGATTACGTCCTTTGGGCGCTGGTGCTCCTGCTCGGACTCGTCTTGATGTTGGGGATTCTGTAGGGGGAAGACGTGGCATCCATTCCCGTGAACCCGCTGCTGGGCTTTGGGCTTCTGGTCGGGGGCATCGTCGTGGCGACGCTGGCCTCCGACGTGCGGCTTGCGCTGCTCGCGCTGGTGGCGCAGTACGCGGGGAGCGCGTTCGTCGCGGCGTCGGCTTCGGCCCAAACCGTCGTGTGGCTGCACATCGCCGTGGGCGGGATGGCGACGGCGATGCTGTACCTGGGCCTTCGCGCGCGCCCCTCGCCCCGCGCGGGCGGCGTCCCTGCCCTGGGGCTGCCGTTTCGGGCGGCGGCGCTGCTGATGGCTCTCGCCGCGTGCGTGTTGTTGGCGTTGCGCTGGCCGCTCCCCTACGCGGGCGACGGAGTCTCGTTGGCGTGCTTTGCGCTGGTCGGGGGATTCGTGGCCCAGATGGGCCTGTTCCGCGAGCCTGAGCGGGTTGGGGTGGCGACGCTGTCGCTGCTGAACGCGGCGGTGGTGTACGCGCAGGCGGCGGGCGGCGGGCCTCTGCTCACCGCGCTCCTGCTGTGCGGCCACCTTCTGACGGGCCTGGCTTCGGGCCACCTCGCGGCCGTCTGGGGCACTTCGGAGGGGGAAGGATGACCGCCACGACGGGCTATCTCCTGCTCGGCCCGCTTGTGCTCTTTGCGCCGCTGTACGCGCTGCGCGGCCTGAAGCGGTGGGGCGCGCTCCTGGCGGCGGTCGGCCTCGCGCTGGAGGCGTTCGCCTGCATCCGCCTGCCCGCCGACGCGGGCGTGGCCCTGCTCGGCCAGACGCTGGTGTTGGACGACGCGGCACGCATGGCGCTGGCCTGGGCGTCGGGCGCATCGGCGGTGCTGGCGCTCGCGGCGGCCCTGCTGCCCGACTATGCCTCCTTCGCCCCGTTCCTGCTGCCAGCCATGGCTGGGGCGGGCGCCGCGCTGGCGGTTGAACCTGGGCCCACGTCGCTCGTGGCGCTGGGGCTGGTGTTCCCGTTGGCGGTGTGGCTGTTCCAGGCGACAGGCGCGCGCGTCGGGCGTGGCGCGTCCCGCGCCGTGGCGATGGGGGCCGTGGGGCTGTGCGCGTTCGCCGTGAGCGATGTCCTGCTTGCCCGCGCCCTCACCGCCGAGGTGGAGCAGACGCCTCCGTGGGCGGCGCTGGGCACGCTTGCCGTGGTCGGGGCCGCCGCGTATCTCGGACTGTTCCCGTTCTGGGCGTGGGTGCGAGGAATGGCCGATGCAGGCCAGCCCCTGGCGGCGGGGTGGATGATGGGCGTGCTCCAGCCGATTGTTCTGGTGGGCCTGGCGCGGGCGTGCGTCCGCTACCCCGAACTTCTGGCGTCGGCGCAGGCGCGGCAGATGGCCGTGGCGGTGGCGGCCGTCGGCGTCGTCGTGGGCGCTGCCTTCGCTGTCGCCAGCAACCGCCCCTCGCGGACGCTGGCCTACACGGCGCTGGTGGGCATGTCGGTTTTGGCGCTGCGGCTCTTCGGCGCCGACGGGCGCGCCTCGGGTGCGTTCTGGTTTGCGGCGGCGGCCTACTCCGCGTCGGTGGCGCTGGCGGCCATCGCCCTCGCGTCCGTGGAGGGCGGCTCGGCGCGGCGGTTGGACGAGTGGGCAGGCGCCGCCCGCGAACACGCCGCAGGGATTGCGCTGGTGGCGGTCGCCGCGATTGGGCTGTGCGGCCTGCCCGCGGGCGTCGGGTTCTGGGTGCACGCGCCGCTGGGTGCGCCCCTCGCGCCTGTGCCCGCATGGGTGGGGCTTGTGGCGAGGGCCGCGCCCCTGGTTGCCAGCCTGGGCTGGGGGCGGGTGTTGTGGGTCAGCGTCCACCCGTCTTTGGCGCCGCACGCGCAGTGCGGTCGGCTGGCTAGAGCATACCTGTGGGCGCTGGTCGCCGCGGGGGTGGGCCTGTTCCTCTGGCCTTCGCTCCTCGTGCGCCTGGGCGAGATGTTCGCCACGGCGCTTGGCAGCCTCTGACAGAAAATCGCCCCAACTTGATAGTTTTTGACAGACTTTCTGTGCTATAGTGGCGTTGTGCGGGAAGGCGGCAACGTGTGTTGCGCCTTCTTTGCGCGTCTATGGGAGGAGGGCTTTTTGACCGAACGGAAGCGCACCTCGGAGATCAGCGGCCTTTACACCCTCGGCATCGCGCAGCGGCAGCGCCTGGTGCAGGAATGGGCGAATCTGGCCGACGATGAGGTCGCTGCTCTGGAAGCGAGCCTGCCGCTGGAGCAGGCCGACAAGATGATAGAGAACGTGGTGGGGCGCTGCGCTCTGCCGCTGGGCATCGCCACGCACTTCCTGGTGAACGGCGTGGAGTACCTGGTGCCGATGGCGATTGAGGAAGCCTCGGTCGTCGCGGGCGCCAGTTTCGCCGCCAAACTCTTCCGCCAGGGGGGAGGGTTCCAGGCCCAGGCCCTGGGGCGCGAGATGATCGGGCAGATTCAGGTGCTGGGCCTTGCCGACCTGGACGCGGCCGAGCGTGCCCTGCGGGAAGCCCAGGTGCGCATCCTGCGACACGCCGACTTCTTGCAGTCGGGGCTTGCGGCCAGGGGCGGCGGGGCGCGGGGGCTGGAGATTCGCCGTTTTCCCGAGTCGCCTGTGGGGCCGATGCTGGTGGTGCACCTGCTCTTTGACACCGTGGACGCCATGGGGGCCAACGCCATCAACTCGCTGGCCGAGGGCCTCGCGCCGATGATTGAGGAGATCGCCGGCGGGCGCGTGAACCTGCGCATCCTGTCCAACCTGACCGACCGCCGCATGGCGCGGGCGGAAGGGCGGATTCCCGCCCAGGCGCTGGCGCGCTACGGCATGAGCGGCCAGGAGGTCATGGAGCGGATTCTGGAGGCCGCCGCCCTGGCCGAGGTGGACCCGTACCGCGCCGCCACCCACAACAAGGGCATCATGAACGGTATAGACGCGGTGGCTCTGGCCACGGGCAACGACTGGCGGGCGCTGGAAGCGGGGGCGCACGCCTACGCCGCCCGCAACGGCCGCTACACGTCGCTCACTCGCTGGTGGCGCACGGAGACGGGGGATTTGGCTGGCTCGCTGGAGATGCCGCTGGCCGTGGGCGTGGTGGGCGGCGCCACGCGGTCGCACCCGACGGCGCGCCTGGCGCTGAAGATTCTGGGCGTGCAGTCGGCGGCGCAACTGGCCGAGGTGATGGCGGCGGTGGGCCTGGCCCAGAACTTCGCGGCGCTGCGGGCGCTGGCGACAGAGGGCATCCAGCGCGGGCACATGGCGCTGCACGCGCGCCAGGTTGCCGTCGCGGCGGGCGCCCAGCCCCACGAGGTGGACATCGTCGCCGACCGCATGGTCGCAGAGAACAACATCCGCGCCCAACGGGCGGAGGAGATATTGCGACTACTTCGCACGCATTCGGAGAACGCAGATTCATGAAACCGATTAGGGATGTAGGAATCATCGGATACGGCGCGTACATTCCGCGCTACCGCCTTCCCGGCAGCGAAATCGTCCGCGTCTGGAAGGGGGGCGACGGCGACACGCCCATCACGGAGAAAGCCGTGCCAGGCCCCGACGAGGACACGGCCACCATCGCCATTGAGGCCGCGCGCAACGCCTTGAGCCGCGCGGGAATCGCGCCGCAGAAAATCGGCGCGGTGTGGGTGGGCAGCGAGTCGCACCCTTACGCCGTCAAGCCGACGTCCACCATCGTGGCCGAGGCCATCGGCGCCACGCCCGAGACCCAGGCAGGCGACTGGGAGTTCGCGTGCAAGGCCGGCACCGAGGCGATGCAGGCCGCATTCGGGTTCGTGGCGTCGGGCATGGCCCCGTATGCGCTCATCGTCGGCGCCGACACCGCCCAGGGCCGCCCGGGCGACGAGTTGGAGTACACCGCCAGCGCGGGCGGCGCAGCGTATATCATCGGCCTGCGCGAGGAGAGCCTCGCCTACCTGGAAGGCTCGTACTCCTACGTAACCGACACACCCGACTTCTTCCGCAGGCCGGGCCAGGAGTACCCGACCCACGGAAGCCGATTCACGGGCGACCCGGCCTACTTCCGCCACGTTCTGGCGGCGGCGCGGGGGCTGATGGAGCAACTCGGCGCGAAGCCATCGGACTACCGCATGGCCGTCTTCCACCAGCCCAACGTGAAGTTCCCCGAGCGGGCCGCGAAGACGCTGGGCTTCACCGACGAGCAGATTCGGGCGGGCCTGCTGGCCAACGTCATCGGCAACACCTACGCGGGGTCTTCGCTGCTGGGGCTGACGGCGATGCTGGACGTGGCGGAGCCGGGAGACCGCCTGCTGCTGGTGTCCTTCGGGTCGGGCGCGGGCAGCGACGCCATGTCCTTCGTCGTAACCGACAAGATCACCGAGCGCCGAGACCGCGCGCCGTTCACGCAGGACTACATCCGACGGCGCAAGGTCATTGACTACGGCCTGTACGTGCGCTATCGCGGAAAACTGAAGATGCACTAACGAGCGAGGTTCGGGTTGAGAGACGTAAGCATTATCGGTATCGGTCAAACGGAAGTGGGGGAGCACTGGGGCAAGTCGCTGCGCCATCTGGCCGGCGATGCCGTCCTGGCCGCCATGCGCGACGCGGGCATAGAGCGGGCCGACGCGCTGTACGTGGGCAACATGCTGTCGGGCGAACTCAACGGCCAGGAGCACCTGGGGGCGCTCATCGCCGATTTCGTCGGACTTCGCGGCGTGGAGGCGGTGAAGATAGAGGCGGCCTGCGGCTCTGGCGCGGCGGCGGTGCGCATGGGCTATCTGGCGGTCGCCAGCGGGCTGCTGGATGTCGTGATCGTCGTCGGCGTGGAGAAGATGACCGACCAGAAGGGGGCCGTTACGACGGCGGGCCTGGCCATGGCCGCCGACGCCGAATACGAGGTCGTCAACGGCATCTCGTTCGTCTCGCTCAACGCGCTCCTGATGCAGCGCTACATGCACGAGTACGGCGTCCAGCGCGAAGACTTCGCCGGATTCCCCATCAACGCCCACAAGAACGCGGCCACGAATCCCTACGCCATGTTCCGGAAGCCGATCTCGCTGGAGGCGTTCAAGCGGGCGCGCATGGTCGCGGCTCCCATCAACCTGATGGACTCGTCGCCGGTGGCCGATGGGGCGGCAGCCGTGGTGCTGGCTCCGTCCGATGTGGCCCGAAGGTTCCAGCCCGTGTCCGTGCGCATCATCGGCTCGGCCAATGCCACGGACTCGCTGGCCGTCCACGACCGACGCGACCCGCTGTTCCTGAGCGCGGCGGCGCTGTCGGCGCAGAGGGCCTACCGCCAGGCGGGCATCGGGCCGAATGACGTGGACTTCTTTGAACTCCACGACGCATTCAGCATCACGGCGGCGCTCTCGCTGGAGGCGGCGGGGTTCGCCGAACGCGGGCGCGGCGTGTACCTGGCGAAGGATGGCGAAATCGCGCTGGACGGCCGCATCCCCATCTGCACGTTCGGGGGGTTGAAGGCGCGCGGACATCCGGTCGGCGCTACCGGCGTGTACCAGATCGTGGAGGCCGTGCTGCAACTGCGCCATCTGGCAGGCCCCAATCAGGTGAAGAACGCGCGAATCGGAATGACGCAGAATATCGGCGGCAGCGGTGCTACCGTCATCACACATATCCTGGCTGCCGAAGGGTAGCCCATTCTCTGGAGGGACAAACCTATGCCTATTCCTCAACACTGGAGATTGCAGAATCAACGCTATCGCCTCACCGGCGAGGTGTGCAACACGTGCGGGGCCAAACTGTTCCCGCCGCGCGATGTGTGCCCCGAGTGCGCCAAGCCCGCCTACGAGCCGTTCCAGTTCGCGGGCAAGGGCGAGGTGTACTCGTTCACCGTTCTGTCGGATGCGCCGGCCGGATACGAAGCCTACGAGCCCTATCCGGTGGCGCTGGTGAAACTGCAAGAGGGGCCGCTGGTAACGGCGCAGTTGACCGACGTGGACCCGCAGGATGTGCGCATCGGCATGCCTGTGGAGATGGTAACGCGGAAACTGACCGAGGACGGCGACGACGGCCTCATCGTGTACGGCTACAAGTTCCGGCCCGTGCTGAAGGCTGCCGCCAACGGCTAGTTCAGTGCGTAGGGCGGCTATCCCTAGCCGCCGGGGGTGCCTACGTTGGAGGGGGCGTGTAGGGCGGCTATCCCTAGCCGCCGGTCGGGTTTGGAAACCTGGCCTACGTTGGAGGGGGCGTGTAGGGCGGCTATCCCTAGCCGCCGGTCGGGTATGGGAACTCCTACCACGGCCAGGTATGGAAACCTGGCTACGTTGGATGGGGCGTGTAGGGCGGCTATCCCTAGCCGCCGGTGGAACACGGGAACCCCGACTACGGCCAGGTATGGAAACCTGGCCTACGTTGGAGGGGGCGTGTAGGGCGGCTATCCCTAGCCGCCGGTCGAACAAGGGAACCCCGACCACGGCCAGGTATGGAAACCTGGCTACGTTGGAGGAGTCGTGTAGGGCGGCTATCCCTAGTCGCCGGTCGGGTATGGGAACCCCGACCACGGCCAGGCATGGAAACCTGGCCTACGGATGGAGGGGGCGTGTAGGGCGGCTATCCCTAGCCGCCGGTGGAACACGGGAACCCCGACCACGGCCAGGTATGGAAACCTGGCCTACGTTGGAGGGGGCGTGCAGGGCGGCTATCCCTAGCCGCCAGTGGAACACGGGAACCTCGACTACGGCCAGGCATGGAAACCTGGCCTACGTTGGAGGGGGCGTGGAGGGCGGCTATCCCTAGCCGCCGCGTTGGGTATGGGAACCCCGACCACGGCCAGGTATGGAAACCTGGCCTACGATGGAGGAGACTTGTAGGGCGGCTATCCCTAGCCGCCGGTCGGGCACGGGAACTCCGACTACGGCCAGGCATGGGAACCTGGCCTACGTTGGAGGGGGCGTGTAGGGCGGCTATCCCTAGCCGCCGGTCGGGTTTGGAAACCTGGCGTACGTTGGAGGAGGCGTGTAGGGCGGCTATCCCTAGCCGCCAGTCGGGCACGGGAACTCCGACTACGGCCAGGTATGGAAACCTGGCTACGTTGGATGGGGCGTGTAGGGCGGCTATCCCTAGCCGCCAGTCGGGTATGGGAACCCCGACCACGGCCAGGTATGGAAACCTGGCCTACGTTGGAGGAGTCGTGTAGAGCGGCTATCCCTAGCCGCCAGTCGGGTATGGGAACCCCGACCACGGCCAGGTATGGAAACCTGGCCTACGGGTTGTGGGCGGCCTTGCCCGCCTTTTGCCTCGTGCTTCGCCGCCGGGTAT
>DAOTVT010000062.1:0-3363 GCA_034436295.1 Anaerolineae bacterium | reverse complement strand
GAAGCCCCGCACACCGACGCGAAGGAGACGACACGCATGGAAACCAAGCCAGGCGCGCAAATCAGCACAAGGGCCTTCCTGCAATCGGTGGTCATCCTCCTGATCCTGATGGTGGCGGCGGGCGTGTTGACCCGCGTGCTGCCCGCGGGCGCGTACCAGCGGACGCTGGAATCCGGGCGCGAAATGCTGGTGCCCGACTCGTTCCAGTTCACCGCGCGCCCCGACTATCCCATCTGGCGATGGTTCACCGCGCCCGTAGAGGTGCTGTGGGCGCCGGGCAACATCGTCGTGATCATGATCATCGTGTTCATCCTGATGGTGGGCGGCGCGTTCGCCGTGCTGGACGCCAGCGGCATCCTGCGGGCGGGCATCGCCAAGATCGTGCAGTGGGCTGGCGGACGCAAGTATCTGCTCTTGGTCAGCGTCTCGTTCTTCTTCATGGCGCTGGGCGCCTTCTTCGGCATCTTTGAGGAAGTCGTGCCGCTGGTACCCGTGATGCTCGCCCTGTCGTTCTACCTCGGCTGGGACTCGCTGGTGGGCCTGGGCATGAGCATCCTGGCCACCAACATGGGGTTCTCGGCAGCCATCACCAACCCCTTCACCATCGGCGTCGCGCAGAAGATCGCCGAGTTGCCGCTGTTCTCGGGGGCATGGCTCCGCTTCCTCATCTTCCTGTGCCTGTACGCGCTGCTGGCCGTATTCCTCGTGCGATACGCTAGAAAGGTGGAGCGCAAGCCCGAAGCGTCGCTCGTGTACCGCGAAGACCAGGCCGAACGCGCGCGCTTCGCTGATTCGGGGGTGGACTTTTCCGCTGCCGCGCCCGGGCTGGGCAGGGCGACCGCATGGTTCGGCGTCTGCGTGATTCTCATCGTGCTGACGCTGGTGGCGGGGCCGTTCATCCCCGCCCTGTCGGACTTCACGCTGCCGCTGGTGGGCCTGCTGTTCCTCGTCGGCGGCGTGGGCGCGGGGCTGATGGCCCAGAAGGACAAGAGGGCGGTCTGGAAGGCCCTCGCCCAGGGCATCGGCGGCATCGCCCCGGGCATCGTGCTCATCCTGATGGCCGTGAGCATCAAGCACATCGTCGTCAGCGGCGGGGTCATGGACACCATCCTGCACTACGCCGCGCGCCCGTTCACCCAGACCAGCCCCGCGCTGGCTGCCCTGGCCATCTACGCGCTGGCGCTGGTGATGGAGATCTTCGTGGCGTCTGGCTCGGCCAAAGCCTTCCTGATGATGCCGATTCTCATCCCGCTGGCCGATCTTGTAGGCGTAACCCGACAGGTGGCCGTAACGGCCTACTGCTTCGGCGACGGCTTCTCCAACCTGATGTATCCTACCAACCCGGTGCTCCTCATCGTGCTCGGCCTCACGGCGGTTACCTACGCCAAATGGCTGAGGTGGTCGCTGAAGTTGTGGGTCTGGGTAATTCTGGCGACGGCGGCGTTCCTGATCATCGGCACGGCCATCGGCTACGGGCCGTTCTAGCCCTTGCGGGCGCGCCGCCTCACAAGAACGAAAGGAGGGACTAACACAACCATGTCCACCCAAACGCAATGGCTCATCACCCACGCCCGCGTGGCGACGCTGGGGGCGCAACCTCAACTGATAGACGACGGCGCGCTGCTCATCCAGGGCGACCGCATCGCCGCCATCGGCTCCACCGCCGAACTGACCGCGCGATTCCCGCACACCGAACGCTGGGATGCGGGCGGCCAACTCGTGATGCCCGCCGCCATCTGCGCACACACGCATTTCTACGGAGCCTTCGCCCGCGGGATGGCGATTCCGGGCGAACCCGCCGCGAACTTCCCGCAGATTCTGGAGCGCCTGTGGTGGCGGCTGGACAAGGCGCTGACGCTGGAGGACGTGCGCTACTCGGCGCTGGTGTGCCTGGTGGACGCCGTCAAGCACGGCACAACGACGCTCATTGACCATCACGCCAGCCCCAACGCCATTGACGGCTCGCTGGATGTCATCGCCGAGGCGGCGCAGCAGGCCGGCGTCCGCGTCAGCCTGTGCTACGAGGTTACCGACCGCGACGGCCCCGACCGCGCCCAGGCGGGCATCGCCGAGAACGTCCGCTTTGCGAAGTCGCTGCGGGCACGCCCTAACCCGCTGCTGGCCGCGGCGTTCGGGCTTCACGCCTCGCTGACGCTGTCGGACGAGACGCTGGCCGACTGCGTCGCCGCGAACCGCGACCTGAGCATGGGCTTCCACGTCCACGTGGCCGAGGACATCGCCGACCAGGAGGACTCGCTGCGCAAGTCGGGCAAGCGCGTCGTCCACCGCCTGCGCGACGCGGGCATCCTCGGCCCGAAGACGCTTGCCTGCCACTGCGTCCACGTGGACGATGGCGAGATCGCCGCCCTGGCCGAGACCGGCACGTGGGTTACGCATCAGCCGCGTTCCAACATGAACAACGCGGTGGGCGTCGCGCAGGTGGAGAAGATGCTCCGCGCCGGCGTCAACGTGGCCCTGGGCAACGACGGGTTCTCCAACCAGATGTTCGCGGAGATGAAGGCGGCCTACCTGGTGCACAAACTCGCGCAGCGCGACCCCCGCGTTATGCCGGGCGACCTGGTGTTCCGCATCGCCTACGCGGACAACGCCCGCCTGGCCCGCGTCTTCTGGCCGGGCACGACGCTTGGCGAATTGAGCACGGGCGCGAGCGCCGACCTGGTGTTCCTGGACTATCATCCCACGACGCCACTCACGGCGGGCAACCTGCCGTGGCATGTGCTGTTCGGCGTGGAGGCTTCGGCCATCACGGCGACGGTCTGCGCGGGGCGGGTGCTCATGCGCGACCGCAAACTCCTGACGCTGGACGAGGAGGCCATCACCGCCCGCTCGCGCGAACTGGCGGCCCAGGCGTGGACGCGCGTATAGTTGGCTGGCCGCGGCGTAGGGGATTCCACCGCCGAGGGTGCGTGCCCCTCACCCTTGCCCTCTCCCGCGCGGGACAGGGGACGGCGGGCTGGGTTCATCCACGAATAACACGAATCTACGCGAAGGGCATTATGCCCGACGCCGAAGCATCAGGCTGAAGGGGCGAAGCCCTGCGGGCTGTAGATGTGCCGGGCTGGGGTTCGGTGCCGGGCCCGGACGCGATATCCACGAATGCCGCGACGCGGGGTTACGGGACAAATTCGCGTTCGTTCGCGTAGATTCGCGGTTACTTGTCGCTCGACGCTGAAGCGCCGGGCCGGGTGGCCGAGATTTTCGTGGTTTTCGCGCCCTTTCGTGTCCTTCGCGATCCGAACGCCCCTCACCCTTGCCCTCTGCCGGTGGGCGAGGGGACGGCGGGCTGGGGTCATCCACGAATAACACGAATGTACGCTAAGGTCATTATGCCCGACGCTGAAG
>DAOTVT010000061.1:0-37500 GCA_034436295.1 Anaerolineae bacterium | reverse complement strand
CGCCCACCGCCACGCGGCCCTCGCCCACCCCAGCCCCAACCCCGGTGGACGAGAACGCCATCTACGCGACCATAGAGACCGAGAAAGCCAACATCCGAAGCGGCCCCGCCACCGTGTACCCCATCATCAGCGTGGCCGAGAAGGGGCAACGGTTCCAGGTAATCGCCCGCTCGCCCAAGAGCGACTGGTTTGAAATCTGCTGCATCCAGGGCAAGAGCGGCTGGGTCTATCAAGACCGCGTGAAGATTTGGGGCGACATGAACGCCTTGCCCATCTCCACGCCGACGCCCCCACCGCCCCAGCAGATTCGCACCACATCCGGCGGCACAGGGCGCTAGCCCCGACGCCCCGAATTCGCAGCGATGAGCAAGGAGACGCACCATGGCACGATTGGAAGGGACGACCATCAACAACCGCTATGAAGTGTCCACGTTCCTCGGCCGCGGCGGCATGGCCGAGGTGTACAAGGCCCACGACCGCGACACCGGCCGCACCGTGGCGCTCAAGTTCCTGCGCGACGACCTGGCCGAGGACCGCGTCTTCCTGCGACGGTTCCGCCGCGAGGCCCAGGTCCTGGAGCAGTTGCGCCACCCCAACATCATGGCCTACTACGGGTTTGAGGAAAGCGGCGACAAAGCGTTCATCGTGGTGGAATACGTGGACGGCGAGACGCTGCGACGCAAACTGCGCAGGCTCAAATCGCCCCTGACCGTCGGGCAGGCCCTGAGCATCTTGAAGCCCGTGTGCGAGGCGCTGGACTACGCCCATTCGCTGAACATCTACCACTGCGACATCAAGCCGGCGAACATCATGATCCAGGGCGATGGCCGGGTCGTGGTAACCGACTTCGGCATCGCGCGCATGACCGGCGTGGCGACAGCCACCAGCCTCACGCCAGGGACCCCCGCGTACATGGCCCCCGAGCAGTGCCGCGGGCAGGATGTCAGCGCCCAGACCGACATCTACTCGCTGGGCGTAACGCTGTTTGAGATGATCACCCTGGAGCGCCCGTTCAAAGGCGATACGGCCACGATTCGCGGCTCGGCCAACGAGCGCATCCGATGGGAGCAGATTCGCAGGCCCGCGCCTTCGCCGCGCGTATTCAACCCCGACGTCCCCCTGACGGTGGCGCGGCAGGTCCGCATCGCGCTGTCCAAGAAACCCTCGGCCCGCCATGCCTCCGCCATGCAGTTCTTCCAAAGCCTGCTGGTGCCCGGGGTTGTTACGATTGATTACGACTGGCACTGGGAAGCCCTGGAGCGCCACCCTGGCGACGAAAGGCCCGAGGACGCCGAAACCCCCTCTACCTAGGCGGGGCCCAGCACGGACCGCAACACGTCGGGGCGGTTGGTGATGATGGCGTTGACGCCGAGCGCCGCCAGCCGCCGCATGTCGTCGGGGTCGTCCACCGTCCAGACGTTCACCTCATACCCCTTGCGCCTGGCCCATTGCATGTATCGCGCGTCCACCATGCTGTAGTGCGGGTGGAGCGCTTGGGGTTTCAGGAGCAAGCGGAACCAGGCCCTGCGCAGATACAGGGGCAGGTCCGGCGCGTACAGGAGACCGATTTTCAATTCGGGGGCGATCTTGCGGACGCGGAGCAGCGAGAACGGATTGAACGAGGACAGGATGACGCGATCTTGCAGGCCGCGCGCACGGATCAGGTCAATGGTCGCCCTTTCCAGGCCGTTGTCGGCCAGGCTTGTCGTCTTCAGTTCCACATTGACGATCATGTGGGGTTCCAGAACATCCAGCACTTCTGCCAGCGTGGGGATGCGCTCGCCCGCGAACCGAGGCGAGAACTTGACGCCGGCATCCAGCCGCTTCAGTTCCTCCAGCGTAAACCCCGCCACCGGCCCCGTGCCGTCGGTGGTTTTGTCCACGCTGAAATCATGGATCACCACGGGCACGCCGTCTTTCGTGAGGTGCACGTCCAACTCGTACCCGTCCGCGCCGTACTGATTGGCCAGGCGGAAAGCGGCCAGGGTGTTCTGCGGCGCGTCGTGGCTCGCCCCCCTGTGCCCCAGATTGAGCACCCGCTGTCCCATGAGACCTCCCGTGTTTATGTCAACTCTTGCCGCGAGTCCCTTCGGCCTCGGTCGCGGCGCGGCGCACCCTGCGGCGCTCGTCGTGCGCCAGGCGCTCCAGCGTGGCCTCACTGCCCTCACCCCCGCAGCGCCGCAGGGCGCAAGCGACGGCGGCGCGCACCAATGGGAAGCGGTCGCCTGCCGCCCGCACCAGCGCGCGAGACGACCGTCTGTCGCCCAGAATCCCCAGGGCCTCGGCGGCTGCGGCGCGCACGCTGGGGACGGGGTCGCCCAGCAGGATTTCCTCCAGGGCCTGCCGCGCCCTGTCCGTGCCCACCGCTCCCAGAGCCAGCGCCGCCCGCCGTCGGATGACGCGGTCGCCCCGACGGAGCAAGTCGGCCAGCCGAACGGGATCTCGCAGTTGAGAAACTTTGGCGGGGGAGATGCGGGTAGGCGCTGGCGCAGGCGCGGCGTGCGCTTTGCGCTCGCCAGGGGGGAGGAAAATCTCATCCAGGGCGCGCCCCAGTTTCTTCGCCGCCTGCGCCTTTTCCAGCGCGTCATCCGGCTTCTGCGCCGCGTCGCGGGAGCGCCCCGCAAACTGGAGGCAGTCCACCACGCGCACGCCCAGCGCCTGGGCGCGCTCGGCCAGTGCTCGGTCCGACGTAACCAGCGTCGCGTCGCGCTTGCCCCCGGAGGCGGGGATTCGGGCCAACTCGCGGATGATGGCCTCGTCCGCACCGAGGCCGGGTGGCGCGATCTGAACGCGCACGTTCCCCCTTGGTAGGTACCGCCCCCGGACGCCGGCATCAAAATAGACCACAACCCGATGCGGCTTGTGGCGTTTGCTCTTGCCCGGCTCGGCCCATCGCTGGAGCCACGACACCAGCAGGTTGTCATCGGCGGAGTCCAGCAGCCCGGCCCGTGCCATGTACTCCTTCAGGTTGTTCCCGTCCACCACATACAGGCCCACCGCGCACCTCCGCCTGGTATTCGTCGGCTCCGCATGAAACAAAAGCCGCACCCTGAACCCGCGTGCGGCTCCCGTGCGAATCCCAGGTGCCCCCAAGGGAATTCGAATCCCTGTCGCAGCCTTGAAAGGGCTGTGTCCTAGGCCTCTAGACGATGGGGGCTTGCACGGCTATTCTACTTATCGTGCGCGATTTGTCAAACTCAACTTACTGGACTCGGCTTCACCGTGTGTTCCAGGTGCGACGCACTGCCGGAAGTGCGCCGTACCTGACTTCGCATGAGACGCCGGGTTTGCCCTGGGCCAGCAGCGCGCTATACTATGCTCACTGATGCGCACGCGAACAAGCCGACAAACGCGCGTTTCGCCCTGTTGGGCCATCGCAAGAGGCAAGCGAAATGAGCCTGCTCGCGGATTTGCTAACCCTGAGCCGCGTGCCGATGGGGCTTGCGGTCGTGTACGCGGGGATGAGCGCCGGCTCCGCCGCGCTGCCCCAGGTCATCTGGCTTTCGCTCCTGGCCTGGACGGTGGACAGCGTGGACGGACACCTGAAGCGCGCCTCGCGCAAGCCGCCGGGCTGGGTCGGCCGCAACGACCTGACCTTTGATGTCTTCTTCAACGCCTGTGTCGCCTTCTTCTTCGCCCTATCCGGTCTCGTCTCCGCCTGGCTATTCTCGGCCTGGGTGGGCGCTGTCGGCCTCCTGCGGCTCAAACTGCGGTCGCGGTCGGGCGCCATTGCCGCGAACGCCCTCGTGGTGCTCACCCTGGTGGTCAAGGCGTTTGAGCAGGCGCTTGCGCTGGGCGGCGCCATCATCGGCTGGGCCGTCGTCGCCCTTGCGCTGGACAGAAAGCAGTTTGTCCGACGGCTTCGGCTGTTCGCCCTGGGCATCCCTGCCCTGGCGCGGCGCTGGCCGGCCCTCCGTGAGCAGGCAGACCCGCCCGCGTCCGACGAGTAACGAGCCAACGCCCGGCGCCCCTCAAACGCTGCCCCCGTTCCCGCATAAAAAAATTCGGTGCAGCGAGCATCGCCCGCTGCACCGAAGAAGTCCGCGCCTGTCTCGGTCTAGTACGGCGGAGGCGTCCCGAGCGCCGTGATCCGCCCTTCTACCGTGGCGCTGATGGGCGAGTGCGTCTTCACGTAATCCACCATGTACTCAATGTCCACCGTGTACGTGTCCTGCTGCGGAGCGAGGGGCAGAGTGCCGTAGTGATCGCCGCCAGCAGCCATAAAATTATTGACCAGCACCACATAGGTGCGCGTCGGATCCAGCGGCTCGCCCGTGCGGGCATCAATCACGTCGCCGATGATGCGCGAGTGCGCCGGCAGGTCGTAGTCAAACGTGAAGCGCAGACCCGACACCTGCACGATGCCGTGCTGGCCGGTGATGCCGTCTTCCAGCGTGGCGCGCACCTGCTCGCCGGTCAGCCACACCTTGACGAACGTGTTGCCGAACGGCAGGACGGAGAACAGTTCCCCGAAGGTGATGGGCCCGGCGTCAATGTCCGCGCGCAGCCCGCCGCTGTTGGTCATGGCGAAGTCTATGGTGTCGTCGTAGGCCCGCATGGCGTCGGTAACGAAGTTGCCCATGGCCGACTCATGGCGGTAGTCGCGCGTGAGCGGCACCAGCGCCTCGCCGATGACCGTGTTCTTGAGTTCCTGCACCGCATCCAGGTACGGCTGCAGGGCCGCGGCCACTGCCTCATCGCGCACGACCACTTGCCCTTCATACGTGGCAGGCCCGCCATTCCACGTGTTGTACACGTTCTGCGTGGGCTTCACGGTAAAGGAAGTAACCGTCTTGAACCAGGGATCCACCGTGAAGTCCACGCGCCCGAAGGCGCTGCCGCCGTTGAAACTCTGGATGACGGGAATCCCGTGGATGGTCGTCGCGATCTGCGAGTGGGTGTGCCCCGACAGGAGCAAGTTGACCTTGGCGGGATCCAGGGCGTTGGCAAGGGCCGCGATGTCGCCGTAGTCCGGCGCGAATCCACCGATGTGCGCAATCACGATGACCATGTTCGCGCCGCCCGCCCAGACCTCGTCCAGGATGGCGTTGATCTCGGCAGCGGGGTCGGTGAAGTTCAGGTGGCCGGTGAACGCCGGATTTGTGATGCTGCCCGTCTCGGGCAGGGCCACGCCAATCAGGCCGATCTTCACGCCTTTGGCCTCAATGTACGTGTAGGGCACCGCCCAGTCGGGCCGCTCGCCGGTGGCCTTCAGTCGAATGTTGGCCGAGACCCACGGGAAATGGGACTGAGCGATGCGGTCGGCCAGTTTGTCCAGCCCCCAGTCAAACTCGTGGTTCCCGAAGGTCGCGCCCATCAGCCCCAGCGCGTTGAAGCCGGCGACGGTGGACTCGCCGAAGAAGTAGTTGCTCTCCAGCGTGCCCTGCATCATGTCGCCGGCGTCCAGCGGGATCACGCCGCCAGGGTTGAGGTTGCGGAGCACGTTGTAGTACCCGGCGATCCACGCCAGGCCGCCCACCACGTTGCCCCTGGACCAGGAGTAGGTGCGCCCGACCAGCGCGCCGTGGAAGTCGTTGGTGGCAACCACGTTCAGCGTGAGATCGGGTGGCTTGACGACGTACACCACCTCAAGCACCGGGCGCTTGGTGGGGTCGCTGTACTCCATGGACGCGAAGGCATGCTCGCGCGAGACATCATCGGCGGCTTCCAGCAGGAACCCGAAGTTGTCCTCGGCGGCGGTCATGTCCGTCATCCAGTCGCGCACCGCCTGCGTTACGTCCAGTTCCACCCAGCCCTTCTCGGGCTTCAGTTGGACGGTGTCCAGCGCAGGCATCTGGCGGTCGGTTCCGCCACGGCCGCCGGCAATCTCCCACATCTCGCTGGCCGAGGCCTGCTGCCACGTGGCCTCGCTCGCCGACCAGTTCTTCAGGGCCTTGTACACGTGCAGGCCGAGCGAGCGGATCGCCAAGTCGTAACTCCCGCTGGAGCAGTCAAACCACGGGGATAGCGGGTCGCAGTCGCCCGGGTATTCCACGACCTTCACGTAGTACACCCCATCCGCGGGAGCCGTCCAGACGATGGTGGAAGCCCAACCCGGACCGCTGTCGTCGTCAAAGGCCAGTTCCGTCCCGCTGGCATTGTATAGGTACAGCATGGTGTCATAGAACTCGCCCAGGCGCAGCGTCTGGATCATGTAGCGGGTGCCCGCGGTGGCCTCAAACTTGACCCAGTCGCTCTCGGTGCACTCGTGGAAGCCATGCGTCTGCGGCAGGCCGTCCACCGTGAACCACTTGGCCTGCTCCATCGTGTCGTCCGGCTCGTACATGTCGGGCGAGCAGTAGGGGGCATCCGCCGCCCCGATGGCGTTCGGCGCCGGGTTGCCTTTGACCTTGGCGCTCAGGCCCGAGAGGCCAGGGGCTTTGTCGCCATCCCCCGGCGGGAACCGGTCAGGCAGGAACTCGGTCTGGAACTTGTAGAGCCTGAGGGTAGCCTTGGCCACGACGCTCCCTTCGGGGAGGCCCGCAGCAGCCAACCCGCCACCCAGGTCAAACCTCACCAGGCTCTCAAACTCGCCGCCGGTGCGGACCTTGATGCGGTCGCGGCCTTCGTAATTCGCCGCCGGCGCCCACTCGCTGATCCACGTGTCCGCCGACGCCTTGAAATGCTCCACGCCCTTGCTGGCCACCGGATACGTGGTGTACAGCACGTACAGTTTCGGGCGCATCTCCGGATTCCAGTAACTGGATGACGCGAAGGCGCGGGCCATGGCTTTGGTGGCGCTCCCGCCCAGGAACAGGCCCTTGTTCGTCGTGCTGTCCGACACCCACTCGGCGACCACCGACGTAACATTCAGGTACACCTCGGTCTCGTCGGTGATCGTAACCGAATCGGCGGCGGCTGCGCTGCGGTCGGTCGCCGAATCGTTCGCTCCCGGCACGCCCCACATGTCGCCGGTGGTGGCATTGAGCCAGGTCGCCTGGAGTTCGTCCCAGGCGCGATAGACCTGGTAGGCGGATAGCGTGAAGGGATGCATAGTGGTAATGGGAGTCAGGTTACGGTCAGCGACCAAGGGGCCGAGCGACCCTAGGTCCACCGGATAGAGCGTGAGCCGCGCCTTCAGCACCGTCGCGCCCGCGGGGATGCCCGACAGGTCAAACTTGAGGAGCGCCGCGTGGACATTGCCGTTGCGCACGTAGAACTCGTTGCGCGTGCCGTAGTTCGCGTTCGGCTGCCATCCGTTGATCCACGTGTCGGCCACAGCCGTGAGGGTAACTTCTTGCGCCAGATCATCGGGGATCGCCGCGGCGGAAGGCCCGCCCGAAGCGCTTGGCGGCGCTGCTGTGGAGGGGATCGCCGCCAGCAACATGGCGACGATAACGAGCAAACCCAAAAGTCGGCCTTTCATACGGAACCTCCTTACCTTTCGCTCATATCACTCAACGGGGGATA
Organism: Anaerolineae bacterium; assembly: GCA_034436295.1. Taxonomy (GTDB): domain Bacteria; phylum Chloroflexota; class Anaerolineae; order DTLA01; family DTLA01; genus DTLA01. Next base: position 30,090 of record DAOTVT010000061.1, on the reverse strand, counting down.
CACACGATTCGGGGGCGAGCCTCACGTCGGTCAGAGGGACGCCCCATCAACGGTACAGGTCTGGAGAACCACCTCCTTTCTACGCCTCGTGTCCTGACCGAGAGCGACCAACCCGGCGTCAAAGCCTACCGTAGCCGGCCCAAGCGGAGAGGATGCGTAGTCGGATTGTCGGCTACCATCCCGATCCACTGCGGCAGTGGCTCGTCTCTCCGACGTGCAGAGCGGCTTTCTATGCGTGGAGTACAGACCATCTGCCCGCAAGCCCAATCGGGCTTCACAACCCCATTCTAGCGTGTTCGTGAGGCGCTGTCAATCGCCGCGGGCAAAAACAAGTTTAAATTTTCGCGCGCAAACCTGGGTTGCACGCTCACGATTGTCGGCCACGGGCGGGGCGCGCCCGCAATCGTCGCCGAATCCACACTCCGAGCGCGGCCCCGAGCAGAACCCACGAGACGAAGCGAAGCAGCGGCCACTGGAAGTTGCCGCCGAGCAGGTTTGCGTGCGCCGTCGCCAGGGCGAAGGCCGCGTAGTTCAGCGCGTGAACCGTGCGCCAGGCCGCGCCGATGCGCTGCCGCAGAAACGCCGCGACGACCGCAACGGCGATGAGATACCAGGCGGGCCGACCGCCCAGTTGGAGGAACACCCGCACCGAGTCAAAGCGCGGCAGGAAAACGCCCAGGCTCTGGCTCTGCACCGCTACCAGCATCGGGTGCAGGGTAACCAGCGCCAGGCCCGTGATGGACACGACGTGGTGAATCCTGATAAACGGCCTGCCGAAGAACCGCACCAGTTCCACCATGTAGGCAGACGAAACGATGGCGCAGAAGATCAACAGGTAGCCCGTCAGCGCCAGGAAGCGAATCCCCGCGACCATCGGGATCGCCGCGGGCAAGGCCACCTGCACCGCCGCCGCCACGGCCACCGCGCCCCCCACAACGCCCACAAGAACCCCGGTGTGCTTCGCCTTCTTCGCTTGCGGCATGAATCGACCCCCTGCGGTTTCACGCGAGGCCAGGCCCCAGCGCAACGCAAAAGCCCCCGACCGCGATATGCGGCCAGGGGCTTCCGTATTCAACGCGCCAGGCTCCGTGGATGGGACATCACTCATCGCCCTTCGCGGATACCTGCTGCTCCAGTTTGGCCCACGTGTCGCGCAGCCCCACAGTCCGATTGAACACAAAGTGCCCATCGGTGGAGTCCGGGTCCACGCAGAAGTAGCCCACGCGCAGGAACTGGTAGCGGCTTCCGGGCGCGGCCCCTCGCAGGCTCGGCTCCACCTTGCACCCCTGCAGCACTTCCAGCGAGTTGGGATTGAGGTAATCCTTGAAGTCCTTGCCCTCCTCCACCTCGGTGGGGTCGCGCTTGGTGAACAGGTAGTCGTAGAGGCGCACCTCGGCGTCCAGAGCGTGCGCCGCCGAGACCCAGTGGAGCGTGCCCTTGACCTTGCGGCCATCCGCGGAGCGCCCGCCCCTCGTCTCGGGGTCGTAGGTGCAGCGCAGTTCCACCACCTGGCCCGACGCATCCTTCACCACTTCCTGGCAGGTTACGTAGTAGGCATGCTGCAGCCGCACCTCGCGCCCGGGCGACAAGCGGAACCACCCCTTCGGCGGGTCTTCGCGGAAGTCGTCCCGCTCCACATACAGCACGCGCGAGAAGGGCACCATCCGCGTCCCCATGGACGGATCCTCGGGGTTGTTGACCGCCTCCACTTCCTCCACCTTGCCCTCGGGATAGTTCGTGATCACCAGCCGCAGAGGGCGTAGCACCGCCATCACCCGCTGCGCCCGCTTGTTCAAATCCTCCCGCACGTAGTGCTCCAGCAGCGAGATGTCCACAATGCTCTCGTTCTTGGCGACGCCGATGCGGTCGCAGAAGGTGCGGATGGCTTCGGGCGTGTAGCCGCGCCGCCGCATCCCCGCGAGGGTGGGCATGCGCGGGTCGTCCCAGCCGCTCACGTGGCCGCCCTCCACCAACTGCAACAGCAGGCGCTTGCTGAGCACCGTGTAACTGAGGTTGAGTCGGGCAAACTCAATCTGGCGAGGATGGTGAATGCCCAGTTGCTCAATGAACCAGTCGTACAGCGGGCGATGATCCTCGTAGGCCAGGTCGCACAGCGAGTGCGTGATCCCCTCAATGGAATCGGACTGCCCGTGCGCCCAGTCGTACAGCGGGTAGATGCACCACTTGTCGCCGGTGCGGTGGTGCGACACATGGCGGATGCGGTACATGATAGGGTCGCGCAGGTTCATGTTGCCCGACGCCATGTCAATCTTCGCGCGCAGGACGTGGGCGCCATCGGGGAACTCGCCCGCGCGCATCCGCCGGAACAGGTCCAAGTTCTCCTCCACGGAACGGTTCCGATAGGGGCTTTCCTTGCCTGGGATGCCAAACGCGCCGCGATACTCCTTGATCTCCTCCTCGCTCAGGCTATCCACGTAGGCTTTGCCGTCTTTGATCAGTTGCTCGGCCCACTCGTACAACTGCTCAAAATACTGCGAGGCGTAGTATTCGCGGTCCCCCCAGTCAAACCCCAGCCAGCGGATGTCGCGCTTGATGGCCTCCACGTACTCGGCTTCTTCCTTGACGGGGTTGGTGTCGTCAAACCGCAGGTTGCACAGGCCGCCGAACTCCTCGGCCATGCCGAAGTCAATGCAGATGGCCTTGGCGTGGCCGATGTGCAGGTATCCATTCGGCTCGGGAGGGAACCGCGTGCGCACGTAGGTAAACTTGCCGGTGCGCAGGTCTTCCTCAATCGCATCTCGGATGAAATTGGATGGGGTTGGAGTCTCGTTTGCTACCATGGGTTCATTCCCTCACATCGCGCACAGGGTTGCGCCGGAGTTGGCCGAACGCCTGGCATACTATAGCACAGAGCGGGCAGAGAATCAAGCGCCGTCGCCCAGGGATTCGGTTCCGTCTTGTGTTGGCGACCGAGGTGCGACGCACGTTCGGAAGCGCATCGCACACCGAGACCGCCCAGGGAACCCATCCAGCGGCGGATGGGGTCGCGCGGGGTTCCACGCCATCGGGGTTCCGCGAGTCCTAACAAAAATCCGACTCGCAGAAGCGCCTTCTGCCAGCCGGACACCAAATCAGGCTGGGGGACGAGGATTCGAACCTCGGTCGACTGATCCAGAGTCAGTTGTCTTACCACTAGACGATCCCCCAGGACCGCGCTTATAATAGCACAAAACGCCCGCCAATGCAAAATCGGCCCGCCGAGGAAGAGCGCCACGGCGGGTTGCCGCCGCCATCGCAACGGGCGGAGGGCTGAAGCCGCGCCTTCCGAGACCCCAAGGGTCTCGGAGACCCTTGGGGTCTTATTTATTCGCGTAGATTCGCGTTATTCGCGGTTACAACCCCAAGACCCTGGGCTCTTCTCCCCATTCGCGTAGATTCGTGTTATTCGCGGTTACAACCCCGAGGGTCTCCGAGACGCTTGGGGGTCTTACATTCGCGTGCATTCGCGTTATTCGCGGTTACAACCCCAAGGGTCTCCGAGACGCTTGGGGGTCTTATTCATTCGCGTAGATTCGTGTTATTCGCGGTTACCGCCCCACCCACATCACGGGCAGCCGAAGCCTGGGCGACACGGGCACGCGCGTCGGCGTCGGGCTGGGTGTCGGCGTCGGGGCCAGCACCCTGGTGTCGGCCGATGCGCTGGCCCCGGCGCATTCGGCGCAGCCCAGCACGACCGTGTTCGTGAACACCGACCCGCCGGCCAGAGACGAGCGGGTATGCGCGACGAGGCGAATCGTCCGCTCCTCGCCGGGCGCGAACGTGCCCAGGCTCCACGTAACCACCGGATTCCCCCACTGGCCCACGCCCCCGGAGTCCGCGCTGACGAAATCCAGGCCGGCGGGCAGCGTATCCGTAAGCACCACCTGCGTGATGGGCACGCGGCGCAGGTTGGTTACCGTGATGAAATAGCGCTGATTGTCGCCCGCGCGGATCGGATCCAGCAGGTCGCCCTTGAACAGGCGCGGGTGCGGGGCGGCCGTCCCGATGAGGCCCCTCAGCGCGTCGCCGCGGGCATCCACGGCGAACAAGTCGGCATCTCCGTCGTGATCCACATCCGCCGCGCCCACGTCCACGGGCCAAAGCCCGGCTTCGTAGTCCAGCCTCCCGCCGAAGCCTCCGCTGCCGTCCCCCAGCAGCACGCTGACATCGCCCGAACCTCGGTTTGCCGTCGCCACGTCGGCCTGCCCGTCCCCGTCTATGTCCGCCAGGGCCACCCCCGTGGGGTCAGCGCCCACATCCCACGTGCGCACCGCGCCGAACGAGCCAGCGCCGCTGCCCAGCAGCACCCCCACCTGCCCCGCGTCGCGCAGCGCAACCACGACATCGGGGACGCCATCCCCGTTCACATCGCCGACATCCAGCGCACCAACCCGCCCGCCGGCGGCAAAGCAGGAGACCACAAACGTCCCCGCCGACGTGCCCAGCAGCCTGCAAACCTGCTGGCCCGATTCGCATCCGGCCACGCCGTCCAGGACGCCATCGCGGTTCAGGTCAGCCACGGCGAGGTGGCGAGGGTCAGGGCCTACCTGATACTGAAGCGAACCTTCGTGAAAGTCGCCGCTGCTCGTGCCGTAGAGCACCCGCACGCGATCGGCGAGCGTGTCGCCGACCAGGAGGTCCGAGTTGCCGTCGCCGTTGAAGTCCCCGGCCGCGAGGCCCTCAGGCCAGCCGCCCAGGAAATGCACATGAGGCCCATCCCACATGCCCTCCGCCGTGGCGAAGAAGGTCCACAGTTCGCCGCTCCCCATGTTCGCCAGCGCGATGTCGGTGCGCCCGTCGCGGTTGAAATCGCCCGTCTCCACGGCCGAGGGGTAACTCCCCGTGGCCAGGGCTGCCCACGGCTCAAGCCCTCCCACGCCCCTGCCCCGAAACAGCGACAGCATGCGGCTCTGGCTACTGATGACCAGGGCGTCGGCCCAGGTGTCCCCGTCCACGTCCGCGATTTTCACGGCCACCGGCCCGTCGCCCACCGGATAGGCGCGCGCCGACAGCAGTCCGCCCCGGCCGTCGCCGAGGAGCAGGGCGATTCTGTCGCGCGCAACGTCGCCGATCGCCACATCGGGCCACCCGTCGGCGTTCCAGTCCCCCAGCGCCACAGCCGAGGGGCCTTCGCCCGCGGGCAGGGAATAGGCCGGCCCTAGCCCCGCCGCCGAAGCCGGCACCACCGACAGGGTCTGCCCTGCAGCGTTCGCGGTTACGATGTCGGGCCAGCCGTCTCGGCTCACGTCGCCCACGGCCAGGCCCACCGGCCCCCGGTCCGTCAGCGCGTACAGCGGCTCGGCGAACGTGCCATCGCCAAGACCGCGCCACCAGAAGACGCGATCCGTCAGCGAGTCCGCCGCGACCAGGTCGGCATGTCCGTCCGCGTTCACATCTGCGGCCGCCAGACCGCGCAGACCAGGGGATGCGGGCACGGTATCCGCGAGGCGAAACGCCCCCGCCCCCGTGCCGAGCAGAAGCGATATGCCGCCGGCCCCCGGATTGGCGACGGCCATATCCCGCAAGGTGTCGCCGTCAAAATCCGCGGCGGCGATCTCCGTTATGCCCGCTGCGATCGGCGTTACCAGGCCGGCCGCGAACGTGCCGTCGCCCCGCCCGGGGAAGACCACCACCTTGCCCTGCCCGGGCACCGAAGCGGCCACATCCAGGCGTCCGTCGCCGGTCCAGTCGGACACGGCAACCGCCCCCGGCAAGCCCTCCAGCGGCAGAGTCGCGCGCGGCGCAAAAGCGCCGGTGCCACTGCCCGCGAGCACCCGCACCGCCTCCTCGGACTGCCCGATGCACGCCATGTCCGGCCGGCCGTCGCGGTTGAAATCCCCCGCCGCAAGCGCCGTCAGCCCCGGGCACGCCGCGGAGAGCACCGGCGCGCGGAACGTGCCGTTGCCCGCGCCTTTCAGAAACGCAATGCTATCGTCGTCCCTGGCCGCCGCCACGATGTCAGCCAGGCCATCCCCGTCCGCATCCACGTTCAGGACCGCCACGGGAGCGCGCCCCGCGGGAAAATGCAACGCAGCCGAAAGCACAGGGCGGGGATTCGCCGATCCCCCCTGCGCCCCCACGATGAGGAGTGTGGCCAACAGCAAGGTCAACGGCAGCACGCGAACTCTCATGCCGACCTCCAACGGGCCGCCCGCTTTCGGCCTGCGCGGGCCAGCCGCGGCAAGAACCCAGAGCGCCGATTGCAGTATAGCCCCACATCCCATCGCCGCGCAACTGCCAACGCGCCGCGCCCGTGCCGCCGCCTCCGCGGGTGCACTTCAATTCTGGGGCGAGTAATGACCAAGCGTCGTTGGGTCGCCGAGCAGGGGCTACCTCACCTAACCCCTCCCACACCCTCCCCTTTCCTCTCCGCCGGCGGAGAGGAAAGGGGAGGGCTGGGGTGGGGATAGGTGAGGTCAAGCGCCCCACAAGTGTGAAAACCCCAAGGGTCTCGGAGACCCTTGGGGTCTTTGCGCCACCCCCACTCTGAATTGTCCCCTCCAGCGCCGCGGCAAAATTGACATTCCCCCGTCGCTGCATGTACAATCCGCCCAGGTCTATCCCAAAGGAGAATCGCGGCGAATGTCCCAGTATCACTACGGCGGCCAGGCGGTCATTGAAGGCGTTATGATGCGAGGACGGCAGCACATGGCCGTTGCCGTGCGCAAGCCCGATGGCGAAATCATCGTCCACTCGGAACCCCTCACCAGCAAGTTCCACAAGAGCCGCGCCCTCCAACTCCCCCTGCTGCGCGGAGTGGCCACGCTCGTGGATACCCTGGTCCTGGGCATCCGCAGCCTGATGTACTCCGCCGACGTCGCCCTGGGCGAGGAAGACGTGCAGTTTTCGGGGCCTATCGCCTGGGGCACGATTGCCGTATCGTTCGCCCTGGCCATCGGCCTGTTCTTCGTCTTGCCGCTGGTCATCGTCAACCTTGTGGATCGGTACATCGCCTCGGCGCTGGTCAGCAACATCATTGAGGGCCTCATCCGATTGGGCATCTTCCTGGCCTACGTGTGGGCCATCGGGTTCATCCCCGACATCCAGCGCGTGTTCGCCTACCACGGCGCGGAGCACAAGACCGTCAACGCCTACGAGAACGGGACGCCGCTCACGCCCGACGCGGTGCAGGCGCATACCACCGCCCACACGCGGTGCGGCACGGCGTTTCTGCTCGTGGTGGCGGTCGTGTCCATCTTCGTCTTCGCCTTTCTGGGCCGCCCGTCGTGGCCCGTGCGCTACGCGTCGCGCATCCTGCTCATTCCCGTCATCGCGGGCCTGTCCTACGAGTGGCTGCGCTTCTCGGCGAACCATCAGGCGCGGCGCTGGGTCAGTTGGATTTCCGCGCCTGGCCTGGCCCTTCAGCGCCTCACCACCCGCGAGCCCGACTCGGCCATGGTGGAAGTCGCCATCACCGCCCTGACCCGCGTCGTGGAGGAGGACGCGAAGTCTGAAGAGCCGCGCCCAGATTCGCACTGAAGTCTTGCGGGAATCGGCGGCCCGTGTTATAATCTTCACAACGAATACGGAGGTCGCGGGTGGCCAGAAGCCCCCAGAACAGACAGCAACAGAGAGCGCAGTCGCTGAACGAGCAGGGCCTGGCTCATTACGCCAATTGGGAACTGGACGAGGCCATTGACTGCTTCCGCAAGAGCATCCGACTGGCGCCCGACGCCGCCGAGTATCACCTGAACCTGGCGCGCGCCCTTGCGCGAGCAGGCGACTACAACCTGGCCCTGAAGTCCATCGCCGAATTCCTGCGCTGCGAACCCACGGGCGCTCTGGCCGCGCGCTTCCAGCAGTTCTTCGCCAATTCGTTTGACCCCGTTGAGGCCGTGCTCACCGACAAGATGAAAGCCAGGGGGATGTCGCTGGAAGACACGGGCGCCGCGCTCCAAATGTGGCTGGAGTTCCGAATCGCGCGGGGGCGCGAGAGCATCACCCGCACCGCCCCCGAGGCCTGGGCCGCGGCGCTGGACTACACCGTCCAGAAAGTCAACTTCCGAGACGCCACCGTCCAGGCCGTCGCGCGGTTCTACAACACCAGCGCCGCGCGCGTCCGAGCGCGCCACAAACAACTGATGGAAACGCTGGACATCATGCCCTGCGACTACCGATATTTCACAGGCAAGCAGAACCCGTTGGACAAACTCATTGAAGCCGCGACGTTGCTGGAGGAACTGGAGCGCCGATTCAGCCAAGGGTAGAATCGGCTCCCCGTGAGGTCTCTGGCCGCGCAAAGGAGCGCAGCGAACAGGACAAGGCACATCCACCGGAACAGGCCGACCGACAGGCGCGTCTCCTGTTCCGCGTTTTTTGAATACCGTCGCACTCTCATCGTACACACAGAAAGGAGAACAGCAATGGCTCAAGAAACCGAATTCCGAATCCGGCCCGACGCACTCCGGGAGTTCTGCACGCGCGTGTTCGTGGCCCTTGGCGTCCCGCAGGGAGATGCCGAAATCACCGCCGACGTGCTGGTGGCCGCCGACCTGCGGGGCGTGGACTCGCACGGCGTTGCCCGCCTCAAGCGGTACGTGGACGGCATCCGCACAGGAATGATGCGGCTGGACGCCAAGCCGCGCGTGGTCCACGAGACGCCCACCACCGCCACGATTGACGCCGACGGTGGCCTCGGCCAGCCCCCGTCGTACCGCGCCATGCAGATGGCCATCGCGAAGGCCGAGAAACTCGGCGCGGGGTTCGTCGCCGTGCGCAACTCCAACCACTACGGCATCGCCGGCTACTACGCCATGATGGCGCTGGAGAAGGACATGATCGGCATCTCCACCACCAACGCCGACGTGCTGGTGGTCCCCACCTTCGGGCGCAACGCCATGTTCGGCACCAACCCCATCGCCGTGGCCGCTCCCGCCGGAAAGGAACGCCCCTTCGTGCTGGACATGGCCACCTCTGTGGTGCCGCGCGGCAAACTGGAGGTGTACGACCGCCTGGGCAAGCCCATGCCCGACGGCTGGGCCACCGACGAGACCGGCGTCGGCACGAACGACGCCACGCGGGTGCTGCGCAACTTCGCGACCCGCGCCGGCGGCGGCCTGCTCCCCCTGGGCGGCGAAGGCGAACTGCACAGCGGCCACAAGGGCTACGGCCTGGCGCTCCTTGTGGACATCCTGTCCGCCGTCCTGCCTGGCGCGGCCTACGCGGACTTGGTGTACCCCAAGACGCCGGATGGCAAGCCGCTCCCTGCGAACATCGGCCACTTCTTCGGCGCGCTCCGCATTGACGGATTCCGCCCCGTCGCCGAGTTCAAGGCCGACATGGACGAACTCATCACGCGCATCAAGAATTCGCCCAAGGCGCAGGGCGCCGAGCGCATCTACATCCACGGCGAGAAGGAATTTGAAAAGCAGGCCGAGCGCGAAGCCCACGGCATCCCGCTGCATGCCAAAGTGGTAGCCACGCTGCGCGAAATCGGCGCCGAACTCAAGGTCCCGTTCCCAGGATAGCATCGGAGGAAATCGCCATGTTCAGCGTCCCGTTCGGCAAAGGCCGACTTGAATTTGACCTGCCTCGCGGCTTCCGCGGGCATGTTGTGGAATCCAAGACCCTGCCCCCCATCGCCGACGTCCCGGCGGAGGTGCGCAAGTACCTGCACCAGCCGGTCGCGTCACCGCCGCTGCGCCAACTGGCCGGCCCGGGCGACAAGGTCTGCATCGTGTTCACCGACATCACGCGCGCCAGCCCCGACTATCTCCTCGTGCCCCCCGTCCTGGAGGAACTGGAAGCGGCCGGCGTCCGGCGCGAAGACATCACGCTCCTGTGCGGCGTCGGCATGCACCGGCCCAGCACGCACCAGGAGAAAATCGCCAAACTGGGGGCCGATATCGTCCGCAACTATCGCGTGATTGACCACGAACCCCAGAACCCCGATGCCCTGGTGGACCTGGGCAAGACGCCGTCGGGCATCCCGCTGACGGTCAACAAGATCGCCTACGAGGCGGACCTGCTCATCGCGACGGGCATCGTGGAGCCCCATCAGTACGCGGGCTACAGCGGCGGGCGCAAGACGTTGGCCGTGGGCGCGGCCGGCGAGGAGATGATCGCCTACAGCCACGGGCCGCACATCGTGGACCACCCGGGCACGCGCCTGGGCAAGATTGAGGGCAATCCGTTCCACGAGGCGGTTACGGAAGCGGCCCGTCGCGCAGGCCTGCGGTTCATCGTCAACGTGGTCATTGACGACAACAAGCAGGTTGTCGCCGTGCGGGCGGGGGCCCCCGAAGAGGCCTTCATGGAACTCGTGGCCATCGCCCGCTCCATATTTGAAGTGCCCATCCCGCAGCAGTACGACGTGGCCGTAGCCGGCATCGGCTTCCCCAAGGACGCCAACCTGTACCAGGCGTCGCGGGCCGCCAGTTACCTCTTCTTCGCGCCGACCCAGGTTGTCCGCGACGGCGGCTACATCATCCTGCCGGCGGGATGCGAGGAAGGCCCCGGCGAGGGCGTCGGCGAGCAGCGCTTCTTTGAAACCATGCGCAACGCCGCTTCGCCCCAGCAGATTCTGGACGACGCCCGCAAGTACGGGTACAAGCCCGGCGAACAGCGCGCCTTCGTCATGGCCAAAGTGCTGGAGAAGAACAAGGTCATCGTGGTCGGCAGCAAGGACCCCGACATGATTCGCCAGGCGAAGATGATTCCCGCGGCAACCATGGACGAGGCGTTCGCCATCATCCGGGCCGACCTGGGGCCGGAATGCGACGTGCTGGTGGTCCCCCACGCGCTCCTGACCCTGCCCATCGTGCAATCGTGATCGCGAAGGAAGACATCATGGCTCAACGACGACGAGAGAACATCCCCCACCTGCCCACCGAAGAGCAGTACCTGAACTGCATCCGCTGCGGCCTGTGCCTTTCGGCCTGCCCCATCTACCGCGAGACGCTCCGCGAGACCGACGGCCCGCGCGCCCATGTAGTCCTCGTCCGCAAGTACGCCGAGGGCGAACTGGACATCAGCCCCGAATTCGTGGATCTCATGTACAAGTGCCTGGATTGCGAGGCCTGCAACGCCATCTGTCCGGTCGGCATCCGTCCGGCAGACCTGGCGATGGAGATGCGGCAGGTCATCCACAAGACCACGCCGCAACCGTGGCTCAAGAAGCCCATCTTCCACGGCTACTTCCCGCACCCGCTGATCCAGGAACTTTCGGTGCTGCCGCTGCTGCTGTACCAGCGGCTGGGCCTGCAGACGCTGGCGCGCAAGTTGGGCATCCTCAAACTCCTGCCGCGGCAGTTGCAGGACATGGAGCACATGGTGCCCAAACTGCCCGCGCGCTCCTTACGCCAGGTGCTGCCCGAGGAAATCCCGCCGATGGGCGAGGAGAAGCACCGCGTCGCGTTCTTCCTGGGCTGCTTCCAGAGCACCATCTTCGCCCAGGAGAGCGAGGCCACCGTGCGCGTCATGGCCCGCAACGGGTGCCGCGTCTTCACGCCCAAGCAGGTCAAGTGCTGCGGCATGCCCGCCGCCGGCTACGGCGACATTGACTTGGTGAAGAGCCTGGCGCGGTTCAACATTGACCTCTTCCTGCCGCTCAACCCCGATGTCATCGTTACCGACTGCGCCACCTGCGGCTCCACGCTCAAGCATTACGGCGAGATTCTGAAGGACGATCCCGAATACGCCCACAAAGCCGAGGTGTTTTCCGCCAAGGTGCGCGACATCTCCGAGTTTCTCATGTCCATTGACATCCGCGCGCCGCGGGGGGAAATCCGCGCGCGGGTTACCTACCACGACCCCTGCCACCTGGTTCGCGCCCAGAAGGTGCGCAAGCAGCCGCGGGACCTGCTGAAACTGATCCCCGGCGTAGAATTCGTAGAGATGAAGGAATCCGACTGGTGTTGCGGCTCCGCGGGCACGCAAATCCTGACGCACTACCACAACTCCCTGGCGGTCAACAGGCGCAAGATGGAGAACGTCCGCGCCACGGGTGCCGACATCGTCGCCACCGGATGCCCCGGCTGCCAGATGCAACTGACCATGGGCTCCAACCACTACAACGTCAACGTGCGCGTCGTGCACCCCATCCAGTTGCTGGAGGAAGCCTATCGGCGCGAAGAAGCCCAGATCGCAGATGAAACGTCAACAGGAGAATGACGAGATGATAGAGCCTCGTGTGGTCAAAGAACTGGAAGTGGTCGTCGGGAAAGAGCACGTGCTGTCCTCGCCCGAGGATCTCATCGCCTATTCCTACGACAGCACGTTTGAGGAGCACAAGCCCGACATCGTGGTGAGCCCCGCCAACACCGAAGAGGTATCGCAGGTCATGCGAATCGCCTACCGCGAGAACATCCCCGTGGTTCCGCGAGGGATGGGCAGCGGCCTGGCCGCGGCGTCCATCCCCTACTCCGGCGGCATGGTGCTGAACCTCACCCGACTGAATCGGATTCTGGAGATTGACCAGGAGAACATGATCGCCACCGTGGAGGCAGGCGTGGTTACCGCCGACTTCCAGGCGACGGTGGAGGCAATGGGGCTGTTCTACCCGCCGGACCCGTCGTCCATCAAGCACTCCACCATCGGCGGGAACATCGCGTGCAACGCCGGCGGGCCGCGCTGCCTGAAATACGGCGTTACGTCCGACTACGTCCTGGGCCTGACGGCCGTGCTCCCCAGCGGCGAGATTCTCAAGACAGGCGGCAAGGCCATCAAGAACGTAACCGGCCTGAACCTCACCCAGTTGCTGCTCGGCTCCGAGGGAACGCTGGCGGTCATCACCGAAGCCCTGCTGCGCCTGATGCCCAAGCCGAAATACACCCGCACGGCCATGGTTACCTACACGCAACTGGACGACGCCGCGCGCACCGTCAACGCCATCCTGCTGGAAGGCGTGGTGCCGGCCACCATTGAACTCATGGACGACACCACCATCAACACGATTGAGGAGTACCTCCACCTGGGCCTGCCCACCGACGCGGCGGCCATCCTCATCATTGAGACCGACGGGAGCGACGAGCAGACGGTGCTGCGCGAGATGGAGACGGTGGCGCGCGTGGCCCGCGAGTGCGGCGCTACCAACGTGCGGGTGGCCCAGACCGAGGCGGAACGCAACGAACTGTGGCGCGGCCGCCGCTCCGTGTCGCCATCCCTGGCCCGCCGCCGGCCCAACAAACTGGGCGAGGACATCTCCGTGCCCCGCTCGGCCATCCCCGAAGCCATCCGCCGCATCAAGGCCATCTCCGCCAAGTACAACCTGCCCATCGTGGTCTTCGGCCATGCGGGCGACGGCAACCTGCACCCGAACATCCTGTTTGACAAGCGCGACCCCGACGAGTGGCACCGCGTGGAGCAGGTCTCCGGCGAAATCTTCGGCATGGCGGTGGAACTGGGCGGCACGCTGACGGGCGAGCACGGCGTCGGCGTCCTCAAACAGCCCTATCTGGAGATGGCGCTGGGCAAGACGGCCATCGCGCTCCAGCAGGGAATCAAGAAGGTGTTTGACCCCAAGGGGCTGCTGAACCCGGGGAAGAAGTTTCCGGCGGCGTAGCGGCGAGTTCGCCGAAGAGCACCTCGCTTGACACAAGGCGCGACGCGGGACAGTCCTGCTCGCGCCTTTGCTTTTGCGGTGGCTGACGTGGAATGGGAAGCGAGCGTAGGGCAGGTTCCCATACCTGCCCCTCGCCTGCGGCGGCTATGGAAAGCCGCCCTACGCGTATTGGCGTTGTCCCACCAACACACTGCGGCGTAGGACAGGTTCCCATACCTGCCCCTCGCCTCTCCGCAGGCGCAGGATGGCTTTGCGCCGCCCGCGATACGGTTTGACAACCCCGCGCAAGCAGGGTACAATTTGCCTACTGTGCGCCCGTAGCTCAATAGGACAGAGCGTCTGACTTCGAATCAGCAGGCTGTGGGTTCAAGTCCCGCCGGGCGCGCCTGAATACGCAGTGCAAGCCCTTCTGCGAGCGTGCGCGGCAAGCCCCAGAAGGGCGTTGGCTTATTCGGGACACGTGTCGGTGGCCCCTCGGCGGCCCGTAGCCCGCCGCGGGGCGGTTGTGAGCAAATCCCATGAGACCAGAACGACGCTCCTTGCTACCACGGTGGCTCACCCTGCGACGATGCGCCATGCTCGTTCCCGTGCTGGCGCTATCCCTCTGGGTTGGCGCTAACGCCTACCTCGGCAGGCTCTCGTCCATCCCAACCCCCTTCGTCCAGGAGTTGCCCGACACGGATTCCATCCAGCGGCTCCTTGTTGTCGCTCCCCACTGCGACGACGAGGTGCTCGCCGCCGGCGGTCTGATTCGGGAGGTGATCGGGCGGGGCGGGCAAGTGCAGGTCGTGATCGTTACCAACGGGGACGGCTCCTTCTCGGGCACCATCGTGGAATATCGGAAACTGTATGTCGGCGCCGCCGACTACATCCGCGCCGGCTCGGCCCGGCAGCAAGAGTCCATCAATGCCCTCGCCGCTCTGGGCGTGCCGACAGACGATGTCCTCTTCCTCAGTTACCCGGATCGTGGCACCATGCGCCTTTGGGAGCAGTACTGGGACGACGGTCGGCCCTATCGGTCGCCGTACACAAAGGCCATCCGCAGCCCTTACCAACGCACCTACAACCCGCGCGCCGTGTACTCCGGCCACTCCCTGCTCTCGGATTTGCAAACCATCTTGCAGTCATTTGACCCCGACACCGTCGTGGCGCCGCACCCCGCCGACGTGCACCCGGACCATTGGGCCTCCGGAGCCTTTACCGCCCTGGCCATCGCAACCCAGCACCGCACACCCAGGCCACGACTCCTGCTGTATCTCGTCCATCGGGCGGACTACCCCGTGCCCCGCGGACTCCTTCCGTTTGCGCCGCTCTTGCCGCCCGCGCGGCTGGTAACCGACACGGGCATCTGGGGCAAGGTAATTCTTCCCGATGACGTGGTGGAGCAGAAGCAACAGGCCCTGACCCTCTACCGAAGCCAGATGCCGCTCCTGGGCCAATTCCTCCGCTCGTTCGTCCGACACAACGAACTCTTCTACGAACCGCTGACCCAGGTTGCGCCCCAACTCGCCCCGGAACAAGCCCTGACGCCAGACCCCAGGGACTGGCAGACCGCCGACGGAAGCCCTATCCTGCCGGTGATGGAAGACTCGGTGCGCGATAGTACGTCGCAGGAACTGGGGGCAGGCGCCGACTTCGTGGCGCTCTATGCCGCCCGAACGGACACGGAACTGTGGATAGCAGCCCAAATGCGCGGCGCCTCCAATCCGCTGCTGTCCTACACATGCCTGGTGCGCGCGGCGAACGGAGCCGAGATCGCCCGGTCGCGCGTGCTGTATCCCCCCAAACTGGGCGCTCGCCCCAGGACCGAGGCCCTGGGCCCCTACGTCCTTGTGCGGTTCAACCTGGCGGAACTCGGCTACCCACACTCGGCGGTGGTGAGTTTCTCGGTCAACTACCCGGGAGGAAAAACGATTGACCGCATCGGTTGGGTCGTCGTCAACCTGGACTGACGGGAACGCCTCACCCGCCTGCGTCATCCCCTACACGCCGGACTACCGCGACGCGATCCGCCGCATCTATGCCGAAACCGCCTTCTTTGGCGAGCCGGTTGAGACCTACTTTGATGACCGCAATCTCTTTGCAGATCTCGGCATAGACACGTACCTGGACCACTACCCCGAATACGCCTGGGCCGCCCAGAGTGAGGGGCGCATCGTGGGCTACATCGTGGGGTGCCCCCTGGGCGACGGGCAGATGCGCCGCCACAACCTGGCGCGCCTGCCCCGCATCCTTGGGCGACTCGCCGCGGGCCGGTACCGTGTGGGCCGCAAGACCCTGGCGTATCTCCGCGATCAGGCGCTCGCCGCGCTTGGCGGAGAACTGCTGGAGATTCGCTCCGAGTCCTATCCCGCAAACCTGCACATCAACCTGCTGCCGGCGCACCGCGGCCACGGGCTTGGCGCGGCGCTGCTGCAAGCCTACCTCCGCAAACTCGCCGCCGACGGCGTGCCCGGCGTGCATGCCGTAACCACCGAGAGAAACGAGGCGGCTGTACGCCTGTACCGCGGGTTCGGGTTCACCGTGCTCGCGGAGGCGACGACCCACGCCTGGAAGCGCTACGTGGGCGGGCCGCTGCGTCTCATCGCCTTCGGCCTGCGGCTTTCCCCCGACGACTTCGCAGAAGCAAGCGCCCAAAACCCTTGACAGGCTCGCATCCTGTGCTATAATGATTCACGGAGGCAGACGGCTTCGCGGGATTAGCGCCCGCGAGTCAGCCTCACGGCATCCGCCAGGAGCGACGGGGCTCCTGTAAACGATCAATGGGGATACCCCTACCGCCTACATCGCCGCCCCAATGCACACCCGTACTCTGTCCCTGGTCGCGCCTGGAGCGCGCTGGACTCGCCGCCCGCGCTGCAACTCGGGCTGCAAGCAAACCTTATGTCAAGGAGGTGAGAACTCGCCCACACGAATTCCGTAGGGAACCTGCGCTCTAGTTCATTCACAAAGGAGGCAACCATGCGGAAAGTTTGCGTCGTCTCAGGGGGAATCACCAAGTTCGCCAAAGCCAACCTCAACACCCAGGAGGCCATGGTCAAGGATGCCTTTGACTACGCGATGAACGACCTGGATGGCCGACTAGACCTCAAGGATATCCAGAGCACCATCTGCACCTACTTCTCCGATCACTTCAACGCGCAACTCCTCTTTGACTCGCTGACCCAGGACTATCTCGCCATGTGCCCAAGGCCCAGCATGCGCATAGAGGGCGGCGGAGCCACGGGCGGCCTGGGCATCCGTGCAGGCTACATGGACGTGGCCTCCGGCCTGTCCGACGTGTGCCTGGTTTACGGGTTTGAGAAGATGTCGGAAGTAAACACCGCCAAGGGCAACGAGTTCATCGCCCTGGCCTCGGACACCGACTTTGACTACCCCGTCGGCGGTTTTTATTCGGGCTACTACGCCACGATGGCGATGCGCCACATGCACGAGTTCGGCACCACGCCCGAACAACTGGCCAAGATCGCCGTCAAGAACTACGACAACGCGTTTCACAACCGCTGGGCGCAGAAGCACGAGCGCTGGACGATTGAAGAGGTGCTCAACGCGCCGATGATCTCCACGCCGCTCACGCGCCCCATGGTCTGCGTCATGAGCGATGGCGCTGCGTGCCTGATCCTCTGCACCGAGGAGTGGGCGAAGAAACTGCGCCCCAAAGGCGACTACGCCGTGATCACGGGCGTGGGATGCGGCACAGACACCATGCGCCTCGGCGACCGGCCGCGGGGAGACGTGATTCCCCTGCCGGGCGAGGATCCGAAAAAGTACGACTACCTGAAGGGGCGCTGGCCAGGCGTGCACTCGTTCCGCGGCGCGCGCGAGGCCGCCCGCCAGGCCTACAAGATGGCCGGCGTCAAGGATCCGCTGCACGAGATTGACTTCGCCGAAGTCCACGACGCCTACGCCTCCAGCGAACTCCAGACCTACGAAGACCTGGGGTTCTGCCTGTACGGCGAGGGCGGCAAGTGGGTGGACCGCGGCGGGCCTTTTGTCGGAGGCGAGTTGCCCGTCAACCCATCGGGCGGGCTGATTGCCTGCGGCCACCCCGTCGGAGCGACGGGCATCATGCAGGGCGTGTTCACCCTCTGGCAACTGCAGGAGGCCATGGACAAGCACTGCAGCGACAGGGGCCTGGGCAGCGAGGGCTGGCGCATCCAGGTGAAGGGGGCCAAGCGCGGCCTCTGCCACAGCCACGCCGGCACCGGCACCTATATCACCGTGAACATCTTTGAGCGGCCGTAGAGGAGGAAGACCATGACGCACGTATATGGCGTAAAGCCGCTTCAGGTGGGGCGGCACTACGAGATTGACTACATCCACTCCTACGGCGAGGTTAGTGATTTCTTCCTCGGCCTGAAGGAGAAAAAACTCCTGGCAACTCGGTGCCCCAAATGCGGCGCAACCTGGCTCCCGCCGCGCCGAGACTGCGGGAAGTGCGGCGCGAAAACCGAATGGTTTGAAGCCCCCCAAGAGGGCAAGGTGCACACCTTCTCGGTGCTCCATTTCTCTGCCGAAGCGTTCCTGCACGAAGTGCCGTTCGTCCTGGCCTACGTGGAACTCCCTGGGATAGACACCGTCTTTCTCACCCGCATCAAGGGCTGCAAGCCCGAAGAGGTCTATATCGGCATGCCGGTGCGGGCGCATTTCCGCCGACTGGTGGATTGGACGCCGAACGACGTCTGGTTTGAGCCGATCTAGGCGCGCGCACGGCATTTCGGCTTCCGCTTTGACGAGGAGGCGCTCGTGGACTTTGAACTGAACGAAGAACAGAAGATGTTCCAGAAGGCGGTGCGCGAGTTCGCCGAGAAGGAAATCCGGCCCATCGCCCGCGAGACCGACGCCACGGAACAATTCCCGTGGGCCACCATCCGCAAGATGGCCGCCATGGGGATGATGGGGCTCCCCGTGCCCGAGGAGTACGGCGGCGCAGGCTCCGACTACGTGAGTTACGCCATCGCCGTGGAGGAGATCTCCCGCGTCTGCGGCTCCACCGGCATCACGGTCGCGGCCCACACCTCGCTGGCCTGCATGCCCTTCGTGTACTTCGGCACCGAGGAGCAGAAGAGGAAATACCTCACGCCCCTCGCCAGCGGCGAAAAACTCGGCGCCTTCGGGCTGACCGAACCCAACGCCGGCTCCGATGCCTCGGCCATCCAGACCACCGCCATCCTCAAGGGCGACGAGTGGGTCATCAACGGCCAGAAGGTGTTCATCACGTCGGGCTCCATCGCCGACGTCATCATCGTGGCCGCGCGGACGGATCCCGCCGCCGGCAGCCGCGGCATCTCCAACCTCATCGTGGAGAAGACCTCGCCCGGCTTCCGCGCCGGACGCAACGAAGAGAAGATGGGCCTGCGGGGTTCCGTAACCTCGCAACTCTTCTTTGAGGACTGTCGCGTCCCCAAGGAGAACATCCTCGGCAAGCCCGGCGAGGGGCTGAAGCAGTTCCTCATCACGCTGGACGGCGGGCGCATCTCCATCGGCGCCATGGCGCTGGGCCTGGCCCAGGCCGCTTTTGAGAACGCCGTGGCGTACTCCAAGCAGCGCGTGCAGTTCGGCCAGCCCATCGCCAACTTCCAGGCCATCCAGTGGATGATCGCCGACATGGCCACGGAGATTGACGCGGCCCGACTCCTGGTGTACCGCGCCGCGTGGCTCAAGGACAAGGGCGTGCGCTTCACCAAAGAGGCCGCCATGGCAAAACTGTACGCCTCGGAGGTGGCCGAGCGCGCGGCGTTCAAGTCCCTGCAGATTCACGGCGGGTACGGGTACACCAAAGACTACGACGTGGAGCGCATCTACCGCGACCAGCGCCTGTGCACCATCGGCGAGGGAACCAGCGAGATTCAGCGCCTGGTCATCGCGCGCCAGGTGCTGGGGCTTTGAGCCTTCTGCACCCAGGCCCCTGGCGGTTTGGGCCGTCAGGGGCCTGGGTTGCGCCCGCATGGCCCGATGGGCGACATCCCCTCGCGGGAGCAGACCCAGAGACCCCAAAGGTCTCGGAGATCTTTGGGGTCTTCGCCGCATCCCCTCGCCCCCCCTGCGGCGACAGAACACATAGGGCGGCTATCCCTAGCCGCCGTCGGGGTTCCCTCGCCCCGCTTGCGGGACGAGGGCCAAGGTGAGGGAACGCCCTCTGCGCATGCCGCGCGGGGCTAAACCCCCGCGCTGAACGAGCCAAGCCCCTTCGGGGCTGGCGTCGGCCCGCTGCTCCCTCGCCCCGCGCGCACGGGGAGAGGGCTGGGGTGAGGGGCCGCGCGGGGCTGAACCCCCGCGCTGAACGAGCCAAGCCCCTTCGGGGCTAGCGTCGGCCCGCCGCCCCCTCGCCCCGCACGCACGGGGAGAGGGCTAGGGTGAGGGACGTTTGCCCCCCGAACGCCGCGAAAGGGCATTCGCGCCAGCCCGCAGGGCTTCGCCCTTTCAGCCCGATGGTTCACCGTCGGGCGGGGCCCCGCACGCACGGGGAGAGGGTTGGGTGAAGGGTTTCGCACCCCCGCCACACCCGCGGGTGCCGAACGGTCGGCGCCCGCCCTCGCCGCTAGGCAAAATTCTTGACAAAATCGCCCTTTCGTGCTATGATTTAGCACTCAAACAGCGAGAGTGCTAACAACGCCTTGCTGGAGGAGACGCTTATGGACCTGACCGAACGCCAGCGGATGATCCTGGGCCTGGTCATCCGCGAATACATACAGAACCCCGTGCCTGTGGCCTCCAAGGTGCTGGTGGAGAAGTATCCCTTGGGCATCAGCCCTGCCACGGCGCGCAACGAACTGGCCCTGCTGGAAGAGCGCGGCTACCTGACCCATCCCCACACATCGGCGGGCCGCATCCCGACCGAGAAGGGCTATCGCTACTTCGTGGAGTACCTGATGCAGCAGGTGGAACTGCCGCTGGAAGAACGGCTGACCATTCGCCACCAGTTCTATCAGGTGCACGCGGAGATGGACCAGATGATGCGGCTGTCGGCGTCGGTGTTGGCGCGGCAGACCCGCTCGGCGGCGCTGGTAACCCCGCCGCGCGCCCCCCAGAGCCGCTACAAGCACCTGGAACTCATCTCCCTGCGCGAGACCGTCGCCCTGCTCATCCTGGTGCTCCAGGGCGGGCTGGTCAAACAGCAGGTGCTGACCCTGGACGCGCCCTACACGCAGGAGACCCTGAGCGCCATCGCGGGGAAGTTGAACCACCTGTACGCGGGCCTCACCGTGGATCAAATCAGGCCCGACGTGGCGGGCGCCGAACCGCTGGAAGCCCGCGTCGCCCAGATTGTCCGCGACATCTTGGCGCACGAAGACCACCAGATGTCGCAGGAGATTTACCGCGATGGGCTGGGCTACATCCTGGAACTCCCCGAATTCCGCGAGGCCCGCTCGCTGAAACAGGTCGTGGATTTGCTGGAGCGCGGCATGTTCTTTGAGGAGATGCTGGCCGAGGTCATGGAGCGCGGCGGCGTCCAGGTGATTATCGGCGGCGAGGGGCGCTGGGATGAACTCAGCGACTGCAGCGTGGTCATGGCGCGCTACGGGGGCGAGTCCAGAGTCGGCGGGGCGCTGGGCGTCGTCGGCCCCACGCGCATGCCCTACGCCCATGCCATCTCCGTCGTGCGCTACGTGGCCGAACTCATGGGCGACCTGATGTACGAATGGTACGGATACTAGAGCCGCGGGCGACGGCCCGAACGGGCCATGCCCTGCGGCCTGCTCTCACCGCAGGAGCACAGCATGGGTGCCCCTGCGCAATGCAACACGGACGTGGAAGGGGTGAGAATCATGGCAGAAGACGCGAAGACCAACGAGACGCAGCAACAGGCAGAGGAACACGCCGCTCCCGCGGCACAGGAGACCGCGCCGACGAGCGCGGCCGAGGCGGACGAGAAAGAATCGTTGCGCCAGGCGCTTGAGAAAGCGCAGGCCGAAGCGAAGGACTACCTGGATCAACTCATCCGCTCCCGCGCCGACTACGCCAACTACAAGCGCCGCGCGGAGCAGGAGAAGCAGGAACTGGTGCGCCGCGGCAACGCGAACCTGATTGTGCAGTTGTTGCCCGTGCTGGACGACTTTGAGCGGGCCTTCCAGTCGCTGCCGTCGGGCCTGGAAAAACTCACGTGGCTGGATGGCATTGCCCTGGTGTACCACAAACTGCAACGGATTCTGGAGAAAGAGGGTCTGCAACCCATCCAGCTCAGCAGCCGAAAGTTTGACCCGACGGAGCACGAGGCCATCGGCTACGAAGAGTGCGACGATTTGGAAGACGGCATGATCGTGGCCGAGGTGCAGAAGGGCTACAAACTCGGCGACCGCGTCCTGCGCCCGACGCTGGTGCGCGTGGCCCGACGGCGCGTCCAGCCCGCCGCGGAGGCGCAGGCCAGCGCCGAAGGCCCATCGCAGGCGCAAGGCGCGGAGACCCCGCAGGAATAGCCCCGCGGCGGCATCCACGCGCCCCGTTGGGCTTCCGAGATACGTTTTTCAAGGAGAAAACATGGGCAAAATCATCGGCATTGATTTGGGCACCACCAACTCGGTTGTCGCCGTCATGGAAGGCGGCGAGCCGATTGTCATTCCCAACGCAGAGGGCAGCCGACTGACCCCCTCGGTGGTGGCCATCGCCAAGAACGGCGAAAGGCTGGTCGGCCAACTGGCGAAGCGCCAGGCCGTTACCAACCCAGAGAACACCATCTTCTCCATCAAGCGCTTCATGGGGCGCAAGTTCAGCGACCCCGAGGTGCAGCGTGCCATGAAGGTGGTGCCCTACAAGATCTCGGCCGCGCCCAACGGGGATGTCCGCGTCCACATGGGCGGCAAGGAGTACTCGCCGCCCGAAATCTCGGCCATGATCCTGCAGAAACTCAAGACCGACGCCGAAGCCTACCTGGGCGAGACCATCACCCAGGCCGTCATCACCGTGCCGGCGTACTTCAACGACGCCCAGCGCCAGGCCACCAAGGACGCGGGCACCATCGCTGGCCTGGAGGTGCTGCGCATCATCAACGAGCCGACCGCCTCGTCCCTCGCCTACGGCCTGGACAAGAAGAAGGACGAAAAAATCGCCGTTTACGACCTGGGCGGCGGGACGTTTGACATCTCCATCCTGGATCTGGGCGATGGCGTCTTTGAGGTGCGATCCACGAACGGCGACACCTTCCTGGGCGGCGACGACTTTGACCAGCGCATCATAGAGTGGGTGGTGCAAGAATTCCTGAAGGACACGGGGATTGACCTGCGGCAGGATCGCATGGCGCTGCAACGCCTGAAGGAAGCCGCCGAGAAGGCGAAGATAGAACTGTCCAGCACGCTCCAGACCGAAATCAACCTGCCGTTCATCACCGCCGACGCATCAGGCCCCAAGCACCTGGTGATGGCCCTGTCGCGGGCGCGGCTGGAACAACTGACCGCCGACCTGATAGAGCGATCCATCGGGCCGGTGCGGCAGGCCCTGGCCGACGCCAAACTCCGCCCCGAAGACGTGGACGAGGTCGTGCTGGTGGGCGGCCAGACGCGCATGCCCGCCGTGCAGGAGGCGGTGCGCAAGATCTTCGGGCGCGAGCCGCACAAGGGCGTGAACCCCGACGAGGTGGTGGCCATCGGCGCCGCCATCCAGGCGGGCGTCCTGGGCGGCGAGGTCAAGGACGTGCTGCTCCTGGACGTTACGCCGCTCACCCTGGGCATTGAGACCCTGGGCGGCGTGGCGACCCCGCTCATTGAGCGCAACACCACGATCCCGACCAGGAAGAGCCAAATCTTCTCCACTGCATCCGACGGGCAGCGCAGCGTGGAGATCAAAGTCTTCCAGGGCGAGCGCCCCATGGCAGCCGACAACAAGTTCCTGGGCAGTTTCATCCTAGATGGCATCCCGCCGGCCCCGCGCGGCGTGCCGCAAATTGAGGTTACGTTTGACATTGACGCCAACGGCATCTTGAGCGTAACCGCGCTGGACAAGGCCACCGGCCGCCAGCAGAACATCCGCATTCAGCCTTCCAGCGGCCTGTCCAAAGACGACATTGAGCGCATGGTTCGCGAGGCCGAACAGTCGGCCGAGCAGGACCGCCGCAAGAAGGAACTGGTGGAGGCGCGAAACCAGGCCGATTCGGCCATCTACTCCGCCGAGCGGCTGCTGCGCGACGCGGGCGACAAGGTTGCGCCCGCCGACAAGGCCGAGGTGGAGCGGCTTATGTCCACCCTGCGGGCCACCATGGCCGGCGAGGACATTCGCGCCATCCAGGCGCAGACGGCAGACTTGGCCCAGGCGCACCAGCGGATGGGCGCGGCCATGTACAGCCAGACGGGCGGGACCCCGCCGCCGGAGGGCGGGCCTGGCGGAGACCAGGGCAAGGGTCCCGAGGACGTGGTGGACGGCGAATACCGCCAGGCGTGATGCGGGCACTGTCCCCTCTCCCGCCGGGAGAGGGCCAGGGTGAGGGCGCACTCCGCGCGGGGCTGAACCCCCGCGCTACGGGGGCAAAGCCCCTTCGGGGCTATGCCTAGCCCGCAGGGCTTCGCTCCTTCAGCCCGATGCTTCAGCGTCGGGCGGCCCGGGCACTGTCCCCTCTCCCGCTGGGGGAGGGCCAGGGTGAGGGCGCACGCCGCGCGGGGCGCGCACCCCCGGCCTTCGGCCTCCCCCTCGCCGCCAGCGGAGAGGGGGACCGAGGGGGTGAGGTCTGCACAGCAGGCGCCGACCAGCAGCGTTTGGCCGGATGCCCACTGCGGGTGTATACTGGAACTACAGCCACATGCTTCTTGCGTTCGGACATAGGAAATGGCCGACAAGCGCGACTACTACGAAGTGCTCGGCGTGAGCCGCAGCGCGACAAAAGAAGACATCAAGAAAGCCTACCGGCGACTGGCGCGCGAGTATCATCCTGACCTCAACAAGGCGCCCGACGCCGAGGCCCGCTTCAAGGAAATCAACGAGGCCTACGAGGTCCTGAGCGACGACGAGAAGCGGGCCGCCTACGACCGCTACGGTCATGCGGGCTTCCAGGGCGGGTTCGCCGACTTCGGCGGCTTCACCGACCCGTTTGACCTCTTTGAGAGTTTCTTCTCGGGCTTCACGCGAGGAACCGCCGGGCGTCGCTCGCCTCGGCGCGGCGCCGACCTGCGCTACGACCTCACCATCTCGTTTGAGGAAGCCGTGTTCGGCGCGGAGAAGGACCTGGAGGTGCCCCGCCTGGAGACCTGCAAGCGATGCGGCGGGAGCGGCGCGGAACCCGGCACGTCGCCCATCCGCTGCCCCGAGTGCGGCGGCTCCGGCGAGGTGCGGCGCGTGCAGCAGTCCATCCTCGGCTCCTTCGTGAGCGTGGTAACCTGCCCGCGCTGCGGGGGCGAGGGCGAAATCGTCAACACGCCGTGCGCCGAGTGCCACGGCCGGAAGCAGGTGCGGGTCGCGCGCAAGATTCACGTCAAGATTCCGGCGGGCGTGGACGAGGGAACCCAGATTCGCCTGGCCGGCGAGGGCGAGCCTGGCCAGTACGGCGGGCCGCCGGGCAACCTCTACGTCGTCATCGGCGTCAAGCCGCACCCCTTCTTCAAGCGGCGCGAGAACGACATCCTGCTGGACCTCTACATCAACGTGGCCCAGGCGGCGCTTGGCGACACGGTGCGCGTGCCGACGCTGGACGGCGACGAGACGCTGACCATCGCCCCGGGCACCCAGAACGGCAAGGTGTACCGCCTGCGCGGCAAGGGGGTCCCGTACCTGCGGCGCAACGGGAGGGGCGACCAACTCGTTACCATCCACGTCCTCATCCCGAAGGAACTCACGGCCGAGCAGCGCGCGCTGTTTGAGAAACTCGCCCAATCCCTGGGCCGCGAACAGGTGGCCACGGGCAACGGCAAGGGGTTCTTTGAGAAGGTCCGCGATGCCTTTGAGGATGCGTTCGGGTCGGGCTAGGAGGGCGGCGTGGGTTGGCTTGAACTGACCCAGGAGGTGGACGAGGAATCCGCCGAGGCGGTCGTGGAACTGTTCAGCCGCTACTGCCGAGGCAGCGCCGTCGTGGAACAGCAGGTCGGCACCGAAGACGGCGGCGAACCCCTCCCCAACCCCATAACGCGCATCCGCGCCTACCTTGCCCCCAGCGACGACCAGGTGGAAGTCCTCCTGCTGATCCAGCAGGGCCTGTGGCATCTTTCCCAAATCCACCCCCTGCCCGACCTCCAGATCGTGCGCCTGGAGGACAAGGACTGGGAACACGCTTGGCAGGATCACTATCACGTGCTCCGCATCGGTCGCCGCATTGTGATCCGCCCATCGTGGCGCACCTACGAACCCCTCCCCGACGACATCGTCATCACGCTGGACCCGGGCATGGCCTTCGGCACGGGGCTGCACCCGTCCACGCAACTGTGCGTACAGGCGCTGGAGGATGCCGTCCGCCCGGGCATGTCGGTGCTGGACATGGGCACGGGTTCGGGCATACTGGCCATTGCGGCGGCGCTCCTCGGCGCGGCGCGCGTAACCGCCATTGACAACGACCCCATCGCCGTGAAGGCCGCGACCGAAAACGTGCTGGCGAACGGCATGCGCAACCGCATTGATGTCAAACTTGGATCGGTGGAGGCGGTGTCGGGCGAGTTTGACCTCATCGTGGTCAACATCCTGGCCCACGTCATCCAGGAGATGCTGGCCCAAGATTTGGCGCGGCACCTGCGCCCGGGCGGTCTATTCATCGCCGCCGGCATCCTCCAAACCCAGGCCGACGACCTGGAGCGCTCGTTCGCTGTCCACTCCCTTCGTTTGGTGGAGAAGCGGCAGGACAAGGATTGGGTGCTCCTTTGGGCCGAGAAGGCCCGCGAATAGAAGCCGACCCGTACAGTCTGCCGGGGGTGCTGAATGCATCGCTTCTTTGTTCCGCAAGAGGTCATTGAGCGGGACGAGGTCTCGCTGCCCTCCGCTGTCGCGCACCAACTGCGCAACGTCCTCCGCATGGCTCCGGGGGCGCACATCGTCGTCCTGGACAATTCCGGCTGGGAGTACGAGGCGGAACTGACGGAGATCACCCCCCAGGAAGCGCGGGCGAAGATCGTCTCCCGCTCGCTCTGCGCCACGGAACCCCGCACCAAGATCACCCTCTACCAGTCGTTTCTCAAGGGGCAACGGTTTGAGTTCGTGCTCCAGAAGGGCACCGAACTTGGGATTGTGGAATTCGTGCCCGTCATCAGCGCGCGGTGCGTGGTGTCCAGCCTGGAACATGCGGCGCACAAGGCGGCCCGCTGGGAGAAGATCATCCGCGAGGCGGCGGAACAGTCGCGCCGCGGCAGGCTCCCCACGCTGGCGCCGGCGCTGTTCTTCCGCGAGGCCTGCCTTCGCGCGACCCGCGCGGGCCAGTTGGCGCTGATTCCGTGGGAGGAGGAGGCCACCACCAGCCTGCGGCAGGCGCTGGAGCGGCTCCCGCGGCCGTTTTCCGTGAGCCTGTTCGTGGGGCCAGAGGGCGGGTTTGACGAGTCGGAAATCGCCGTGGCCCGACAGGCCGGCGTCGTGCCGGTGCACCTGGGCCCGCGCATCCTTCGCGCCGAGACGGCCGGACTCGTCGCTGCGGCCGCGATTCTGTTTGCGTTCGGCGACCTGGGATAGTTGACAGGTGGACGCGTGTGGGTTATAATCGGATAGAACATAAGTTCTACACAGCCTGCTCTGCCGGGCCTCATCGCCGTCGCTTCCGCCAGCCCGGCGTCCGGCATAACAGAAGGAGGCGACCATGAAACGAGAAGAGTTGTTGGCTTTGTGCAAGAAGGCCCGCGATGTGGGCAAGGTGCGCCACGAGGATTTCGTGGACTATGTCATCGGCCTGGAGAAGAAGCGCCGCATCGGGGACGAGTGGGTTACCTCGGAGACGGCCTACATGTCGGTGGACGGCAAACTGGCCATGGCCAACGAAGACCACCGGCTCCAGGGCAAACGCCTGGATTTTGAGGATCCCGTCGTGCTGTTCAACAGCGATGAGCAGTTGACGCTCATGGTAACGGTGGTGAGCGAAATCTACGGGCGGAGGCACGGCATCGCCACGTCGCGCAAGGTCGGGGGCAGCCCCGTGGAACGCGAATTCCCCTGGGAGGTGGCCGAGACATCGGCCATCGGGCGCGCTCTGTCGGCCATGGGCTACGGCCTGCTGCCGGGCGCGGGGCTGGCTTCGGCCGAGGACATGGAGCGCGTGATGGCGCGCGAGCAGGTGCGCGAGGCCCCGCCCGTGGCTTACCCACGGACGCCGTCCCCTCGCCGCGCGGGCACCCTCACCGACTTTCAGAAGGCCGAACTCGTGCGGCTCTATCGGGAGATGCACGGCGTTGCAGACGACGCCGCGGCGTTGGAAGGGGTGAAGGCGCGCTTCCAGGAGAAATTCGGCCACGACCTGGACGCGGCGACGTACCGCGAGGGCCAGGACATGATCCGCTTCCTCAACGAGGAGATGCGCACCCGCAAGCCCCCGCAGGCGTAGGAGATTCGCCCCCCAACGCGCGAGGGATAGCGGAACGCGCGAACAAACCCCGGAGCACGCCGTCCGCGAAGCGTGCGGAAAGCACGAAACGCATTTTGCGGCTTCCGCGCAGGTTCGTGGCTTTCGCGCTCCAAACGCCGCCCCCTCACGAATCGGGCCTACTTGCCGATGCAGAAGTTGGAGAAGATACTGTCCAGCAGGTCGGGGGTGATGGTCTGGCCGGTGATCTCGCCCAGCGCGTCCAGCGCGGCGCGCAGGTCTATCGCGACGAAGTCCGCCGGCAGGCCCTGGCGCAGGGTGGCCTGGGCCTTCTCCAGGTGATCCAGCGCGCGGGCCAGGGCGTCTTTGTGGCGCACGCTGCCCACCAAGATGCCCTCGCCAGCCATCACCTCGCCCCCGAGGGCCAGGTTCAGCATGGCGGCCCTCAAGTCGTCCAACCCCTCGCCGGTCAGCGCCGAGATGCGCACCCGTGGGGCGTCGGGCAGGAATCCCTCAAGGTCCGCGGCGGTCGGCAGGTCGCATTTGTTCACCACCACGATGCCCGCCCGGCCCTGGGTCAGTTCGGCGATGGCGGCGTCTTCAGGGCGAAGCGGCTCGCTCCCGTCCACGACCACCAGCACCAGGTCGGCCTGGCGCACGGCCCGGCGGCTCCGCTCAATCCCCAGTTGCTCCACCGGATCGGTCGTCGCGCCCACGATGCCGGCGGTGTCCACCAGGACGAAGGGCACGCCCTTCAGGTTCAGGGTCTCCTCCAGGGTATCCCGTGTCGTCCCCGGTATCGGAGTAACGATGGCGCGGTCCGTGCGCAGAAGGGCGTTGAGCAGGCTGGATTTGCCCACGTTGGGCCGGCCCACGATGGCGGTTCGGATCCCGTGGCGGTAGATGATGCCCTGGTCCGCGCCGCGCAGCAGGTTGCGGAGCATGTCGGCACCGATGTTCAGCACGGGGCCAACATCCCGCGGGGGCACTTCGTCTTCCACGAAGTCAATGGTGGCCTCCAGGTAGGCCAGCACCGACAGAAGGCATGCGCGCACGCGCCGCACCTCTGAGGACAGCCGCCCCTCCAGTTGGCCGACGGCCAGGCGCAGCGCCGCGTCGGTGTGGGCGTTCACGATGTCCAGCACCGCCTCGGCCTGGGCCAGGTCAATGCGGCCGTTCACAAACGCGCGCAGGGTGAACTCCCCCGGCTCGGCCAGGCGCGCCCCCTCGCGGAGCGCCAGTTCCAAAATGCGGCGCAGGGCCACGATGCCGCCGTGGCCGTTGATCTCCACGATGTCCTGGCGCGTGTAGGTTCGGGGCGCGGGCATGTAGGCCACAAGCACCTCGTCCACGCGGGCGTCGGTGGCCGGGTCCACGATGAACCCGTGGCGCAGGCGGAAAGCAGGCCATCGCGCGGCGGCGCGGCGGCGCGAGGGCCGGAACAGCCGCCGCGCGATGGGCAGCGCGTCGGGGCCGCTCATGCGCACGATGCCGATCCCGCCCTGCCCAAGGGGGGTAGAAATCGCCGCAATCGTGTCGTCCAGACTCTTCATGGCTCACCTCACGCCGCCTATTGTAGTCGTTCGCGCAGCGGCGCGCAACTGTGAGTGGCCGGCCGCCGACCACAGTTCACCGCGGAGCGCGCGGAGAACACCAGGCGCGACGCACTTTCGGAAGTTCGTCGCACCTGTACGGCGGCTATGCAAAGCCGGCCTGCGGCGTGGATTCGCGGTTCCTCGTCGCCCGACGCTGAAGCATCGGGCTGAAGGGGCGAAGCCCTGCGGGCTGGCGTCATCCACGAATAACACGAATCTACGCGAAGGGCAGGACGACGCATCCGCGGGCGGAGAGGGGGCGGCCGAAGGCCGGGGGAAGAATTCGCGTCCATTCGCGTGGATTCGCGGTTCCTCGTCGCCCGACGCTGAAGCATCGGGCTGAAGGGGCAAAGCCCTGCGGGCTGGCGTCATCCACGAATAACACGAATCTACGCGAAGGGCAGGACGACGCATCCGCTCGCGGAGAGAGGGCGGCCGAAGGCTGGAGGCAAAATTCGCGTCCATTCGCGTGGATTCGCGGTTCCTCGTCGCCCGACGCTGAAGCATCGGGCTGAACGTGCAAAGCCCTGCGGGCTGGCGTCATCCACGAATAACACGAATCTACGCGAAGGGCAGGACGACGCATC
>DAOTVT010000060.1:0-13617 GCA_034436295.1 Anaerolineae bacterium | reverse complement strand
CGCAGTGAGTTGGGACTTCCGCCCATACCACCCAATGCAGGCAGGTCAACCGAGGGACGAGAGGAGTTTCGCATTGCCGCCTAAACTTCACGCCGCTACTTTTACAGGAAATCCTGGACTTGACCGTGGGGGGCGGGTGGTCCATCATTGCGCGCGCGGTGGAGCCATCCCGTGTCCGCGGGGGATTGCTTCTGGGCTTCGCCCCTCGCAACAATGGGCGTCTAGAAGTCTCGCGAAAGACACCGAATGCCCGAAAGGGCATGGATATTCTCTGTACGGGCCACGCATCTTCGCCCGTACAAGTCTAAAGACATCGGGCGCCCCCGCCTATCTGCGGCAACCGGCGCACCCGCACGTTCGCACCCCGATGCCGCTTGCGCTGATCCCCGTCGCGCGCATTCCGCCGCGCCGCAGGCCCGTGATTTGACAAAGACGGTGTATTGTGATATATATGCAATAGACATATAGATGCGCAACGCTAGCCCTCGCGCAGCGCTGCGGACGCAACGAGCCGCCGGCGATGCCACGCCGTCGCGGTGGGAAAGGAGCGAGACATGATGTGCGAGTCGCGGCATGGTGGGCACCAACACAGTGGCCCCTGCCACCCAGGCGGCGGTCGGGTGCGGGGGTTCATCCAGCCCTGGCTTCTCCTGCTGCTGCTCAGGAAGCCACGGCACGGTTACGAACTGATGGAGGAACTGGCGGAGGATGAGGATCTGCCGGTCGCCGAGCCTGGCTTGCTGTATCGCACGCTGCGGCAGTTGGAGTCGGATGGGCTGGTGGTTTCGTCGTGGGATACGGGTCGCAGCGGGCCGGCCAGGCGGGCGTATGAGGTAACGCCTGAGGGCGTGGACTACCTGCACGCCTGGGCCGCCAGCATCCGCAGGACGCGCGCCAGGTTGGATCGGTTTCTGCGCGAATATGAGGCGTACTTCCAAGACCACGAGAAAGGAGGTGAGGAACATGTGTGAGCGTGAGCGCCATCACGGCCACCGCGGCGGTGGATGCTGCCGGCATGAGGAGCACCCCTGGGGCCACGGCATGCGCTTCCACCGGCGATTCCCGACGCGGGAAGAGCGTATTGCCTGGCTGGAGGAGTATCTGAAAGACCTGCAGGCCGAGGTCAAGGCTGTGGAAGAGCACCTTGCCGAACTGAAGGCGGCAGGATGAGGGGGAGATGGGGTGTCCATGCAGAAGGAGGCAAACGTTGAATGAATGCATAGTCGTGGATAACCTGACCAAGGTCTACGGCCGGCACGGATCAGGCGTGCTGGCCGTAGACCACATAGAGTTCCAGGTGCATGAGGGCGAGGTGTTTGGCTTCCTGGGGCCCAACGGGGCGGGCAAGACCACCACCCAGCGCATGTTGACTACGCTCCTGGAGCCGACCGAGGGGCGCATCATCATTTTCGGCCACGACCTGGCCCGCGATGCCTACCCGGTCAAGCGGCAGATGGGCTTGGTGCCGGAGGAGTCCAACGTCTACACTGAATTGACCGCTTGGGACAATCTGATGTTCACCGCCCAACTGTATCGCGTGCCACGCAACGAGCGGGGCCGACGGGCACAGCAGTTGTTGGAGTCCTTCGGCCTGTGGGAGAAGCGCCACGTCAAGGTAGAGAACTTCTCCAAGGGGATGCGCAGGCGGCTCAGCATCGGTATGGCCATCATCCACCGGCCGCGGCTCCTTTTCTTGGACGAGCCGACACCGGGGCTGGATACCCAGTCTGCTCACGCCATCCGCGACCTGATTCGCCAACTGAACGCTGAAGGAACAACGATCTTTCTCACCACGCACCAAATTGAGGAGGCCAATCAGTTGTGCAACCGAGTGGCCATTATCAACCGCGGGCGCATCGCGGCCATTGACACTCCGGAGCGACTCAAAGCGGCCTTCCGGCGAGTCCAGTCGGTGGAGGTAGCCTTTGCGGCGGATGAGGCTCAGACATCAAGGCTGTCCGAGACTCTTAGGGCCTTGGCGGGGGTAACCAACGTGGTCAAGATGGGCGACAAGTGGCGGCTGTATACCCAGGATCCCTCCATCCTGCTTCCGCATCTGATGGACTATGCGCGGGCGAACGGCTTGACGGTTATCAGCCTCAGCACGCTGGGGCCCAGCCTGGAAGACGTGTTCTTGGAACTCACGGGACAGCAGGTGGGGGTCATTCGCCACGACATGGCCGAAGAAGGGCCACGACGACGGGGAATGAAAGGTCAGATGGGAGGTGGACGATGAAGGGCGGAGGGTGGCAACGGCTGCGCGATGAGTGTGCTCAGGCGTGGACAGTGATCCTCAAAGACCTGCAGACGCAGTACCTGCGGCCGGGGATGATCATGTTCGCCTTCCTGATGCCGTTCTTCATGTTCTTCTCTTTCGCGGTGAAGCGGGACTTGGCCGCCGCGCAGGGGGTCGCCCGGCTGCTGGCGCTGACGACTTTCTTCACCGCCTCCGCCGCCGGACCGTTTATCATTCCCCTGGAACGGCGCGTCGGCACCTACGACCGCCTGTTGGCCGCGCCGATGTCGCTCTTGACCCTGCTGCTCGGCAAGGCGGCGGTGGGCGCCCTTTTCGCCATGGGGGTGTCCGTCTTCTCGCTGCTCATCGGCACAGTGGTTTTCGGCGCGAGCATCGCCCGGCCCTGGCTGCTGGTGGCCGGTGTCATCCTGGGCTCCTTCTCCTTTTCCGCCCTGGGGTTGATCTTTGGTTCCATTCCCACACGCAATCCCGGGGACGTGCAAATGCCCAGCACGCTGCTGCGCTGGGCGCTGATGTTCGTCAGCGGCGTGTTCATCCCCCTGGCCGAGATGGCGCCGGCCGCCCGTGTTGTGGCCTACCTATCGCCTCTGACTTATGCTCAAGACCTGATGAACCATGCCGTGCTGGGGATGGGCACGATCAGTTCGTGGCTGGATCTTGCTCTGCTTCTGGTCTGTGGCATCTTGTTCATGGTGCCGCCTGTGCTGATGCACCGGCGAGCGCGACGGCTGGGGTACTGATAACCTTCGGCCTCTGGGCCGCGCCACGGTCCGCAGACAAACGGGAGGGGTTGCCGAGCAGGTGGCAACCCCTCCGCCGCTCTTTTCTTCGCCAGGCCGAGGCGCGGTGCATCGGGCTGGCCGTTTCCCGAACTCCGCCCGCGCTACTCCACGCTTTCCATCCGGATGTGTCGGCGACTGATGAGAAAGGCCCCCACAACAGCCACGGCGCTTGCGCCGATGAGGACGGCCTCTGCGGGCTGCAGGATGTTCTTCCACGCGCGCGCAAGTGCGGGGGAAGAGACGCTAGCCGGAAGGGCATAGCGCCCGGGCTCGTCCAGCAGCAGGCTCAGGCGATTCAGCCCGCCCGCCTGCGTTTCGCCGTACAGGGTGGCCCGGTCAAATCCACGGGCTTTCAGGAGGGACAGGCGCGCTTTGGCCTTGTCCAGCAATTCCTCGCGTGGCCCCCATGTGAGGGCGCCCACAGGGCAGACGGTGGCGCAGAGAGGTCCACCGATGCCTGCATAGATGCGGTCCTGGCAGAACGTGCACTTGGCTGCCTTAGCCTTTCCGGTCAGGGTATTGTCCACCCTCAGGTGCGGCACCCCGTAGGGGCAGAATTGGGTGCAATAGCCGCATCCGATGCATTTGCTTGCATCGTAGCCGGTGAATCCTAGAGGGTCCTTGTACAAGGCTCCGGAGGGGCACACTGTCACGCATGCGGCGTCCGTGCAGTGCATGCATTGGTAGTTGATGAAATGCCAGTCCGAGTTGCTGCGCTTGCTCAATTTGATGAGCGTCCATGTGCTTGCGGACAGGTTCTGGGGTGTGTCGTACAGTTTGGCGACGCCGGCCACCTCCACGGGAAGCCGCACAGCGTTCTCCGTCTCGGCCGGCAGTTTGTTCCAGCGCTTGCAGGCCATCTGACAGGCGCGACACCCAACGCACTTGGACGAATCAAAGAGGATGGCGAGCGTCTTGCCGCCCGTCGGAGCGGCCTGCGCCAGGCCCGTCGGCTTCGCTATCCCGCCAGCCAGCAAAAGTCCCGAAAGTTTTAGGAAGTCTCTGCGGTTTAGTTGCATAGACCTTTACCTACCTTCCTCGTGTCCCAGCGTGTCCGGACAGTTCTCGGTCGGGTGGTCCGACGGTCGCTCCGTGGGGTGAATCCCCCACCGAGCCAATTCCGCGATCGCCCGGTCTACCAGGGCATCCAGTTGCGCAGCGATGGGTGGAGAGAGTTCCAGTCCGGCGTCCACGATTTCGGGCTTCACGCCCCACAGGACGAGTTCCCGCGGGAATTGCCCCCGCAACCGCGACGCGGCCAGAAGGTCTGCCAGGCCCATCTGGTGCGGCGAGACCTTGATGCTCAGGAATGCGGGCACCTCGTCTCCGTACAGGCGCACGAGGGTTCCGGGCGTGTGGTCAGTCTCCACCGCGTCCAGGATGAGCAGGCGGTCTGCGGTTTCCACGTAGGGCAGCAGATCCAGCCCCAGCGTCCCGCCGTCCAACACCTGCACTTCTGCTGGGAAGTCAAAGCGTTCTTGGAGACGTTCCACTGCCCGGACGCCCACGCCCTCGTCGCGTAGCAGGATATTGCCCAGGCCGAGCACCAGCACGTTTCCCACGGCTACATGCGTCCGTCCAGGCGGATGCGCGTAACTTCTCGCCCGCGAGCGTCCACCAGATGCACGGCGCAGGCCATACACGGGTCAAACGAGTGAATGGTGCGCAGGATCTCAATGGGCTGCTCCGGGTCCGTTACCGGTGTGCCGACCAGCGCGGCCTCGTAGGCGCCGGGTTGGCCTTTGGCATCCCTGGGCGACGCGTTCCATGTGGACGGCACAACGCACTGATAGTTGGCGATCTTGCCGCCCACAATCTGGACCCAATGGCCCAGGGCCCCGCGAGGCGCCTCGTGGAAGCCCCAGCCTCTGGCCTCTTTGGGCCACGTGGCGGGGTCCCACTTGTCGCCGTTGTGCACCTTGAGGTCGCCATCCGCTATTCGGTTGGCGAGTTCATCCAGCCAGGGCACCAGTTTCGCAGCGATGACGGCGGTTTCAATCCCGCGGGCGGCCGTTCGCCCCAGCGTGGAGAAGAGCGCCTCGGGGCCGACGCCAAGTTTGGCAAGCACGGCATCCACCAGCGTCTTGACCTCGGGCCGACCTGCCGCATACGCGACCAGAACCCGCGCCAGCGGGCCCACTTCCATGGCCTTGTCGTCGTACCGTGGGGCCTTGAGCCATGAGTACTTGCCGTCCGTCTCCAGAAATTCGTAGGGTGGCTTCGGGCCGGTGTAGTTGGGTTGCGTCTCTCCATCCCAGGGGTGCTTGGCAGCCTGGTCCCCTGCGCCGTACTTGTACCACGAGTGCGTTACGTACTCGCCGATCTTCTGGTGGTCCAGCGGGTGGAGCGTGCTCAGGTCCCGGTTCAGGATCACCCCGGACGGGAACAGCAACGTGCCCACTGCATCCGGGAACTCGCCGTAGGCCAGGAAGTTGCCCAACCCTTCACCATATCCGGCCCATTCCTTGTAGAAGGAGGCCACGGCGAGAAGGTCAGGGATGTAAACCTGATCCACAAACTGCTTGGCCGTGACGAATAGTTTCCGGATGAGCGCCAGTTTGTCAGCATTGATGGCCGTCTCGCTGTCTGGGTCCAGTGTGATGGCCATGCCGCCCACCAGGTAGGTCTGGGGGTGGGGGTTCTTGCTGCCCAGGATGGCGTGGACGCGGATGACATCGCGTTGCCAGTCCAGCGCCTCCAGGTAGTGCGCCACCGCCATCAGGTTGGCTTCGGGGGGCAGTTTGTATGCCGGGTGGCCCCAGTAGCCATTGGCGAACGGGCCTAACTGACCGCTCTTCACGAAGGCGGCGAGTTTGTCCTTGACCGCCTGGAAGTATTCGGGGCTGGAGTTGGGCCAATCGGAGATGGACTGGGCCAGGCGGGCCGTTGCGGCGGGGTCGGCCTGGAGCGCGCCGGTTACGTCCACCCAGTCCAGGGCGTGCAGGTGATAGAAGTGGATGACGTGATCCTGGACGTACTGAATGCCAGCGATGAGGTTGCGGAGTATGCGGGCGTTATCGGGAATTCGGATTCCCAGGGCGTCTTCTACGCTTCGCACGGAAGCGACGGCGTGAACCGTTGTTCAGACGCCTCATATACGCTGGGCCATCAGCCAGGCTTCGCGGGGGTCGCGGCCTTTCATGATGATTTCCAGCCCGCGGAACATGGTGCTGGAGGCCCAGGCTTCGGTTACGCGCCCGTTCTCCACTTTGGCCTCAAGCCGGAGGTGCCCTTCAATGCGCGTTACGGGATCAATCGCGATTCTCTCTGCCACTTTCACCCCTCCTTACTTTTCTTCTTTGTCTTCCTTGCCGAGGCGCTGTGCGGCGACAGCGCCCGCCGCTCCGACCGCCAGGCCGGCGGCAGCACCGATGAGGCCTGCAGCCGTCGGCGACAGGCCCGCTGCGGCGGCCTCCGCCTCAGGGTAGGTGCTCGGCGGCGTCAGCTGGTGGATGGGCACAGGCTCGTAGGCCGGGCTTTCCCAGAAGTTGGGCGCCGCGCAGGCGATGCAGCCGTGGCCCGCGCCAACGGGCCAACTGGTGCCCTCGTTCCAGCGGAGCGTGGGGCAGTTGTGGAATGCGACCGGGCCCTTGCATCCCATCTTGTACAGGCACCACCCTTTGCGGTGGCCTTCGTCGCCCCAAGCCTGCACGAACTCGCCGGCGTCAAAGTGTCCCCGACGTTCGCAGTTGTCGTGAATGCGGCGCCCGTAGGCGAACAGCGGGCGACCCAGGTCATCCATTTCCGGCAGGCCGCCGAAGGTGAGGTAGTGCACCACGGTTGCGGTGAGGTTGTCCACGTTGAAGGGGCACCCGGGCAGGTTCAGGATGGGGATGCCCGAGACGACATCCTTGACCCCCTTGGCACCGGTGGGGTTGGGGGTTGTGGCGGGCCAGCCTCCGTAGAAGGCGCAGGCGCCCACTGTGATGATGGCTGCGGTGTGCGCGGCGACCTCCTTCAGGATATCCAGCGCCGTGCGCCCGCCGATGCAGCAATAGATACCATCGTCTGCCGTCGGGATGGAGCCTTCTACGATGGTCAGATAGCCGCCCTCGGCGACGGTGTCCGCCAGGGATTTCTCAGCGCGTTTGCCCGAGGGTGCCATGATGGTCTCGTGGTAGTTGAGCGAGAGGGTGTCCAGGACGATTTCAGCCACGGTGGGTCGGTTGGCGCGGAGAAGGGACTCGGTGCAACCCGCACAGTCCTGGAATTCCAGCCACACGACTGTGGGACGTTTGGCGGCTTCCAGGGCGCGGGCGATCTTGGGCGTGAATGTGGCGGGCAGCGCCAACGTGCCCGCCATTATCGCGCAAAACTTCAGAAAGTCGCGGCGCGAGACCCCGCGCTCGGACAAGGCCGCCTGTAGACTGCCAGTGTCGGGATTCTTCATGTGCTTGCCTCCTCACATGGATTGGTGGATGATTCACGCGAGTAGCCATACGGGTTGTTGGCTGGAGACACCTTCGGCTCCAAGGCTTGAGAACGATTCCGATGGGCGACTTCTCGGATGGCGACGCCTCAGACCAGCCGTTGCTGACACGCAACGCAATCTATCTGCAATTATATCATACACAACGAAAAAAGTCAATAGGGAAACGAAATTCTGCGAAAATCGCAAAGTCAATAGCATCCCTATCAACCCCTGGCAACTTTTCTCCCTGCGGACTGGGCAGAAGGGGAGGGTGTGGGAGGAGTTAGGTGGGGCCAAAAGCCTCATCGTTGTTCGCCGTGCGGCAAAAGCGGACTTCGTTGGGTGTCGAGCGGCCCACGACCGTGCTCAGGGTCTGCGCATTGCAGAAGATTTGCCCCCAAACAGAAATACACGCGCGTGCGTGGCACTTGACAGAAGCCCGTTCTTCCGCTACAATGGGGGTGAATTCTAACGTTGGAAATCCTCTCCAGCGGATGGCGCAGCGAGCAACTGCAAGAAGGCGGGCCTGATGCCAGCCGGAAAGGAGCGCGATGAAAGCCGTTGTGTATTACGAGCGGGCCAGTGGCGCGGTGGAAGTCCGCGATGTCCCCATCCCCACCTTCGGCCCCGACGAATGCCTGGTCAGGGTGCGCTATTGCGGCGTCTGCGGCACCGAACTTCACCTGTTCCACGGGCAACTGAACTCCCTGGCCCATCCCCCCGTGATTCTGGGCCACGAGTGGTGCGGCGAAGTGGCGGAGGTGGGGGAGCGGGTGCAAGGGTTCCGGCCCGGCGACCGGGTTGTTTCGGAGACGGCGGCCTACACCTGCGGCACGTGCTCGTTCTGCCGTTCGGGTGAATATCACCTGTGTCCTGAGCGGCTGGGGTTTGGCTACGGCGTGGACGGCGCTTTTACGTCCTACGTTCGGGCGCGGGCCGTCCTGCTTCATCACATCCCGGAAGGAGTTACGGACGAGGCGGCCGCCATGTGCGAACCCATTTGCGTGGCTTACAACGCGCTGTTTGAGAAGAGCCGAATCCGCCCCGGCGACACGGTCGTGATCATCGGCCCCGGGCCGGTGGGCCTGTTCGCGCTGCAACTGGCGAAACTCGCGGGCGCGGGCACCGTGATGGTAACCGGCACGAGCAGGGACAAGGGACGTCTGGCGCTGGCGAAGCAACTCGGCGCCGATTTCACCGTGGTCGTGCCCGACGAGGACCCCGTGCCCCTGATCCGTGACGTTGGGGATGGGATGGGGGCGCATCTGGTGGTGGATTGCGCCGGTACCGGGCCTGCCGTGCAGCAGGCCATAGACCTGGTGCGCCGCAACGGCCAGATTACGAAGATCGGCTTCGCGCTCAAGCCGCTGAATCTGACGCTGGACGAGATCGTAACGAGGGGCATTACGTTGCAGGGTTCTTTCAGCCACAACTGGAAAACGTGGGAGGCGGTGCTTGAACTGTTGCGCCTGGGCCGCATTCAGACGGAGCCGATGCTGAGCGCGATCCTGCCCATCACATCCTGGCGTGAGGCCTTTGAGCAATTGGAATCGCAGCAGGCCGTGAAAATCCTGCTTCATCCGGCGGACTGAAGCAGCGCTTTTGCGTCCCGCCGCGGTATAAAGATTGAGTTGACGGAGGAAGTCAATGGAACCGAAGGTGCTGAAGAACTATGTCGGCGGCGAATGGGTGGCCTCGGAAGCGCCCGACGCGCGCGATGTCGTGAACCCGGCCACAGCCGAAGTCCTGGCCCGCGTGCCCATGTCCACGGCGCGGGAGGCTTGCGAAGCCGTGGATGCGGCGCAAGAGGCCTTCTGGGCCTGGCGATGCACTCCGCCGATCACACGCGCGCGCTACATGTTTCGCCTCAAGGCGCTCATGGAGGAGAACTTTGAGAAGATCGCCGAACTGAACACGCTGGAGAACGGCAAGACTATTGACGAGTCGCGCGGGGAGGTGCGCCGCGCGATTGAGAACGTGGATGTGGCCTGTGGGATTCCCTCTTTGATGATGGGGTACAACGCGGAGGATATCGCGGAGGGGATTGATTCTTTCGCGCTGCGGCAGCCCCTGGGCGTCTTCGTCCACCTGGCGCCCTTCAACTTTCCCGCGATGGTCCCGTACTGGTTTATTCCCTACGCGCTGGCAACCGGCAATACGTTTGTCCTGAAGCCGTCCAGCCAGACGCCGATGACTCAGAATTTCCTGGCGCGCTTGTTGGAGGAGACCGAACTACCGGAGGGCGTGTTCAACCTGGTGAACGGGTCGGCGGAGGTGGCGGAAGCCCTGATGTCGCACCCGAAGGTCAAGGGGGTTACGTTTGTCGGGTCCACGCCGGTGGGGAAGCACGTGTATGCGTTCAGCGCGAAATATGGCAAGCGCGCCATCGTCCAGGGGGGCGCGAAGAACTTCCTGGTGGTCATGCCCGACGCGGACATTCCCCGCACCGTTGCGGCCATCCTGACCTCGGCCTTCGGCTGCGCCGGCCAGCGATGCCTGGCGGGCTCGGTGATTTTGGCCGTAGGCAAAGCGTATGACGATCTGGTTCCGCCGTTGGTGGAGGCTGCGTCGCGCCTCAAGGTGGGGTACGGTTTGGACCAGGCTACCCAGATGGGGCCGGTGGTCTCCGCGGCGGCCAGGGATAAGGTCGTCGGATACATTGACGCGGGTGTGGCCGAGGGCGCTCGTTTGCTGCTGGACGGGCGCGGCATCGTGGTCCCCGGCTACGAGAAGGGGTGCTTTGTCGGCCCCACGATCTTTGACCGCGTTACGCCGGAGATGACGATCGCCAAAGACGAGATCTTCGGGCCGGTGCTGGGCATCACGCAGGTGGACTCGCTGGAGCAGTGCCACGACATCATCGCCGCCTCGCCCTTCGGGAATGCGGCCAGCGTCTTCACCTCCAGCGGAAAGGTGGCGCGTGAGTTTGCGTACCGGGTTGAGTGCGGGAATATCGGAGTCAACATCGGCATCGCGGCGCCCATCGCGTTCTTCCCGTTTGGCGGGATGAAGGATTCCTTCTTTGGGACGCTTCACGGGCAGGGGCAGGATGCCATCCGCTTCTTTACCGACGAGAAAATCGTCCTGAGCCGATGGTTCTAGGCGCAGGGTCAATAGCGCAGGAGGGCGCATGGAACTGGAGATCAACAACTTCGGGGCGGTGCTGCAATACGGGATGTATCTGGAGCAGGAGTCTGCGCGCTTCTACGCTGAGGCGGCGCAGAAAGCCCAGGACGGACGACTTCGCGGGATGCTGGCCGACCTGGCCGAGGAGGCGCAGCGGAGGCAGAAGACGCTGGAGCGCATCCGACGCGAGAACGTAACCGAGATGATTCTGACGCCGATTCATGACTTTCACAGCCGCGACTACCGGCCGGATTTTGAGGTTCGGAGCGGCGACGAGGCGTTGCGCGACGCAGCGGTACAAGTGGAGAGGGTCAAGGAGCGCTACTACTCCGATGCCCGGCGGCGAATAGAACTGGCCGAGGCGGGGCGGGCACTCGGTCGTCTGGCGCGCGGGAGTCAAGAAGCCGTGGAATCGCTTGCGGCGCTGGGCCTGGGGTGAGATTCCGCGAGGCGCTCCGCGAAAGTGAGAGGCGTAGCAACCGGGCAGGGCAACACCTGCCCGGTCTTTGCATCTGCCACTCATCGGGCACGAGCAGTCGCGCCGAAGGTTACTTGATGAGGTGATCCTTGCGGTATTTTTCCGGAATGAACGGCGGCGATACGGCGGACAGCACCTTCAGAACCTCGGTGCCCTCGGTGTTGATGAGTTGATGCACGGTGCCTTCTGGCACGTAGACGACCATGCCCGGCTCCAGTGCCATCTCCTCATCGCCTACCCGAATTCGGCCCCGACCGGAGATGCAGTAGAAGATCTCTTCCTGATCCTCGTGGGAGTGGGGGTTGCTGGTGAATCCAGGGTCCACGGAACTGGTTCCCATCCAGAGGTGCTTGGTGCCCATGTTCCAGGGAGCGGCGAGGTGGCGGATGACACGCTGGTGCGGTGGGCCGATGTAGTCGGCTTCGGCGTCCTTCTCATGGATGAACTTCATGGCGATTGCCTTCCTTTCTGTTCTGAAGTTATCCTCTCGGCTGGGTGCTGAAGGTTTCGGCATCGTGGCACGACTGTAGCCGAACGCGCCTCTATCATAACACCAGAACGGTTCGTTGTCAACAGTTTGTGCACTCGGCGCTCCGTCTCTGAGTTCGGTCTGCTCCCGTGCAATGGCAGTTCGTGTCCTACGTGTTCCACTCGCCCCGCGCATTGACACCCGCCGCAACCTCTGCTACTATCTCGTCAACCCAATCGCACGCGGCACCCGCGCGGGGATACGGTTCGCGGGTGGCGCAGGTCTCGGATCGCGAAGGGCGCGAAAGCACACGAAAGACACGAAAGGCATCTCGTGATGACACGGTCGCAGTCGGGGAGGCGCCACGAATTTGAGCCCCTATCTTATGCGGTCATCGGCGCGTGCGTTGACGTCCAGCGGCAGTTAGGCGTCCACTGCATGGAGGTGGACTATCAGCGAGCCCTCGAGTTGGCGTTGCCCCAGCACAATGTGGAGTTTGAACGCGAGGTAGAGATTCCCATCGTGTACGAAGGCGTCGTTATCACGAAGCGGCGCGTGGACTTCGTCGTCCGCGACGGTTCTGGCGAGGCGCTGCTGGAGACGAAGGCACGGAGCGCAATTCTGCCAGAGGATGTGGAGCAATGTCTGATGTACCTGCACCAGGGTCGCCATCGGCTATGCTTGCTGGTCAATTTCGGCGAGAAGCCCCTTGGTGTGCGGCGATTCGTGTACACTCCACCCGAAGCTGGCCAAGGGGAGCGTTGAGCGCGCTGGGTGTGCCTTTTCGTGCCTTTCGCGCCGTTTCGTGTCCTTCGTGTTCCACTCGCCCCGCGCATTGACACCTGCCGCAACCTCTGCTACTATCCCGTCAACCCAATCGCGCACGGTACCCGCGAGGGCATACGGTTCGCGGGTGGCGTGCTGCCAACAGGAGAATGTCCATGCGCGTTCGCAAGATTGACACCGACAACCGCCGCGATGTCCACCGCTTCATCCAACTCCCGTTTGACATCTACAAGGGCAACGCCCAGTGGGTTCCGCCCATCCTGCCGGAGATTGAACTGGTGTTGAATCGCAAGAAGCACCCCTTCTACTTGCACTCGGACGCCGATTTCTTCGTGGTGGAGGATGGCAAGCGGACGTTGGCGCGCGTGGCCGTGATGGAAAACCGCAACTACAACCGCCATCATGGCGTGAAGGATTCGTTTTTCTACTATTTTGACGCCTATGACAACCCCGAGGCGGTGCGCCTGCTGTTTGACGCGGCCTTTGACTGGGCGCGGGCGCGGGGCCTGACGCGCATGATCGGCCCCAAAGGGTTCCTGCAGGGCGACGGGATGGGCGTGCTGGTGGAGGGGTTTGAGCACCGCCCCGCCGTCGGCATCCCCTACAATCACCCGTACTACGACGCCCTGCTCACCGCCTGCGGGTTTGAAAAGGAGACGGATTTTTCGTCGGGCTACCTGCCTGGCGA
Source organism: Anaerolineae bacterium (assembly GCA_034436295.1). GTDB lineage: Bacteria > Chloroflexota > Anaerolineae > DTLA01 > DTLA01 > DTLA01. The sequence goes on along the minus strand of DAOTVT010000060.1, from coordinate 620 downwards.
CCACGAACTGGACTCCCGCTTCTACGAGGTGGCCGAGAAGGTGAAGGAGCGCCGCGGATTCCACATCAAGTCCTTCGCCAGCGAGAAGGAACTGCGCGAGTGGATTCCGCGCATCGGCAAGGTGTACAACGACTCGTTCGTGAACAACTGGGAGTACTGCCCCGTTACGCCCGAGGAGATGAAGGTCATCGGCGACCGGCTCATCGCCATCGCCCACCCGCGCCTCATCAAACTGGTGATGAAGGGCGATCAGCCCATCGGCTTCGTGTTCGGTTTCATGGATATCTCGGCGGCCATCCAGAAGACCAAGGGGCGCGTCTGGCCCTTCGGGTGGATTTGGCTGTTGCGCGAGTTCAAGCGCACGAAGTGGGTCAACTTCAACGGCACGGGCTTGTTGCCGGAATACCAGGGCCTGGGAGGCAACGCGATTCTCTACACCGAACTGGCCAAAAGCGCGCGCGACTTCGGATTCCAGCACGCCGACATCGTCCAGGTGGAGGAGCAGAACATGAAGAGCCTGGGCGATATGGCGGCAATCGGCGTGCGTTGGTACAAGCGGCATAGGCTGTATCGCCGGGCGCTGTGAAGCGGTCAGCGGTCGGCCTCAGGGATTGGCTTCC
>DAOTVT010000059.1:0-5226 GCA_034436295.1 Anaerolineae bacterium | reverse complement strand
ACTGAGCAAGATCTACCCGCCACCCCTGCCGCGACAACTGGTACCCGAACCGTGGCCTGGTCCTCCCGAAGGACGTTGGCCCCTCGCGCCCCCGCCCCCGATGCAAAAAACCTACCCTTGAAAGCGGGAGAGGGCCAGGGTGAGGGCCGAAGCCCGCCTCCTACGCGCCGCCCTCGGCGGTCTTCGGCTCCCTCGGCTTCGCGCCCAACTTCGCAAGCCACCCCCATCCCTTCCGCGGCATGTAGGGCGACTGGCTCAGCAGGTACAGGCGCACAAACGGCCGAAACATGCGGATAAGGTAACGTCGGAACCCAAGGAGGGCCGTGATTTCCTGCACGTAGTCGCCGAAGTCGTAACGCTGGTACTGCAGAATCTTCTGGCTCTCCGTGGTGTCCAGCCAGTCGGTGGCGAAGGGCTGTTTGGCAAATGCCTCGTCGGGAAGCATCCCGATACCCATCGCTTCCAGCAGCCGCGTGGCCATCTCGCGGAAGTAGAACTGGCAGCGCGGGCCGCCGCCGATGTGCAGCGTTTTGCCCCACACCTTGTCCGAACTCACGGCGTTGGCGATGGCCAGGCCCACATCGCGGGTGTGGACGAACTCCATGCGATTGTCCAGTGGCACGTCAAACATCCCAGGGTCTGGCCGCAGCGACAGCGGCAGCGCAGCCCCGAACCGAAGGATGCTCCACTTCAGCCCCGAGCGGCGGATCATCTGCTCGCACTCTATCTTGTGGCGGGTGTAGTGATCGGTACCCTGCGTGGGGTCCGACACCTTCCGCGGCGGGCGCTTGTGCTGCGTGAGTCCGTACACATGGAGCGAAGAGGAGAAGATGAGACGCGGCGGCTTGGGCTGCGCCTTCATCGCCGCAATCAAGTTCCGCGTCCCGCCCACGTTGATCTCCCACGCCCAGTCGGGACGGTCCTCGCAACTCACGCCCGTGGCCGACAGTTTCGGGATGACGAACGCCAGATGCACCACCACGTCCTGGTCGCGCACCGCAGCCTCCACATCCTCCGGCCGCCGCAAGTCCCCCCAGATGACCTCCACGCGCCCCTTGAATCGGCGGGCGACCTTCTGGTTCGCCTTGGTCTTGACGTCAAAACACGTTACCTGGTGCCCCTGGGCCACCAGTTTCTCCAGCGCGCTGACGCCGATGTTCCCAAACGCGCCTGTTAGCAATACTCTCATCGCCTTTCACCTCGCTTCATGATTCGGTCTTATCTGTCTCCAGCCCCTTGAGGAGCAGTTCTATCCCTTCGCGCACAGAGCGGCTCCAGTCGGCTCCGTCGGGGTCCAGAAGCCCCTGGAGGATCATCCCGACCGCCAGGGCCACGACGACTTGCGCCGCGACCTGGGCATCCACCGGCCGCAGCGATCCCTCGGCCACCCCTGCGCCGAGCATGTCGGCGAAGAAGTCGCGATACCGACGGTAGGGTGCGATGGTAGCCGCCCACACGTCGGGATCGTGCGCGGCCTGCGTCCAGAACTCCAGGAACATCGGGAGGCGCTCGCCCGCGGAACCGAGCACGAACGCCGCCATGCCCGCCATCTCGCGCAGGGCATCGGGAACGGTGGCCGCGCCCTGGCGGACGGCGCGGAGTTGCGCGTCCAGCCCGCCAAGCCAATCGCCCAGCAGCGCGAGGAACAGTTCCTGCTTGCTGGGGAAGTGATGGTAGAACGCGCCCTTGCTCACGCCAGCGCGTTCGCAGATGTCGGCGACGCTGGCGGCTTCGTACCCCTGCTGGGCGAAGCAATCGGCCGCCGCACTCAGAATGCGCGTGCGCGTCTCCTCGGCTCGCTGTTGTACGGGCATGTCGTCTCCTTTCAAACCGACTGGTCGGTATGATTTTAGCACGTCGGACGTTGCCTGTCAAATCGGGCGGCGATCCCCAGCCGCCAGCCCTGTCCCTCTCCTGCCGGCAAAGCGCCAGGGTGATGGGCCCGGCCAGCGCGACGTGCCTGGGAGTTTCACCACCGAGAACGCCGAGCACGCGGAGAACTGCGGATTTGCCGCGCACCCGCCCCGCAGGGCTTCCGCGTCGGGCGCAATACCCTTCGCGTGCATTCGTGTTATTCGTGGATGACGCCAGCCCGATGCTTCCGCGTCGGGCGACGAGGAACCGCGAATCCACGCCAATCAACGCGAATTCGCCCCCAACCCGCGCAGGGCTTCGCCCCTTCAGCCCGATGCTTCCGCGTCGGGCGCAATACCCTTCGCGTGGATTCGTGTTATTCGTGGATGACACCAGCCCGATGCCCCCGCGTCGGGCGCTCGCGGGCCACGCACCTCACCCCCAGCCTTCGGCTTCCCCCTCTCCGCACGCGGAACAGGGGGAACGAGGGGTGAGGTCGGCACGCGCGCACCCGCCCTTGTCCCCCACCGGCCACGGAAACCGCCCGGGTCTATCCCCTTTTCGCGTGGATTCGCGCCATTCGCGGTTACAACCCCGCGGGCCTGCCCGTCGGTTTGCGCGCGGGCCGCTAACTCCGTACAATGCAACGAACGTCAACATCGGAGGCGCAACGTGATCCTTCTATCCACCGGAACCCTCAACACCCTGGGCCTGTCGCGCATCTTCGCCCTGGCCGCCGAGGCCGGATTTGACGGCGTGGAGATCATGGTGGACGGCCGCCTGGACACCCGCGACGCGCCCTACCTGCGCCGCCTGTCGTCGGACTACGGCCTGCCCATCGCCGTCGTGCATAGCCCGTTCCTGCCCGACGTGGGCGGCTGGCCCGCCGACCAGTTGGGCCGCCTGGAGCGCACGCTGGCGCTGGCGGGCGAGTTGGACGCGCCGCTCGTGGTTACCCACCTCCCCTACCGGCTGTACATCCTGTCGGTAGCAGTGAGCGGGGCAAGGCCGCGTCGGTTCACCGCGCCCTTGCCCTGGCTGCGGCGCGAACCGTACTACGCGCTCCTGCGCGACGGGGGCCTGGGGAAACTGGAGGAGCAAACCGGCATCACGATTGCCGTGGAGAACATGCCCGCGCGGAGGTTCCTGGGCCGCCTGTGGGGGCTGTACTGGTTCAACACGCCCGAGGAGATGCGCCGCTTCCCACACCTGACGCTGGACACCACGCACCTGGGCACGTGGGGGCTTGACCCCGTGGCGGTGTACGCGCAGGTGAGCGACCGCGTGGTGCACGTGCACCTGTCCAACTTCGCGGGGGGCAAGGAGCACCGCCCACCGGCCGACGGCGACCTGCGCCTGGGCGACTTCCTGCGGGCGCTGGCGCGCAGCGGCTACGCCGGCGCGGTGAGCGTGGAGGGCGAGCCGAGCGCGTTCCACGCCGAGGACGAGGCGCTGTGCCTGGCCGAACTGCGCGGCGCCCTGGCGTTCTGCCGAGAACACCTCAGACGCGAGAGATAGCGAGGGCGCTCACTCACCAGGCTTTAGGCGTGCCACCTCCGCCAGTTGATTCAGCGCTCTGAGTCCAGCATAAAGGGCATACAGCACGAGCAGGTGGAAACCAAAACTCCACCAGTCCTGCACCCAGATGAAAAGCAGACCATCCAAGCCATACACTACCATGCCAACGATGAACGCCCATTTGCGCCGCTGGTTGGCGAGGATGCCAAAGACAACGAACAGAACCGCCATACCGAGACTGACAACAAACCCGACGATCTTGACGACAAGGGCGATGTCCTGCGGCACACTGGCCGCCACCGCCTGGGTAATCCCGTCAACCAGTTGCGTAATCCCCAAACCGATCAGGAAGGTGATCCGTCCTCCAAACAGCCCGACCAGCGTGTTGATCACGGACAGGCCAGCGATCCAATAGAACCAGTTCGCGCCCGACTTGCACTGCCTTTCCAGCCTGTGTTGCTCTTGGGCTGCTGCGGCCTGCTGAAGCGTGGGGCGTTGACCCTCACCAAAGGCACCTTCGCCCACGACAGCCGTGTCGCCAAGCGCCGCAACCAAGCCATCCATTTCGCTCTCAAGCATCCCGCGTTCCCGCTTGGTAACCCACTGGCCCGTCGTGTTCACATCCAGAACGGCAAACACGTTCGTTCCCGCCTCCGGGGACGGTGTGAACTCAACGCTGGCTCGGGCCTGCCACTTCTTGGGCGAGAAGCCAAACATGGAACCTGTGGCCGATCCGCGCTCATACACCAAGACCGGCGCTTCGCTGACCAGCCTGAAGCCAGCGCCCTCCAAGTAGGCGCCGATGATCCGCCGTGCGACTGCTTCGTCATGGGAAGTCGCGACGCTACGAGTGATCTGCATAGCCTAACCTCCTCAGTCTCTACATCGCCGCGCGGCCGTTGTGCACCCAAATCTCCTGATGGCTGGTGAAATCCTTCGCCAGGCGGCGCGTGATGGCAGCCTTCAGCGTCCAGGTTACCACGCTGCGCCCCGTCCGGCGCGAAGGACATCCCTGCTTCGGGATCGCAAGGCTGAACGGCAAATCCTCGGCCATGCCCGGCCGAAAGTCCTTGCCCCCGGCCAACTGCACCTTGGCCTCCGTAACCGAGTGGGTATTGCCCAGGCCGCGCGGCACGTACTCCGTCCGCACCAGTTCCAGGCGCACGCCGCTCGCGCCAAAGCCTTTGCGCGGGCGCACCCGCACCAGCCCCTCCACCTGCTCGCCCTCCACCCAGTCCAGGCGCGGCAGCATGAACTTGATGTCGGCATCATCGGGGTGGCTGCACACCCCGAACTCGCCCGATTGGCCCGGCTCCGCGGGCGGCGGCACGATGAGGGGAATCTCCACCTCCGCCGAGATGTCCTTCTTCATCGGGCGATCCATGACCGCCTTGACGAGCCAGCGATTCTGGACTATCTTGCCGGCGTAGGGTGGCACAGCATCCAGAGGAATGCGGAAATCCACCTTGTACGACTCGCGAAAGCGCGCCGGAATCGTCCTTTCGCCCACGAGCCTCTCGCTGAACAGGGCATCTTCCGCCGTAGTCCACGTGGTGGACGTGTCGCCGTCGCTGTCGCGCTCGCGGTACTGGTACCGTTCCCATAGCACGAGCGCCACGCGAACCGAACGCACCTTGACTTCGCTCTCGGTCTCCAGCGCGACTGTGGCATGGATGGTCTCGCCGGCGTAGTAGGGCAGGCCGACCTTGTACACCGAAACGCGAATGTCAGCCTTCTCGCTCTTCAGGAACCCCAACATCGTCTCCCCCTCCGTGCAAAAAGTAATCAAACCGGCGCCACCGCAGTCCGTCGGGGCGCGCACACGAACGCTATGGAAGCGTGATCTCCCAGAAC
>DAOTVT010000058.1:0-12096 GCA_034436295.1 Anaerolineae bacterium | reverse complement strand
ACGCCGCCGTGCGTCGGGTAACGGGAGGGCTGGGTGGGGATGGGTGAGGTGGGCCCCGCCGTGCGTCGGGCAACGGGAGGGCCGGGCGGGGTTGGGTGAGGTGGGCCCCGCCGTGTGTCGGGTAACGGGAGGGCCGGGCGGGGTTGGGTGAGGTGGAATCCGCCCCCCACGGCAGGCCTTTTTGTTTCCGGCGAGAACCTGCTATAATATCCACGCAATCCACCTGCACCACACCCTAGGTCAGACCATCAACGCTTATGAAATCGCTCATCCTTGCGGACATTCACGCCAAGCCGGCGGCCCTGGAAGCCATCCTGGACGCGGAGAAAACGTGGGACGAGGTGCTCTTCCTGGGCGACGCCGTGGGCGTGGGGCCCGAGCCGAACGAGACCCTGTCCATGCTGGCCCAACTCAAGGGTATCTTCCTGATGGGCAACCACGACCGATACATGATCGCGCCCGTAATGGAAGGGAACCCGGACAGCCTGTTCGTGGCGTGGCTGGACTGGACGCGGGAGCAGATATCGGCGCGCAACCGTGAGTTTCTGGCCGGATTTGAGGAGACGCGGGCCGTGGAGCGCGACGGCGTGATCCTACGGCTGTTGCACGGGGAAATCCCGCGCGCCCTGGGCGGGAGAATCTGGCCCGACAGTTCGCGACAGGTGTGGACCATGCTGGCCTCGCGCTATCCGGAGCCGATCATCCTGTTCGGCCACTCGCACGTCCAGTTCCGACTGCGGCGGGCGGGGCGGCGATTCGTGAACCCCGGGAGCGCGGGCGAGCCGCGGCTGGGCAAGCCCGGCGCGTGCTACGCGGTGCTCCAGGGCGGGCGGCTGACGCTGAAGGCGGTGCCGTATGACGTGGAACGGACGTGCCGCGCCATGGATCGGCTCCCGCTCCCGAAGGCGTACATAGAAACGTGGAAACAGGCGTTCCGAGCGGCGGTGCTGCCGGAGCCGCATTTCGGCCACATTCGCGATTTCACCACCCTCATGGGCAAGGGCTGGCGGTGAGCGCGAGGAGCATAGGAGGAGAAGATGATTACAGGACGGAAGGTGCGGTTGCGCGCCCTGGAGGAGAGCGACCTGGCCCGGTGCTACGAATGGGTCAATGACCCCGAAGTTACCGAGCATCTGGCCATGCGTTTTCCCATCTCCACCCACGACGAGCGCCAGTGGTTGTTGCGGGCATCCAGCGGCGAAAGCGACCGCGCGTTCGCCATAGAGACGACGGAGGGCGAGCACATCGGCAACATCGGCCTGCACCGCATCCATTACCTGGACCGCAACGCGGAATTGGGGATTCTCATCGGCGCGAAGGACCGTTGGGGTCAGGGCTACGGAACGGACGCCATCCTGACGCTGTTGCAGTTCGCGTTTGAGGAGATGAACCTGCATCGGGTATACTTGCGGGTGGACGCCGACAATCCGCGGGCCATTCGGTGCTACGAAAAATGCGGCTTCGTGAGGGAGGGGACGCTGCGCGATGCCACGTATCGGCGCGGCCGCTACAAGGATCAGTATGTCATGAGCGTGTTGGCCCATGAGTTCCGCGCGAGGGAGAGCGGGCAAAAGGAGGGATGAGCCATGTCCATGCTGCCTGGGACGCCGTGCGCCGAAGAACCCATGTACCATGAGGAGCCGATGTACGGCACGATGCGCCTGTTCAGCGGCCGGGCCAACCCGCCGCTGGCGCAGCGCATCTCGGAATACCTGAAGGTGCCGCTGGACGAGGCGGAGATTTTTGAGTTCCCCAACGAAAACATCTTCGTGCGCCTGAAGAAGAGCGTCCGCGCCCAGGATGTGTTCCTCATCCAGCCGACGTGTTCGCCGGTGAACCGCAACATCATGGAATTGCTCATCATGATAGACACCCTGAAGCGGGCGTCGGCCGGGCGCATCACCGCCGTCATCCCCTACTACGGCTACGGGCGCACCGACAAGAAGGACCAGCCGCGGGTGCCCATCACGGCGCGCCTCATCGCCGACATGATCACCGTGGCCGGCGCCAACCGCGTGCTGACCCTAGACCTGCACGCGGGCCAGATTCAGGGGTTTTTCAGCATCCCCGTGGACGAGATGACAGCCATGCCCTTGCTGGTGCGCTACTTCCGCGAGAAGCGCATCCCGAACCCGGTCATCGTGGCGCCGGATGTGGGGGCCACCAAGCGGGCGCGCAACTTCGCCCAGGCGCTGGACGCGCCGCTGGCCGTGATTGAGAAGCGCCGCGTGGGCAACAAGCCCACCGCGCGGGTGCTCAACCTCATCGGGCGCGTGCGCGGCAAGAATGCCATCATCGTGGACGACGAGATAGACACGGGCGGGTCGCTGGCAGGCGCGTTTGAGATTCTGCGCAGGCGCGGCGCCCAGGACATCTACGCCTGCGCGACCCATGGCGTCTTTTCGCCGCCGGCGGTGGAGCGCCTGTCGCCGCTGGATTTCAGCGAGATCGTGGTTACCGACACCGTGCTCATCCCGCAGGAGAAGTACATGCCGCACCTGAAGATTCTGTCGGTCGCGCCGCTGCTGGGCGAGGTCATCCGCCGCATCCACACCGGCGAGTCGGTGGGCGCTATGGCGCTGGCCTGAAGCGGAAGCGCGATGGGCGGGCAGCGGCCCCAGGGGTTGTAACCGCGAAGAGCGCGAATCCGCGCGAAAGTTCGTTGGCCGCGCCATGGGCACAGGTGCGGCGCACTCTCGGACGTGCGTCGCACCCCGGCCGCCAACACAACGATGGAGCCGAGTCGGCGCTTGCAAATACTGGACACAAGGCGCCATTGTGGGTATAATGGTCCGTAGGCGCACCCCATGCGCCTGTGGGCACCTGTCGCGCAGCGGCACGCTTGGCACCGTAGCCACAACGCACAAAGACGGCGACGCTGTAGGCGGAACGACGATCCTTCACTGACATATGAGTTGGGAGGAGGAGAACATGAAACTACGCCGCATCGTCTACGTCCTGGTCGTGTTGGCACTCGCCCTCAGTGCCTGCGGGGGCGGCGGAGGAGGCTCCAAGTTCACCAAAGCCGCCGAGTCGGCCCTCGCGAAATGGGAGGCAACCGGCATCACCAACTATCGCATCACCTTGTTGGACGAGGACCCCACCAGCAAAGCCCGCATCACCGTCTTGGTCCGCGATGGCAACGTGTTGGATGCCACATGGGTGCGGAATGTGGACGATCCCAACGCCGTGCCCGACCCGCTGGACGCCACGGCAGCCAACACGTACACCGTCCCGGGCCTGATTGAGTGGGTGCAGGAGCCGGGCGTCAAAGAAGCGAAGTTCCACGATGAAAAGGGGTATCCCACATACATCAAGCGGCACATCACCACGGTAGAGCCGGCCGTGGACCGCGTGATTCAGGTGCTGGCGTTCAAGGAGTTGCCCAAGAGCGAGACGGCTCGCACCATGCCGCCTGCACCCAACGCGGCCCAGGCGAGCGAACTACGGGCGTACATCACGAATGCCATCGTCAAGACGCACCCCCAGTTGGGCCTGCCGCAATTCCTGTCGTGGCAGGCCGTGCCCGGCACCCGAGGGTACACGCGTTACGACACGCCGAACCCGCCCGTAACCATCATCCTGTGGTGGGCCGAGCCGGAGAAGGGCTACCCGGTCAGCCTGTGGGCCTATCCGGAGGGGAAGCGGGTGCTGTGGGATGCCGTTGTGTTCCTTTCGGGCGAGGTGCGCGAAGTCGGGTACGTGGAGTGGACGGGCGGCGCGCCTCTGGGTTCGCCCGAAGAGGCCCGCGACATGGCCATCGGCTACTTGCAGAAAACCTACGCCGACAAGGTTCCGGCGGGCCTGACATGGACGGAAGGGGCCAAACCCGAGGCCGCGCCTGGGTCCGACGCGCGCCTGTACGAATCGGGCGACTGGCACGTGGAAGTGAACTGGGTCGTCGGCCCCATTCCCGTGTTTGACGTGAGCGTCATAGGGCCAAAGGGATCGTGGTTCGTTACGGTACACCCCACAGGCGCGGTGTACGAGCGGTAATGGCAGGGGCCTCGCCGACAGGGCGGGACGCGCGCCTGGCGGGCGATAGTGGGGGCATCCTGCTGCGCCGCGCCGATGCGCAGGACGCGGGGCGTGTGGCTGCCCTGTCGGGTCAATTGGGCTATCCGGCGGCCGAGGAGGCCGTCCGGGAGCGCCTGCGCGCCATCGGGCAGCGGGCGGATCATGCGGTGTTCGTCGCCGAGGCCGAGGGCCAGGTCGTCGGCTGGGTGCACGTGTATGCCGTAACGACGGTGGAGTCCTGCGCCCATGCGGAGATCGGCGGCCTCGTGGTGGACGAGGCGCACCGCGGGCGCGGCATCGGGCGCGCGCTCATGGAGCGGGCGGAGGCGTGGGTGCGGGACGCGGGGCTGGCGGCGGTGCGTCTGCGCTCCAACGTCATCCGCGCCGAGGCCCACGCATTCTACGCGCGCATCGGGTACGCGCCAGTGAAGACGCAGAAAGTGTTTGAGAAGGCGCTGACATGACGCTTGCGTGGAACGCCTGCGCCGAGTGCGACCGGTGCCGTGAAAGGCAAGCGGAGGTTGTGTGATGAAGGGGGATAGCCCATTTAGGCCGGGAAGTCCGGTGCCGATTGAGTTGTTTGTGGGTCGCCAGGAGCAGATTGAGGAGATTCTGAGATACGTCAGCGCAACGCTGTCCGGCAAGCAAGAGAACGTATTCTTGACCGGCGAACGGGGGATAGGCAAGAGTTCATTGGCGGCGTTCCTGCGACAGATTGTTGCCAATAGGGAGAATGTGCTGGGCGTACACGTCTTCCTGGGGCACGTGGAGACCCTGGAAGAGTTTGTGCGATGCATATTTGAGGCGATCCTCAAAGAGGCGAGGACACAGCGGTGGTACGAACGAGTCGCCGGCTTCTTTGGTAAGTACGTGAGGGAAATTGACCTGTTTGGCGTTTCGGTGAGTTTTGCTCCGCCCCACGACGATCTCAAGGAACTCGTGCGCGGCTTCCCCGAGGCTCTTTGGAACATCAGCGAGAGGATGCAGGGAGAAAGAAAAGGAATCTTCATCGTCTTGGATGATATCAATGGTCTGGCGAAAAAGCCGGACTTTGCGAACTGGTACAAGAGTTTTGTGGACTATGCGGCGACGCATTATCCAAAATACCCCGTGCTTGTCATGCCAACAGGAATCCCGGCCATCCGAGATGCGCTGAGCAGCCACCAACCATCTCTTATGCGGGTCTTCCGAGTGGTGGACATCCCCAAGTTGTCGGATGAAGAGGTAGAGGGCTTCTTCCAAAAGGCTTTTGCTAAGGTCAATATGACCGTTGAACCTGATGCATTGAAATTGCTGGTTCGGTACTCAAGTGGGCTGCCTATCTTCATGCACGAGGTAGGTGATGCAGTGTTCTGGGTTACGAAAGACAACACCGTAACCCTTGAAGACGCAGACAAGGGCATTCGCAATGCGGCGGAGAGCATCGGGAGAAAGTACCTGGATCCCAGGGTCTACAGGGCAATCAGGAGCCCTAGGTATTTCTCCATTCTGCGCAAACTTGGCGGACAGCAGCCTATCCGTAGTGTCTTCACAAAGCGAGAGTTAGAGGCGGCACTTACGGCCGACGAGCGGAAGGTGCTGAACAATTTCCTGCAAAAGATGAGGGGGTTGCAGGTAATAGAGCAGGATCCAGAAGCAGGCCGTGGTTGCTACAGGTTTACGAACGAGATGTACCCCGTGTACATTTACATGGAGAGTATGCGCTCCAGGGGCGGGAGGCGATAGGCTGAATTGTGTACCGCTCCCCCAATCACACCAAAGGAGGTGAGAGACCAATGGCGATCACAGACGTAGCCGTCATAGGCGCTGGAACCATGGGAAACGGCATTGCCCAGACATTCGCCCAGGCCGGATACCGCGTAACCCTTGTGGAGATTGACGAAGGGCAGCTGAAGCGGGGGATGGCGACGATTGAGAAGTCGCTCGCCAAGTTTGTGGAGAAGGGGAAACTGACCCCAGAAGACCGCGACGCTGCCCTTTCGCGTATCCGCCCGACGCTGAAGGTGGAGGACGCCGCGCCCGCCCACTTCGTGGTGGAGGCGGTGGTGGAGAACCTGGACGTGAAGCGCAAGGTCTTCGCCCAGTTGGATGGGCTGTGCGCGCCCGAGGTCATCCTGAGCACGAACACGTCGTCCATCTCCATCACCGAGATTGCCGCCGCCACCAAGCGGCCCGACAAGGTCATCGGGATGCACTTCATGAACCCGGTGCCGCTGATGCAGTTGGTGGAGATCATCCGCGGCCTCGCCACGTCGGACGAGACCTACGCCACCACCGACGAGTTGGCCCGCGCCCTGGGCAAGACCCCCGTGGAGGTCAACGACTATCCCGGGTTCGTGTCCAACCGCGTGCTGATGCCGATGATCAACGAGGCCATCTACTGCGTCATGGAGGGCGTCGCCAAGCCCGAGGCCATTGACACGGTCATGCGCCTGGGCATGAACCACCCCATGGGGCCGCTGGCCCTGGCCGACCTCATCGGGCTGGACATCTGCCTGAACATCATGGAGGTGCTGTACAAGGGATTGGGCGACTCCAAGTATCGGCCCTGCCCGCTGCTGCGCAAGATGGTGGCCGCCGGGCACCTGGGCCGCAAGACGGGCAAGGGGTTTTACAATTACTCGTAAGAAAGCCGTTAGCCATTAGCCTTTGGCTAGAGGCTAATGGCCAAAGGCCAATGGCCTGCGCAGAGCGGCCGACAATTCAACACACTGAGGAGGCAAACCATGGACCTGAAACTCACCGAAGAGCAGGAAATGATCCGCAAGATGGCGCGGGAGTTTGCCGAGAAAGAGGTGGCGCCCATCGCCGCCGAGTTGGACGAGAAGGGCGAAGTCCCCTACGCCAACATCCGCAAGATGGCGGAACTGGGCTTCCTGGGCCTGACCGCGCCCGAAGAGTACGGCGGGGCCGGCATGGACACGGTCTCCTACTGCATCGCCATTGAGGAGATCTCCAAAGCCTGCGCGGCGACGGCCATCGTCATGGCGGTGCAGAACTCCCTGGTCAACTACATCCTGCTGAAGTTCGGCACGGACGAGCAGAAGGACAAGTACCTGCGCCCGCTTGCCACGGGGCAGAAGATCGGCGCCTTCGCCCTGACGGAGCCGGGGGCCGGCACCGACGCCGCCGCCCAGCAGACGACCGCCGTCCTGCAGGGCGATCACTACGTCATCAACGGCACCAAGCACTTCATCACCAACGGCGGGTTCGCGGACATCGTCCTCCTATTCGCCATGACCGACAAGAGCAAGGGCCATCGCGGCATCTCGTGCTTCATCGTGGAGAAGGGCACGCCCGGCTTCAGCACCGGCAAACACGAGCACAAGATGGGCATCCGCGCGTCGGACACCTGCGAGTTGATCTTTGAGGACTGCAAGGTACCCGTCGCCAACCGCCTGGGCCAGGAGGGCGAGGGGTTCAAGATCGCGATGATGGCGCTGGACGCAGGGCGCATCGGCGTGGGCGCGCAAGCCGTGGGCATCGCCCAGGCCGCGCTGGAGAAGGCCATCGCCCACGCCAAGACCCGCGTGCAGTTCGGCCAGCCCATCGCCCAGTTCCAGGCCATTCAGTTCATGCTGGCCGACATGGCGACCCAGATTGAGGCGGCGCGGCTCCTCGTGTACAACGCGGCGCTCAAGAAGGATGCGGGGGAACGCTTCTCCAAAGAGGCGTCCATGGCCAAACTGTTCGCCTCCGAGGTGGCCGGATTCGTAACCACCAAGGCCGTGCAGATTCACGGCGGGTACGGCTACATGAAGGAGTACCCCGTGGAGCGATACTTCCGCGACGCCAAGATCACCGAAATCTACGAAGGCACCAGCGAGGTGCAGCGGATGGTCATCGCCAGCAACCTGCTGAAGGAATGACGCGACACCAGGCCCGGCCGGTCCTCCAGCATGGGCCGCGCCGGGCCCTCTATTCTGCGCAAGGCGCATACCCGCGTGTGGGAGGTAGACTGTGGCTGAAGATCCGAGAATCGCGCATTTGCGGAAGATGCGGGAGCAGGCGCGGCTGGGCGGGGGTCAGGCCCGCATAGACGCGCAACACGCCAAGGGCAGGCTGACGGCCCGCGAGCGCATTGAACTGCTCCTGGATCCGGGAAGTTTCCGCGAACTGGACATGTTCGTAACGCACCGCACGGTAGGGTTCGGGATTGAGGAGAAGAAGTACCTCAGCGACAGCGTGGTTACCGGCTGGGGGACCATCAACGGGCGTCTGGTGTACATCTTCTCGCAGGACTTCACCGTGTTCGGCGGGTCGCTGGGCGAGGTGCACGCCGAGAAGGTGTGCAAGATCATGGACATGGCCATGAAGAACGGCGCGCCGGTGATCGGGCTGAACGATTCCGGCGGGGCGCGGATTCAGGAGGGCGTGGTCTCGCTGGCCGCCTACGCCTACGTCTTCCAGCGCAACGTGATGGCGTCGGGCGTGGTACCGCAGATATCGGCCATCATGGGGCCGTGCGCGGGGGGCGCGGTGTACTCGCCCGCCATGACCGATTTCATCCTGATGGTCAAGGGCACCAGTTACATGCACATCACGGGGCCCGACGTCATCAAGGCGGTTACGCGCGAGGAGGTAACGTCCGAGGAACTGGGCGGCGCGATGGTGCACAACGCCACCAGCGGGGTGGCCCACTTCGCCGCCGAGAACGAACAGCACTGCATGGAACTCATCCGCAGTCTCCTCAGTTACATCCCGCAGAACAACATGGAAGACCCCCCGTTCGTGCCGACGGACGACCCGCCCGACCGCATGGACGCCGAACTGGATTCCATCGTGCCCGATTCGGCCACCAAGCCCTACGACATGAAGGCGATCATCCGCCACGTGGTGGACAACGGCGAGTTTCTGGAGGTGCAGGAGCACTGGGCCAAGAACATCATCGTGGGGTTCGCGCGGCTGGGCGGGCGGTCGGTGGGCATCGTGGCGCAGCAGCCCTCGGTGCTGGCGGGCGTGCTGGACATCAACTCGTCCATCAAGGGGGCGCGGTTCGTCCGCTTCTGCGATTGCTTCAACATCCCCATCATCACATTTGTGGATGTGCCTGGGTTCCTGCCTGGCGTGGCCCAGGAGCACGGCGGCATCATCCGCAACGGGGCCAAGTTGTTGTACGCCTACTGCGAGGCCACGGTGCCCAAGTTGACCGTCATCACGCGCAAGGCCTACGGCGGGGCCTACGACGTGATGAGTTCCAAGCACATCCGCGGCGACCTGAACTACGCATGGCCCAGCGCCGAGATCGCGGTGATGGGGCCCGACGGCGCGGTGAATATCATCTTCCGCAAGGAGATTGAAGAGTCGGACGATCCAGAGGCGACGCGAGAGCGCCTGGTCAGGGAGTATCGGGAGCAGTTTGCCAACCCCTACGTGGCAGCGGCGCGCGGCTACATTGACGACGTGATAGAGCCGCACGAGACCCGCCCGCGGCTGATAGAGGGGCTGGAGATGCTGCAGAACAAGCGGGATTCCAATCCGCCGAAGAAGCACGGGAACATCCCGCTGTAGCGGTGCAGAGCAAGGAGGCAACATGCCGCAGCGGAAGACGAGCATAGCGGAGGCGGCCGCGGCGCTGGCGCAGCCATTCACCCACGCGGTGTTGGGCCAGGTGGACGACTACTGCGCCTACCTGAGCCGCTTTGAGGGCGCCTATCGGTTTCACGAGCACGCCAAAGACGAGTTGTACCTGGTGATTGAGGGCGAGATTTGGATTGACTACGCCGACGGGCCGAGCGTGCCGGTGCGCCAGGGCGAGGCCATCGTGGTCAAGGCGGGCGAGCGCCACCGTTCGCGCGCCGACAGGTCGGCGTTGGTGGTGATGTTCAAGGCCGCCCAACTGTTCGCGGAATAGGGAGACGACATGGAGAGCAAACCCCTTCGCATCACCGACACGATTCTGCGCGACGCGCACCAGTCGCTGCTGGCGACGCGGCTGCGCACGGAAGACATGCTGCCCATCGCGGCGAAATTGGAGCGGGTGGGCTACCACTCGGTGGAGATGTGGGGAGGCGCCACCTTTGACTCGGCGATGCGCTTCCTGGACGAAGACCCGTGGGAGCGGATTCGCACGCTGCGCAAGGCCATGCCCAACACGCCGTTCCAGATGCTCCTGCGCGGCCAAAACGTGGTGGGCTATCGCCACTACCCCGACGACATCGTGGAGAAGTTCATCATCCTGGCGCGGAAGAACGGCATAGACATCTTCCGCATCTTTGACGCCCTGAACGACGTGCGCAACATGCGCTGGGCGATGGAGGTCGCCAAGCGCGTGGGCGGGCACGTCCAGGCGGCCATCTGCTACACCATCAGCCCGGTGCACACGATAGACGGGTACGTGGAGATGGCGAAGCAACTGGCCGACATGGGGGCCGACTCCATCTGCATCAAGGACATGGCGGGACTTATCTCGCCCTACGCCGCGTATGAACTGGTTCGGCGGCTGAAGGCGGAGATTCCCCTGCCGGTGCAGTTGCACACGCACTACACGAGCGGGATGGCCACCGGCGCGGTCATCAAGGCGGCGGAGGCGGGCGTGGATGTCGTGGACACGGCCATCTCGTCGCTGGCGCTGGTTACGTCGCAGCCGCCCACGGAGACGATCGTGAGCATCATGAAAGAGACGCCCCGCGACACGGGCCTGGATTTGGGCCTGCTGGCCGAGATCGCCCAGGACGTGGCGCAAATCCGCAAGAAGTACGCCAAGTTTGAGAGCGGCCTCGTGGGCGTGGACGTGGACGTGCTGCGCTTTCAGATTCCGGGCGGGATGCTGTCCAACCTGGTGGCGCAGTTGCGGGAGCAGGGCGCGGAGCACCGCTACCGCGAGGTGCTGGACGAGGTGCCGCGCGTGCGCAAGGAACTGGGCTACCCGCCGCTGGTTACGCCGTCCAGCCAGATCGTGGGCACCCAGGCGACGCTGAACGTGATCCTGGGGCAGCGGTACAAGGTGATTCCGCAGGAGGTGAAGAACTACGTGCGCGGGCTGTACGGAAGGCCCCCCGCGCCGATAGACCCGGAGGTGAAGCGGCTGGCGATTGGCGACGAGGAGCCGATAGACTGCCGCCCCGCCGACCTGATTCCCCCCGGCTACGAGCAAGCGAAGGCGGAGATCGGCGACCTGGCCGAGAGCGAGGAGGACATCATTTCGTATGCCCTGTTCCCGCAGGTGGCCAAGCCGTTCCTGGAGCGGCGACGGGCGGGCGCCGGGGGCAAGGCGCAGATGGTCGCGGCGATTGCGGCGGCTCTGGCGCAGGAGGAGGCCGCGAAGACGGCGCGGCCCGTGGTCGCGGCGCAGCCGGCGATGACCGTCTCGCCGTGGAAGATCGCCGGACGGCAGGCGGTGATGGGTGGCGGCGGGTGGAGGGGGCTGTAGAATACGCTCTCGCAAGAGATATTGCTGCATCACAGGCTCACAGAGGACAAACGCGAAACGTTCGGCGCCAGAATCTGCGAAATCCTTCGGGATAGCAAATACTTGCGGAGCGGCGCAGGTGAGATGGATGGCTATGGGAGAAAACTGTTGCCGTAAAGAAGAAACGCCCTTGCGGGCGTTCTCCCGATGGCCAATGGCCATCCACCTCCACTACTGGATTACTTCCAGTATATCACACTTTTGATAGATTGTCAAGGACGACACAGTTTGTCCAAACATGGAGGGTTCTGAGTGGCCTGGAAAACAACGCTCATTGTGGACGGGACGACCTACGAGGTGGAAGTCAGCGGCGACACGGTAACCGTGGACGGGCGGCCGTTCTCGGTGGCAGTGAAGGGGCGCGAGGTCAGCGTGAACGGCGCAACCTACACGGTGGAGTTCGCAGGCGATCAGGTGCTGGTCAACGGCATCCCCCACGCCTTCCGCCGGGCCGAAGCGGCCAGGCCGACAGCCGCCGCCAGCAAGCCGGGGAAGCCCAGCGTGGCGGTGGCCGAGGACGCGAACGCCGTCAGGGCCATCATGCCGGGCAAGGTGTTGCGCGTGCTGGTGAAGCCGGGCGACGCCGTGGCCGATGGGAGCGTGGTGCTCATCCTGGAGGCCATGAAGATGGAAAACGAACTCCGCGCCCACAAGGCCGGCACGGTCAA
>DAOTVT010000057.1:0-13559 GCA_034436295.1 Anaerolineae bacterium | reverse complement strand
GCAGGGGAGCCGCCGCCTGGCGGTGGAGACGACCGCGCCGCTGGGCCTGCGCAAGGCGCTGGCGACGTTGGGCTACGACGTGCGCCCCGAATCGCCGTGGGATGGGGCATTCGGCGGGGGGCAGGTCGTCGCCGTGGATCCGGAGACCGGCGCGCTGTGGGGCGGCTCGGACCCGCGCAAGGACGGCTGCGCGGTGGGATGGTAGAGTAACGGAATCCACGAATAACACGAATGCACACGAACGGAAAGAGACATTCGCGGGGATTCGCGTCCATCCGCGGTTCCAGCACAGGAGAACGAAATCCACGAATAACACGAATGCACACGAACGGAAAGAGACATTCGCGGGGATTCGCGTCCATTCGCGGTTCCAGCAGAGGGGAACGGGATCCACGAATAACACGAATGCACACGAACGGGCAAGAGATATTCGCGGGGATTCGCGTCCGTTCGCGGTTTCAGCAGGGGCGAACGGGATCCACGAATAACACGAATCTGCGCGAACGGGCAAGAGATATTCGCGGAGATTCGCGTCCGTTCGCGGTTCCAGCACAGGGGAACGAAATCTACGAATAACACGGATGCACACGAACGGAAAGAGATGTTCGCGGGGTTTCGCGTCCATTCGCGGTTTCAGCACGTCCGCTCTGCGGTGGGCGTTGAGCGCGTGTCTTGCGAAAGGGAACGATGACTGAGGGGTTCGTTGTGTCGGCGGACATTATCGTTGTGGGCGGGGGCGCGTCGGGGATGATGGCGGCGGGACGCGCGGCGGAACTCGGCGCCGACGTCCTGCTGCTGGAGAAGATGCCGCGCCTGGGCACGAAACTCCGCATCACCGGCAAGGGCCGCTGCAACCTGACCAACGTGGCCACGCTGGACGAGTTCATCGCCCACTTCGGGCCGAACGGGCGGTTTCTGTACAACGCCTTTGGCCGCTTCTTCGTGGACGACCTGCGGGCGTTCTTCGCGCGCATGGGCGTGCCGACGGTGGTGGAGCGGGGCGGGCGCGTGTTCCCGGAGTCCAACGAGGCCGCCGATGTGGCCGAGGCGCTGCGCCGCTACTGCCAGGACGCGGGCGTCCGCGTGCGCTACAAGACGGCGGTGGACCGCCTGTTGGTGGAAGGCGGGCGCGTCGTCGGCGTGGGCGCGGGCGAGGCCGAGTTCCGCGCGCGAGCCGTCATCCTCGCCACGGGCGGCGCGTCGTACCCGGCCACCGGCTCCACCGGCGACGGCTACCGCCTGGCCGCGTCCGTCGGCCACACCATTGTCCCCATACGTCCGGCGCTGGTCCCGCTGGAGACTGCCGAGCCGTGGGTCCCGCGCATGATGGGCGTTTCGCTGCGCAACGTGCGCGCCACGCTGTACGTGGACGGGAAACCCGTCGCGTCGGAGTTTGGCGAGATGCTGTTTACCCACTTCGGCCTGTCGGGGCCGATCATCCTGACGCTGAGCCGACACCCCGCGCTGGTCTCTCGCCCCTCGCCCGACACGCGGGTGGAGGTGGGCGTGGACCTGAAGCCGGCGCTGTCGGACGAGAAACTGGACGCGCGACTTCGCCGCGACCTGGACGCCCACGGCAAGCGCACCTTCCGCTCCATAGTCAAGGGGCTGGTGCCGGCCAAGATGGTGGACGTGCTGGTGGAACTGTCGGGCGTGCCTGGGGACAAGCCGGCGCACCAGATCACGGCGCAGGAGCGGGCGCGGCTGCTGGCGCTTCTGCGCAACCTGCGCGTGACGGTGGTGGGGCAGCGGCCCCTGCGCGAGGCCATCGTTACGGCGGGAGGCGTGGCGCTGGGCGAGGTAAATCCGCGCACCATGGAGTCGCGGCGGGTAGCGGGGCTGTACTTCTGCGGCGAGGTGCTGGATTTGGACGCGGACACCGGAGGCTACAACCTGCAGGCGGCGTTTTCCACGGGCTGGGTTGCCGGCGAGAGCGCGGCGCGACGTTAGTCGCATTTGCCTTGCCGCGCCCGCCGCTGTATGATGACTGTACCATGCCCAAAGGCCCGATGCCCATGACTTCCTACGCGCACAAGAACCCCCTGCGGCGTATCTTGGCGGCGCGCCGTGTCTGGGCGCGCATCCTGGCGGCGGCGTTGGCCATCCTGGCGTGGCGGGGCGTGGACCGTCCGCCAGCGCCCCTGGTGGTGCCAGGGCCGCCGCAGACCGTGCTGACGCGCAACCCGAAACTCGGCCTGCACACGCGCCTGACCGACGAGGTGGAACCGTGGAAGATCAAGCGTTCCCTCCAGATGGTGCGGGAGATGGGCGCGCCGTGGATTGTGGAGTACTTCCCCTGGGCCTACTACGAGCCGGAGAAGGGCCGCTTT
Organism: Anaerolineae bacterium; assembly: GCA_034436295.1. GTDB lineage: Bacteria > Chloroflexota > Anaerolineae > DTLA01 > DTLA01 > DTLA01. The sequence continues at coordinate 11,229 of DAOTVT010000057.1, read as the reverse complement.
GACTGGGCCCACGCCGACCTGGTGGTGGACCATGCGGTGGCCCAGGGGCTGACGGTCATCGCGCGGCTGGGGTTTGTGCCGGTGTGGGCGCGGCCCAAGGAGACCACCTTCACGTACCTGGACGCTGACGGGTACGACGACTTCGCCGATTACGCCGCGGCGTTCGTGGAGCATTTCCGCGGGCGCGTCGCCTACGTGGTCATCTGGAACGAGCCGAACCTGGCCGCCGAGTGGGGCAACCGCCCGCCCGACCCGCAGGCGTACACGGCGTTGCTCAAGGCTGCCTACGCGCGCATCAAGGCCGTTGCGCCCGAGGTTACGGTGCTGGCGCCGGCCCTCGCGCCCACGCTGGCCCCGCCGGGCAATCCGTGGGCCATGGAGGACCTGGCGTTCCTGCAGGCCATGTACGACGCCGGCGCCGCGCCCTACTTTGACGCTCTGGCCGCCCACACCTACGGCTGGGGATTCCCCGCCGACGACCCGCCCGCTCCCGACAAGGTCAACTTCCGTCGGGTGGAACTGGTGCGCGCCCTCATGGAGGCCAACGGCGACGGGGGCAAGGCGGTGTACATCACCGAGACGGGCTGGAACGATCACCCGCGCTGGACCAAGGCGGTGAAGCCAGCGCAGCGCATCGCCTACTCGGTGGAGGCGGCGCGCATGGCGCTGGAGGATTGGCCGTGGTGTCGGGCGCTGGTGTTCTGGGTGTTGCGGTTCCCGCGCCCGCAGTTGACCTATCAGGATGCGTTCACGTTTGTAACGTCCGATTTCGTCGCGAAGCCGGTGTATCGGGCGATGCAAGAGGCGTATGCGGGCCGTTAGCCATTGACCAGTGGCCATTGGCCGTTAGCGTACAAGCGGAGGTCATCTGCTCGGCCAACGGCCAGAGGCGAGGGGCTGTCCGGCAATGGCTCACGCAGGAGATGCCATGATTCGCAAGCGGTGGCTCATCGGGGTTGGGGTGGCCGTCGCGGTGGCGGCGCTGGTGTTGTTGCGCCTGCTCGGCGGCGGCCAGGCCGACAAGATCTGGGCGCGTATCCAGCGCGAGGGTGTGCTCCGCGTCGGGATGGACGCCAGTTATCCGCCGTTTGAGTTCGTGGACGGCGAGGGGAGGTTCCGCGGCCTGGACGTGGATTTGGCCCAGGCGCTGGCCGAACGGTGGGGCGTGCGCCTGGAGATCGCCAACGTGGGGTTTGACGGCCTGTACGACGCGCTGCGCAACAAGCAGTTTGACCTCATCGTGTCGGCGCTGCCCTATGACCCGTTTCTGCGCAAGGATTTCGCCTTCTCGTACTCGTACTTCAACGCCGGCCTCCGATGGGTGGCGCGGCCCGATGTCCTGGCGACGCTGGCCGACCCTTCGGGCAGGCGCGTGGCGGTGCAGACCGGTTCCAGCGCCGACGTGGAGGCGCGGACGCTCCAGCGGCGCTTCCCGCAGATGGCGCTGGTAACCGTGGACGAGGTGGCGCAGGTGGGCCAGGCGCTGGCCGAGGGGGACGCCGACGCCGCCATCCTGGACGGCGTGAGTGCGCTTCAGTTCGTGGCGGCGCACCCGCAGTTCGCGGTCGGCGATGCGCTCCTGACCGACGAGCCGTACGTCATCGCCCTGCCGCTGGACGCGCCCACGCTGAAGCGCGAGGTCAACGCGGCGCTGGTGGATTTCCGCGAGTCGGGGCGGCTGGACGCCTGGATTCGGCAGTGGGTGGGCGGGGAGTCGGAGTGATGGAGGTGGAGTTTGAATTGGACATCGCGCCGCGGCAGGGGAGTGCCAAATATATTTGAGCATTGTGGATATTCCGTTCATCTATTGACATCCTGGCAGATTTGTGCTATAATGAAAGCGTAGATACGCCGTACATTTCTGTTGCGGTTCATCCACCCCGATGACGTGAGCGGCGCTTCTTCGTTCAATGTAGTTCTTCTTCGTCTCTCTAGTGCCCTCTGCTGCTCATGTTGTAGGGCATTCCCGTCAGCAGGAGGTGGCACATGAGAACGAAGGGGTTGTTGTTCGTTTTCTTGGTAGCGATCGCGCTCTTCGGTCTTTCCGGTGCTACTCGCCCCCGCGCAGGAAGTCCACCCCAACAGGACAGCGAAGTGAACGCTGCGAGTAGCGTTACCCTGTACCCAGTTGCCGATGCTTGGGTCAACTACTGGCTTCCCAATACCAATTATGGCACTGCCACCCTACTTGAGGTCGGCTCGGAGGAATGCCCCGGACAGGAGTTCCCCGATCGCGGCCGCGGGCTGATGCGCTTTGACCTCTCGGCCATCCCGACTGGCCAGGCCATCCAGAGCGCTTCCCTGCAACTCTACCTACGGAGTGTCTTCTCCGGTAGCGCGTCTACGAACACAATCAACGTCCACCGCGTGAGCGCGAGTTGGACCGAAACGGGCGTAACCTGGAACAATCAGCCCGGCCACGCAGCGACGGTCTATGCCGCGAACTCTGTGGGGTTGACCACCGGCGTCTGGTACAGTTGGGATGTTACCCAACTGGTGCGCGAGTGGTACCAGGGGACGTATTCCAACTACGGGCTGAAACTGATCAGCGCGGCCGAGACCACGTGCAACATGCGCTACTTTGACAGCCGCGAAAACATTTACGACCCGCGGCTGGTGATCACCTACGGCACGCCCACGCCCACGCGCACGCCGACTCGCACGCCTACACGCACGCACACTCCGACTCGGACGCCCACGCGCACCCCTACCCGCACGCCGACGCGCACGCCCACCATCACGCCCACGCCCACCGCCACGCTCGTTGGCAATCCCGACCTGGGGGACGCGCCCGATAGCACCAATTCCTTCGGCTTCCCGATGAGCGCGTATCCGGGGGTCGGGGCCAACTTCCCGACTGTGTTCCGCAGCGCCGTGGGCGCGCCGTCCGGCCCGCGGCACCGAAACGACAAGTTGCTCTTCTTCCTGGGCGAGGCGATCAGCCGCGAGGAGGAGGCAGACACCGGTCCCGACGCGGACGGCGTGAACAACATCATCCCGCAAGGGGATTTGGCCGACCTGGACCGCGGGGACGACGGCCTCCGGCTGCCCACGAAATTCCCACACTGCGAGATGATTAGCATAGACTACATCGTGGCTGTGCAGACCGGCGCGCCGAGGGAAGCCTATCTGAACCTGTGGTTTGACTGGAACCGCAACGGGCAATGGGGCGAGGTGCCCACCTGCCCGGATGGAAGCCCCGCAGCCGAGTGGGCCGTGCAGAACCACGTCATCAGCCTGCCGACAACCCCCGGCTACTACCGGCTCACGACGCCCAAGTTCATGGTCTACAACGCGAAGCCCGAGCAGGACCTGTGGCTGCGGGTTACCCTTAGCGAGAGCGCGGCCAAGGATGCCGACGGCAGCGGCCCGGCCGAGGGCTGGGCCTACGGCGAGACGGAGGACTACCGCTTCAGCACCGTGCCCACCCCCACCCCGACGGCGACGCGCACGCCGACGCGCACCCCGACGCCGACCGCCACGCTCACCCGCACCCCCACGCCGACGCGCACCCGCACCCCCACGCCGACCATCACCCCCACCCGCACGCGCACGCCGACCGTTACGCCTACCCCCAGCGTGGACCTCTCCGTCACTGCCATTGAGATCACGCAGGGGATACAGGACCTGAGCAACAGCGTGCCGCTGGTGGCCAACAAGCGCACCTACGCCCGCGCGCACGTGCGAGCGAACACGGGCAACCACAACAACGTCCTGGGCCGCTTCACCATTTATCGCGGGGGCGCCTCGTATGGCCCGTACGTGGCCGATAACCCCGGCGGCCGCATCACCGTGCGCAGCGCGCCCGACCGCGGCCAGGTGAACGACAGTTTCTTCTTTGAGATTCCGCCCTCGCTCCTCGGAGCCGGGAACATCATGGTGTGCGTTGACATGAACACCGACCACCTGGTGCCCGAGTACAATTACGGGAACAACTCGGGCTGCGTGTCTGTGAGTTTGACCTCGTCCCCGTCGGTCAAGGTGAAGATCTACAACGTGCGCTTCCAGGCGGGCGGGACATGGTATCAGGCCGACTGGACGCACTACTGGAAGCTGCTCTCCTGGCTGCGCCGAGGCTATCCTACGGCCGACGTGGAGTGGTCGGTCCAGACCCTGAACTGGCCCACCGCGAACCCGCCCTGGACGTTGCCCGATTCAACCGCCGGCTGCGGGGACGTGAACAACGCCCTGGCCACCCAGCGCACCCTGGAGGGTTCGCCCCCGCGCTGGCGCTACTACGGCATGGTGATTGACTCGGCTGGCTTCATGCGCGGCTGCGCGGCCGGCATCCCCGCCTACATCGCATCCGGGCCGACCGGTACAGACCCCTGGGGCTGGGACTTTGACGGCTCCTACGGCGACTGGTACGGCGGCCACGAGTTGGGCCACACCTACGGCCGCGGCCATGCGAACTTCTGCGGCGCCGGGGGCGGCCCGTCTTATCCCTACCCTGAAGGCCGCATTGGCGGGCCGGCCAGCGATCCGCGGCGCTACTATGGCTGGGATGTGGAGTTGCGCCAGGTCTATCCGTGGAACTGGACCGACTTGATGAGCTACTGCGCCAACGAGTGGCCCTCCGACTTCACCTACAAGGGGATTCGGGATCGGCTGATCGCTGAGGGCTGGGGAGCAGCGGAGGCCGCATCCCCGTGGCCCGAGGCGACGGAGTACCTGGCAGTCTTCGGCCGGGCCAACCTGACCCAGGGCACGGCCACGCTGGGCACCCTCTACCGGCTGACGGACATCCCGGCGCCCGAGCCACCCATCCCCGGCCCCGACTGGACGCTGGAACTGCTGAACGCGCACGGCACGGCGCTGGCGAGCCATCCCTTCACCCCCAAGGAAGACACCGAACCACAGCCGGGCGAAGACCTGATGGCCTCCATCATAGAGACGGTGCCGTGGGTTGACGGTACGACGCGGGTAGTCGTGCGCTACAAGGGGAGCATCGTCGCTGAACGGAGCGTCAGCGCCAACGCGCCGACCGTGCAGATCATCTCCCCCAACGGCGGCGAGAATTTGAGCGGGCCGAGCGTGAACGTGACGTGGACCGCCAATGACCCCGACGGCGATCCGCTGGTCTACGCACTGCTCTACAGCGCCGACGCCGGCGCCACCTGGCAGTCGCTGGTTACCGGGCTGACGACAACCGGCCATACGGTGGACCTGACCCAGTTGCCTGGCAGCGACGAGGCCCTCTTCAGGGTGATAGCCTCCGACGGGGTGAACACCGGCCAGGACCAGTCCGATGCCACATTCCGGGTGGCGCGCAAGGCGCCGCAGGCGTTCATCATCGCGCCCGACGAAGGCGCGCACTTCCTGCCAGAGCAGCAGGTGATCCTGGCGGGCGAGGGGTACGACGTGGAGGATGGCTCGCTTCCCGATAGCGCCTTCACCTGGATTCTGGACGGGGTGCAGGTGATTGGCACAGGTCCGTTCGCTTCGGCGACGGGCCTGCCCACCGGGTGGCACGAACTCACGCTCCGGGTCGCAGATAGCAACGGTCAAGTCGCGACCGAGTTGGTGCATTTCTACGTGGGCACGAGCCAGCGGATTCTGTGGCTGCCGGTGCTGCTGGTAGGCGAATAACACAGCGCGCTCCTGGATAGGGAGTCTGCACCCGACCCGCGACGCGCCCGCGGGGTGCGTCGCGGGTTTTTGCTTGCGCGCGGCCCTCGTGCTACAATGCCCGCGCAAGGAGAATCGCGCCATGACCGATACCCTGTCGCCGCTGCCCACCGTGCCCCCTAGGTCGCGCCGCCCCTGGCTCCCTGTGGCCATCGCGCTGGGGCTCATCCTGGCGCTGCTCGGCCCCGCCGCGGCCCAGCAGCCCGCCGCGTATGACCCCGCCATCGCCGACATGATGGCGCAGATGAGCAGCGATGCCCTCATCCGCTACGTGTCCGAACTCAGCGGCGAGGCGGTGGTGTACCTGGGCGACCCGCCCGCGCCCCACACCCTCATGACCCGCTATTCGCGTTCGCCGCACATTGAGGAGGCCGCGCAGTACCTGGTGGAGTTCTACCGGCGCATCGGTCTGGCGGTGGAGGTGCAGCGCTATGGCGATGGCAACTGGCCCAACGTCATCGCGACCCTCCCCGGCGCCACCCAGCCGGACAAAATCGTCATCCTGTGCGCGCATTTTGACGACGTGTCCGAACAGCCCATGTTCTGGGCGCCTGGCGCCGATGACAACGCCAGCGGCACCGCCGCCGTGATGGCCGCCGCCGAAATCCTGCGCCACCACACGTTCGCCTATACCATCCGCTTTGCGCACTTCTCGGGCGAGGAACAGGGGATGCTCGGGAGCCAGGCTTATGCGCAACTGCAACGGGCGGGCAACGCGAACATCGTCGGCGTGCTCAACCTGGACATGCTGGCGTGGAACTCCGACGCCGCGCCCATCATGGAACTGCACGCAGGGCTGCGCCAGGACAGTTACCAGGTGGCCCTCGCCTTCGCGGGCGTCGTCGCCGACTACGGTCTGCCGCTCACGCCCGAGGTCAAGCGAACCGGCTCCATCAGCGCGAGCGACCACTCGTCGTTCTGGACCTACGGCTACCCTGCCGTATTGGCCATTGAGGACTGGCAGGATTTCAACGCCCACTACCACACCACGCGCGACCGGGTGAGCGCGTTCAACGTGCCGTACTACACTGTGATGGCCCGCGCCAGCCTGGGCACCATCGCTGTGCTGGCCGGGCACCTGGGCGAGCCGACGTGGACGCCCACGCCGACGCCCACGCTGACTGCGACCCCGACGCCCACGGCCACGCCTGTGCCCTCTGCGACGCCGCGCCCGCCGCTGCCGTACAGGCTCATCTTCCCGTTCGTCTTCCTGTAGCGCGGGCTTCTGGCCTGCTCGCCGCAGATGCGGCCCCACTCGCCTTTTCGCGGCATGGGTACAGGTGCGACGCCCTTCCGAAAGTGCGTCGCACCTTGCACCCCGGCCCTCCCCTTTGCGGAGATGAAAGGGGGGTGTGGGAGGGGGTAGGTGAGGTCAAGACCCTTGGGGTCTTCTTTCTTCGCGCAAATTCGCGTTCATCTGCGGTTACAACTGCATCAACTAGCAAGTGTCCGCGTAAGTTGGGAGATTCCTTCGCGTGGGTTCAATGTGCGACGCACCTCCGAGGTGCGTCGCACATTGCTCACCAACACAAAACCGAGCCCGCCGCGTTTGGCGTCTTGACGGGGTGCGCGCGTTGCGAGTACAATGCGCGGCAAGGAGACGCCTATGAAATCCGGCATTCTGCTGCGCTACCGCGACTACCTGCCTTTCACCCGACTCACGCCGCCGCTGTCGCTGGGCGAGGGCGACACGCCCCTGGTGCCTGCCCCGTGCCTCAGCGAGGCGCTCCGCGCCGATGTCTGGCTCAAGGTGGAGGGGTGCAACCCCACCGGCTCGTTCAAGGATCGCGGGATGGTGGTGGCCGTGTCCAAGGCGGCCGAGGACGGGGCGAAGGCCGTCATCTGCGCGTCCACGGGCAACACCGCAGCGTCGGCTGCCGCCTACGCGGCCCGCGCCGGCCTCCAGGCCATCGTCATCGTCCCCGCCGGCCACATCGCGCTGGGCAAACTGGCCCAGGCGCTCATGCACGGCGCGCGCGTGCTGGCCGTGCGCGGCAACTTTGACCAGGCGCTGGCCCTCGTGCGGCAACTGGTGGAGCGCCATCCGGTGGCGCTGGTGAACTCGGTGAACCCCTACCGGATAGAGGGTCAGAAGACCGCCGCCTTTGAGATTTGCGAGGCGATGGGGAAAGCGCCCGACATTTTGGCGATCCCCGTGGGCAACGCGGGCAACATCACGGCCTACTGGCGCGGCTTCCGCCAATGGCAGGCGGCGGGACGCATCCGCGCGCTGCCGCGCATGTGGGGGTTCCAGGCCGAGGGCGCGGCCCCCATCGTTCGGGGCGAACCGGTCGCCGAGCCGCGCACTGTGGCCACGGCCATCCGCATCGGCAATCCGGCCTCGTGGCAGGGAGCCGTCGCCGCGCGCGACGAATCCGGCGGCCTGATAGAGGCCGTCAGCGACGACGAAATCCTCAGCGCCCAGCGCCTGCTGGCTCAGACCGAGGGCATCTTCTGCGAACCGGCGTCGGCGGCGTCGGTGGCCGGCGTGCTGAAACTGGCCGGGCAGGGGCGCATCCCGCCGCGAACCCGCATCGTCTGCGTGCTCACCGGCAGCGGCCTCAAGGATCCTGACGCCGCGCTAGCCGCCGCGCCCCGGCCTACCGAGGTCGCGCCCGACCTGTCCGAGATTGAGGGGGTGCTGGGATGGTAGGGAGCAAGGTCGTCGTGCGGGTGCCGGCCACCACGGCTAACCTGGGCCCGGGGTTTGATTGCCTGGGCATGGCGCTGGCCCTGTACAACACCGTAACCGTGTACACCACCACCGGCGGCTTGAGCGTGCGGATTGAGGGCGAGGGGGCCGAAGACCTGCGGTGGGGCCAGGAAAACCGCGTCCTGCGCGCCATGCGCCTGGCTTTCCAGGAAGCGGGGGAGCGGCTGCCTGGCGTCGCCATTGAATTGCAGAACCAGATTCCGCTGGGGCGGGGCCTGGGCTCCAGCGCTGCTGCGACCGTGGGCGGGCTGGTGGCGGGCAACGCCCTGTGCGGTGGCCCGCTCCCAACCGACCGCTTGCTGGCCCTGGCCACGCAACTGGAAGGCCACCCCGACAACGTGGCCCCTGCGCTGCTGGGCGGGCTGGTCATCGCCGTGCAGGACGAACAGGGTCTCATCTACGAGCGGCTGGACGTTCCGCCAGACCTGACGGCGGCGCTGTTCGTGCCGGATTTCCCCATGCCCACCGCCGAGGCGCGGCGCGTGTTGCCGGCCCAGGTGTCGCGCGCGGATGCCGTATTCAACATGGGGCGGGTGGCGTTGCTTGTCGCGGCCATGGCCCGCCGCCGCTACGACGTGCTGGATGTCGCCACGCGCGATCGGCTGCACCAGCCGTACCGCGAGGCCATCTTCCCGGCCATGCCTGCGCTTTTCGCGGCGGCGCGGCAGGCGGGGGCGCTGGGCGTCTTCCTCAGCGGGGCCGGCTCCACCGTCATCGCCCTGTGCGCGGGCAACGCGCCTGCCGTCGCCGAGGCCATGGCGCGCGCGGCCCAGGAACTCGGGCTGGCCGGCAAGGCTCTGGTCGCGCCGCTGGCCGACGAGGGCGCGCAGGCCGAGGTGGTGCAACCCCCGCGGCGCCGCGCCCGGCCCGCTGCGTCGGATCATTGGTGAGGCCTTCGGGAAGACAAGTAAGGGGACGGCTATGGAGTCCATCCACCTGAAGCCCGTGGACAGGGCAGAGGTCATCAGCCTGGTGGATAACCTGCTGGAGCCATCGGGCCTGCCCTCGCGCGATGACGTGAAGCCGTTCTGGGAGTGGACGCCCGACCCCGACCGGGCGCGCCGCCCGCGAGCGGAACACGGCTTCTCGGCGCTGATTCGCACGTATGCCGGCGAAGAAATGCGCTCCCTGCTGCTGGATGTGGCCTACGAACCCGGCTCGGTGATGGACAACGCGGAGAGGATGGGCCTTGACCTGGGTCCCGTGCAGGCCATTGTCCTGTCTCACCAGCACTGGGATCACACCGGCGGGCTAGTTCCCGTGCTGCACGCACTGAAAGCCCAGGGGCTTCCTCTAATTGTTCACCCCAACACATTCACACGGCGCGCCTGGCGAGATCCCGCCAAGCCCGACTCCAAGTTCCGCTTGTCGCCGCCGACGCCCACCCGCGAGGAGGCCGAGGCCGCAGGAGCGCGCGTCGTGGAGTCCGCCGGCCCGTGCCTGATCTGCGGCGACACCGTGCTGGTTACAGGCGAGGTCCCGCGCACCACCGACTTTGAGCCGGGCTATCCCCACGAGTGGATATGGGATGGCGGCGGGTGGCGGCATGACCCGCGCGTGCTGGACGACCGCTCGGTTGTGGTCCACGTGCGGGGCAGGGGGCTGGTCATTGTCGCCGGGTGCGCCCACGCGGGCATCGTGAACACGGTGCGGTATGCGCGTCGGTTGACGGGCGTGGACCGGGTCGCGGCCATCATCGGCGGGTTCCACCTGGTCGGCGCCGACGCCGAGCGGGTTGTCGCCAGGACCGTGGCGGCGCTGGAGGAGGTTCGGCCCGACCTGCTGGCCCCGTCGCACTGCACGGGATGGCTGGGGCGCTTTGCGCTGGCGCGAGCATTCCCGACTGCGTTCGTGCCCAATGCCATCGGCAACCTGTACCGAATCGGGGGAGACGGGTGAGGGCGACGTCAGCGCAGGGCTAAACCCCGCGCTGAAAGGGCGAAGCCCCGTTGGGGCTAGGAGCCCGGAGGGCTTTGTCCATTTAGCCCGATGCTTTAGCCTCGGGCGAAACAATACGGGAGGCAGCGGTATGCCCTATTGGCAGTTGTTCTACCACTTTGTATGGGGGACAAAGAACGGTGAGCCCCTCATCAACCTGGAGTGGGAGGCTTCGCTGCATAACGTCATTGCAAGTAAGGCGCAGGCACTGGGCGGCATTCTGCATGCGGTAGGAGGCATGCCGGATCACGTTCATTTGGTGGTTTCGGTGCCTCCGAAGATCGCGCTTGCCGATTTCATAGGACAGATCAAGGGCAATAGTTCACACTTCGTCAATCACAGCCTAAACATGCAGGGACAGTTTGCATGGCAGGCCGAGTACGGTGTCGTATCGTTTTCCGGGAAGTCCCTAGCGAGTGTTGTGGGGTACGTCAAACGCCAGCGCCAGCATCACGCTGAGGGCACCTGCATCGCCGGACTAGAACGTCTTGCCGATGACCCACCCCCACAACGCATGCGCGGATAGGTGTGGGCTGGTCGGCCCACGCATGGCAGCGTGCGCGGGGCTGAACCCCCGCGCTGAAGGGGCGAAGCCCCGTTGGGGCTGGGGCAGCCCGTAGGGCTTTGCCCATTTAGCCCGATGCTTTAGCGTCGGGCGACGTCAGCGCGGGGCTAAACCCCCGCGCTGAGGGGGCGAAGCCCCGTTGGGGCTAGGAGCCCGGAGGGCTTTGCCCATTTAGCCCGATGCTTTAGCGTCGGGCGACGTCGGCGCGGGGCTGAACCCCCGCGCTGAAAGGGCGAAGCCCCGTTGGGGCTGGGGGTCGGGGGGGCTTGGCGCGTTTGGCCCGATGCTTTAGCGTCGGGCGAAGGCGCAGGGCTGAACCCCCGCGCTGAAAGGGCGAAGCCCCGTTGGGGCTAGGAGCCCGGAGGGCTTTGTCCATTTAGCCCGA
>DAOTVT010000056.1:0-9348 GCA_034436295.1 Anaerolineae bacterium | reverse complement strand
GATAGGGCGCGCGGCTCATTGTTGCCCATGCTGCCCCCCGGCCGATCCGCTGGCCGGGGGGCTTTGTGTTGCCTAATGTTAAATTTTCGTGCGCACTGTCAAACTATTGACATTTGGCGCAAGTGGGTGTATAATAGGCGTAGACTAACAAAAAGGAGGTGGAACGTCATGAAGGGGAACTTTAGCGCTGATACGTTGAGTGTCGCCGCGAGGCGTGCTCTCTACGCGGCGGGGATGAGCCGCGTGGAGAGTTATTCTCTGGTGCTTCTTGGAGATGACTTGACGCTTGTCGCCTATAGCCCGGGCGGGCGCGTGGTGCGCTTGTCCCTGCGCCAGGTGGAGGAGTTCGCCGACCTGGCGCGCCGGGGCGAAGCACGATATTGGCCTATCGCCCGCGTTGTCCGGAGGTAGGCCGTTAGCGCGCTTGTGCCCGCCAGCGCGGGGCGGGCGTTCTCTCCGGCGGCCCGCGCAAAAACAAGAGCCGCCGGACGCAGGAGGTATAAGATGGAGCGGTTAGAGTTGGCATTTGCGATCGTGCGGCATGGCGACGCCATGCGGGCGGTCTGGCGTCCAGGCGAGTGGCTGCCGGAGCAGTTGATCAAGAAAGAAAATCTTTATGGTGCATTGGAGGAGAACAATGTTCTCTGTGGCCATGTTGCGCCGCCCTGCGCTGGCGATCTGGTGCGCTGGGACGCGCCAGTAGAGCAGTGGACAATCGTATACGATTTTGGCTTCCCGATTGACGCAGATGAGGAGCGGGTTACACAATTGGTGAGGGCGCTCGCTGCGGAGTACCAGGCGCTGAAACTCCGTGAAGATACTCTTACCGCTGGCCATTTCCTCTTTAAAGAGACCGGCGGGATCAAGGTGGAGGCGGGGGATGATGTTCTAGCCGCGCCCCTCGCTGAGGTTTCGGGCGGCTGGACGCGGATCGTGCACGCCAACCGCGTGACTATCCACGGGGACACGCCTGCCCTGGTGCGGCATTGTGAGCACCTCACAGCCGAGACGTTTAGCGTGGTCGTCGCGGAACACTGTCATGCCGTGGATAGCCGCGCGGCCATGTTGCGCGCTACCGGCTGCGAGTCGGTGGCGCAAAGCGGTGGCGTGGTCATGGCCTGGGACTGTGGCGATCTTCTTCTTGAGAATACGATACTTCGCGCCGGCCATGTGCACCACGTGCACGCTCGCGACGTCAATGGTTCGGTGGCCTATGGCAGAAGTATCTGGATCAGCGGCTATACTTCTGTGCTAGCGCTCAACCACGTCGATCAAATCGTCGTGGAGGAAAATAGCCAGGCGATCATCCACATACCCCCAGAGGACCGTCATGGTCTTGTGGTAATCCTCAAGCCAGGGTCGCGCCTGATCCTGGTCTCTGGCGCGCTGTGTGATGATCCATTTCCAATTGTCGTCAAGAACGAGGGCGGTCATATACATACCATTGGCTGCGTGCGGATTGAGGAGGTGGAGAATGAACTGGGGTGATGGCGTCAAGCGGCATATGGTCAACTGGGGCGAGTGGGAGGCGGGTAGAGGATGGACTTGGCGAGAAGCCGCGTTCTATGGTAATGCACCTGCCGCGCTCCTGGGCACGCTGAGCAGGGCGGCACGGGTGGAGGTGTACCACTGCGGCCGTGCCGCCGAAGCCGAGGACTGCCCCGTGTGCGCGGCGCTGCGAGCCGCCTGCGGCGCTGTTCAAGTTCAAGTGTGGGTGCAGGAGGGACTTGGCGCGCCTGAACCGTACTGGTGATAATGTCGCCCTGGCTGGGCCTCGGGTCAACGGCGGACGCACTCCCTGCGCCCGCCGTTTTTCGTTGCGCTGCGTCCCCCTGGTGGTCGCCCTGGGCCTCGGGTGATCCGCGGCCAGTGCGAAGTGCGAGTAGTAGCCTGGTGGGCGCCATTCGGGAGCGGGGGCCGACGGCTGGTCGCCAGCGGCGGCGCGCCGCCGCTGGCGCGTTTTGGTGCTAGCGTCCAGTCGGCCCGCTTGGCGTTCTAGTCCACGGAAGCCAAGCCGCCGCCCCTGGTGCGCGCGCCTGATCGTCGTTAGCCTCGCCTTGTGCGGCATGTTGCGAGTGATACGCAACACGCCGCCACTCGCTGGTATATAAAGGAGGAAGTCGCGCTTGCGTGCTGGGCGTTGACATAATAGAACTAGTCGGAAGGTCGCGGCCGCTCCTTCAGATGCAGCAGCCGCGACCTGGTCGGCGCGCCGCCGCCGCCCCGCGCCCCCCGCGCGCCCCCGAAGGGGGGAGCCGCAACCAGGCCCCCCCGCCCGCGCAACCTAGGAGTCCCACTGTCGGACAGCCACATAAAAATTGAATTTTGGCGACTGACTTGCATTTTACGCGAAAGTGTGCTATAATACGCCTGTGAGCGTTAGTGGGGGGTGAATATGCAACGCACCAAGATTGAGTGGGTTGTGAACGCTGACGGGTCGCGTGCGTTTACCTGGAATCCCATTGTGGGCTGCACCGGCGGATGCTGGTACTGCTACGCCCGACGCTTGCATGAGCGCTTCCACGGCAAGGGATCGTTCGTGGCCCAGCTTGTACCTGAAGGCCTGCATGATCCCACAAAGCGCAAGCGGCCAGCGACGATCTTCGTTGGCAGCATGACCGACATAGGCAGGCCGGATATGCTTCCCCAGTGGGTGCGCGCGGTCTCGTCCGTGATGGTAGAGGCATCCTGGCACAGGTACTTACTGTTGTCCAAGCGGCCGTTAGGCTATGCGGACATTGCGGCGCTTGCTGCACGGCAGGGTTGGTGGTGTGGTGCGACCGTAGATAGCGCGTGGTATGACCGAAGCGTTGCCGACCTTCTTGCCCTGTCTATTCCGAATGTGTACCTTTCGTTTGAGCCGTTGCTGGGCAGAGTGGGCGACATAGCCCTTGCCGCACTGCGGCGTGGCAAAGTGAGGTGGGCGATCCTAGGAGCGTGTACAGGGCCTGGGGCGTTTATGCCTCCACGAGAGCAGGTTGAGGAGATCATGGAAGCCTGTCGGGTGGGGGGAGTCCCGGTCTTCGTGAAGGACAATCTGGTGAAGGGATACCCAGACCTAGCGCAGTATAGAGCGATCCCATATTTGGAGGCGTGAGGATGAGCCTACATTACCGTCGTGGGTTACGTAATCTATCGGACAGATTGCATTACAGGGCGTTTGCCTTGTGGCAAGACCTGTACTACACGGCGAAATTGCTATACTCTGTCCTATCGGGCTACAACTGCATTGTAAGCAAGGCATGGGACTGCAATGACGGGGACGAAGAGTACGGGTACATCTGGCAGCCATCCGCTCCGGAGGATTCCCAATACTATGCCTGCCTGGAGTTTGGCAATGGCCGCCATCTGCCCGTGCCGTTGGTGCTAGGTGGCAAGAGTGGTTTGCCCATGCAGGACTTTGTTATCGCAGTGCTCATGCGGCTTGGGTGTTTTGAGAAGGCGCGCGAAGATATTGAGCAGTTATGGGGATAGTCCTATCCGCTGCGCCGTGCGCGACATGGCCAGGAGCGCGCTCACGGCCTTAGGCGGCGGCGCGGCGGGTTATTGAGAAAAGCACAGGCGAGGAAGGAGAGTAAGATGAGCGACCAAATTTATCCCGACAGAGGCCCTACGGAGCGGTTATTGGCGGCGTGGCGTGCCTTCCGCGATGAGGTATTTGCCATGCAGGGCGATGCCCCATCGTGGGTTGTAGAACATGGCCTATTAGCCGTGAAACTGGTGGCGCAGGAGATAGCCCTCCTGTATCAAGACCCGCCCGCAGACATTACTATCGCTGCGCGCTTCAATCCCAGATACCTGTGCCAAATGCAAGACGTGATGAACGACTGGCATGAGGAGGAAGCATAGATGGACATACTCATCGGCGGCGCGATTTTCGTTATCGTCGTCGTGGTATGGTCTTCCCTCCGCGCAGCGCGGATCGCGGATGAAGAGCGGGGGCAATGACCGTAAACGCCCAAGTCCTCATGGGGGAGGCCGGGGTATGCCCCATTGGGGCGATTATTGCCGTGGCCTGGATGATGGCGCGCGGAGCAGGCCCATTCTACGGCGAACAAGGTGAGACGAACTCGGCGGCAGAGTTTGTAGCCCGATTGTGGTATACCCAACCCGATCCTACCCCTGGCGCGAGATTTGCATTCAGCGAGGAAGACCTGAAGAAAGTCCAAGTGCAGCGGATTATCCAGGATAGGCCGGAGCGTGCCCGTTACCGGTGCGCAGGTGGCCTCACACTTCACATTTACTGAAAGGGGACACCATGGGACAGTGGATTGAGACTGTAGAAACGGAGACTATGTCCGCTGGCGAAGGCGGCGTCGTCTTGGCGGAGGTAGTACTGCAACGCAGGTATCGCCAAGAAGAGGGAAAAGAAAAAGCGCAGGTTGGGCAGGCGCAAATCATCGTGAGGGCCTCGTTCGGCGGCAAGCGGGTAGAATGCAGCGTAGAGGAATTCACCACGAACGTCAAGGCCGTCTATCGCGTCCTGATTGCCCTCTTTGAACGCCTGATGAAAGACTCCACTTCGGCTGAAGTCCAGGAGTTGATGAAGCAGATAACAGCCGAAGTCCAATCGCTAAAATAGGCGTCGTCTCACGGTCTTGCGAACGATTCGCAGACTGTGGTATAGTGAGAGGGGGCAAAATATGGCAGAACGCCCGCAGATGAAAGCAGGCAACCGGAAAAACTGGGGCAATCGTAGCCCTCTTCACCCCTCCATGTTGAAGGCGCGCTTTGCAGAAGAACGCGCCCTTGAGTTGCGCCTTCAAGGTTATTCTTTCCGAGAGATCGGCAAGGAGATGGGTACAGCGATGCAAACGGCGCGCCTGCGCGTTGCCCGTGCCCTTGACCGCTGCCTGGCAAGGACACAGGAAAAGGCGGATGAGGTGCGGCTGCTGGAAATCGCCCGTCTGGACGCGATGGCGCAACGAGTTTGGCCGTACCTGTACGATCCCAACCGCGTGTTTGCCGCCACGCGCAGTCTGATTGCGATCATGGAACGGCGCGCCCATCTCCTCGGCCTGGACGCGCCGAAGGCCGTAACCATTGCACCGGGCCAAGCGGTCTCGGAACTCCCCGACGACGAATTGCAAAAACTCCTCATGGAACTCCGGCAACGCAAGCGAATGGAGATGCTATCCACAGGCGAATTACCCGAAGCGAACCCGGAGAGCGAGGAAGAAGACGCCCTGCCGTGGGACCCGAACGCAGATAGCCCAGAAGAGGTATTGGAACTTCTGGAAGGGGATGACTGGGAAGCGTCCGACGACGAAGAAGAACCTGTCGGTGGCGGAGGCGGTCAGCCGGGCGCAGGCGAAAATCCTCCTTCCACGCCTCCGCCTCCGACTCCAGCGGCCAACGATCAAAGACCGTCCGTAACGGTCATGTCCTCGGGGATTATTGAGATATGAGTGCCATCCCAGAAGAAGAAGCCGAACGGTTAGCCGAGGCCGCTGAGGAACTCCTACGGCGCAATAAGGCGCGCAGAGATTTGCTCGCCTTCATTCAGTATACCTATCCTGGCTATGTCGCAGATCGGGCACACGAACTCATCGCCGCCTATATGAACGACGTGCCCGAACGCCTCAAACGGATCATCATCACCGCTCCACCGCAGCACGGAAAAACCGAAATCGTTACCGTTCGGAACACAGCCTTTCTCCTCGGTAGAAGCCCCACCATCCGCATCATCCTGGCATCCTACGGCGCAGACCTCGCACAGGCGAAATCCGGCGACGCCCGCGCCGTGGTAGAAAGCCCGGAGTTTCATCGCTTATTCCCGGGCATCTACACACAGAGAGATCGGCGCGCCGTGGCCCGATGGGTCATTCACTGGGAAGGCCATAAGCACCATGGCGGCCACGTCGTTGCGGCGGGTGTCGGCGGCGCGCTCACCGGCCACGGGGCGGACGTGCTCATCATTGACGACCCCGTGGAGAACTGGGAACAGGCATTGAGCCAAACTTACAGGGATCGCGTCTACGAGTGGTACACCTCCACCGCCCGCACCCGCCTCTCGGAACAAGGCGCGATCGTGCTCATCCAAACGCGATGGCATGAAGACGACCTCGCCGGACGCTTGATCTCCGATGGCGTTTACTACGCGCCGCCAGGCGGCCCGTATGACCCAAGCCGATGGTTGCTGGTACGCCTCCCTGCCCTGGCAGAAACCCAGGAGGAACGCGATTTCGTGAGCCACACCATGCGCCTCCCGCCGGGACTGCCCGATCCCCTCGGTAGAGCACCCGGCGAGGCCCTCTGTCCTCATCGCTTCTCCTCAGAAACCCTCCGTGGAATATGGAGGGAGGTCAGAGATCAGGTCTGGTACTCGCTCTACCAGGGCACACCACGCGCCGCCGAAGGTGTCCTCTTCCGGCGAGACATGTTGCCGATCGTGGATACCCTTCCGGAAATCGCGGGCATGAGCATCCGCTTTTGGGATCTCGCGGCAACCCTGGACGGCTGCCGCACCGCAGGCGTCAAGATGGGCCTCGGCGTGGACGGCAATATCTACGTTCTGGATGTCGTCTACGGCCAATGGGAAACCGCAGAACGCGATCAGATCATCCGAGAGACCGCAGAACAGGACGGCCATGCTAGCCAGATTTGGTTTGAACAAGAACCCGGCAGCGCGGGCAAGTCCGTGGCCGAATACTTCCGCCGATCGCTCGCCGAATTTGCGGTCTACGCTGAACCTGCCAGTGGGAAGAAAGACTGGCGACTTATGCCCTTCCAGTCCCGCGCCGCAGCGGGCAAAGTCCGTCTCGTGCGCGGCCCATGGAATCAGGACTACATCGCCGAACTCATGGCCGTTCCAGGCGGACGCTTTAGGGATATGGCCGATGCCTCGGCAGGCGCGTACAACGTCCTGGTACGACAGGCCGCCCAACCCATCCGCCCGGTAGAGGTGCGCATGTACGCTTCCTAGGAGCAAGGATCATGGACGTAAAGGAACTTGAGGCCCAAATCGCCCAGCAGTTGGCCGATTTGCAGGAAAAGTGGTCAGAACGCGATAGCCTGATTGATGAAATGCGCGCCCTCCGATTCATGGAAAACGAGATCTTTGTCCCTGCGGAACTAGAAGCGGACATCGTGCGCGCCCCGATCGCGTACCAGATCATTGAACGCATGAGCGGCGCTCTCTTCGGCGGAGAACCCGCCATCAAAGTCCCGGCATTGTCCGAAACCGATACCGAACAGGAGCGGACGAGCCGCCTGGAACGCTGGACGGCCGCTGCCCTCTACTACCTGCAAAGACAGGCCGGGCAGGACATCGTGGAGGCATTCGGCGAAAGCCTCCTGGCCGACGGACACGGGGCGATGCGGATGCTGTACGCCCCGCGTATCTGGAGGGATTACCCCAGGCGACGCAAGGACGTATCGCCAAAAGATTACGATCGCGAAACCGAACAGTGGAAACGCGGCCAGCCCCTGCCCATCGTCTGGACGTGGCTAGATCCCAAGACGGTCTATCCCCTCTACACGGAATACGGCCTTGAGGCCGTCATTGAGCACGGGGAACGCGACACGGCAACGATCCCCTACGAGACCTTCAACCGCGTCAAGGAAGACCCAGAAATATGGGAAACCGCTATCGCGCCGAGTAAGGGCGGCCCTGTCCACTTCACCCAGCGGTGGATGGCGGACGGAAGCCTGGCTTACCTCGTCAACGGCACGATCGTTCATTACGACAAGAAGACCCGATACCGAAGACCGCCCTACGTCTACGCATTCGGGATCGCGACCTCGCGCCGCGAACCTGCCTACTTGGGATTGAGTACCCTTTATCCTCTGCGCAACCTGTTGCCCTATCTGGATCGTCTGTTGACGCAGAAGGCCACGGCAATCCGCATCTGGGCATGGCCCACGCCGGTCCTGCAAGCCCAAATCCAGCGCCCGCTTGGGCCGGACGGCCTGCCCGTTCCCATTGAAATTGAGCCTGGCAAAAGCATTACACTCCTTCCAGGAGAGAGTATTAGTTTCCTGGTCTGGCAGGGCGCAGGCCCGGACATAGACCGCATGACCGAGTTCGTCTATCACCTGGCCGAGCGAGCAGGCATAGCCGACGTGCTGTACGGCTCATCGGATGCGGGATCAAGCGGCTACCTGATCAGTCAACTCATGGCTGCCGCAAAAAGCAAGTTCAGACCCATTGTCTCCCATTGCGAAAGTGCAATGGAGGACATGATCCGCATTCTCTGGGGCATTGTCGCCGACGTGATCGGCCAGAACCTGTACCTGTTCAAGGACGAATGGCTCAAGATCAGCCCGTCGGACGTGGCAGGCCGCCACCTGGTGCAATACCATCTCAACCCCGTTATCCCAACCGATGAGTACGCAAGGTCAAGTATGACGATCAACGAGGTTGCAGCCGGTCTACGCTCTCGGCGCTCCGGTATGGAACGAATCGGCATTGAGCAACCCGATGACGAAGAACGGGCGATCCTCGTGGAACGCTGGAAGGCCACCCCACAGGTGCAGGAATGGCTCACGAAGGAGGCCCTCAAACGGGCGGGGATGCTCCTCGTCCAGGAACAAATGGCAAAGCCCGAAGAAGTCCAGAATCAGGGCCTGCCCCCCGCTCTTGTCAAGGCCATCCTGGGCGCGTCCGTGCCACGGGAAGGCAGCGTCTTGCAAGAAGAAACGCCGCCCGCCGTTCCCCTCCAGGCCGCGCCTGGTGTCATGGCCGTCCCTAAAGCCCCCGGCGATCGCACCGTCCAGCCGAGCGGCCAGCGCCGAGGCCGACCTATCGGGCCGCATAAGGGAAGCGAAGAATGAAAGGGAAACAAAGCACCTACGACAACCTGGCCGATAGCCTGGCACAGGAACTCTGCAATACCCTGAAGCAAATGGAAGAGGCAGGGCTATTTGAGCAGCCTGCGGGCACAAAACCCGCCAGCCGCCTAGAGCAGTTGCGCTACTATGCCCGCGTTCGGGATAATCCCGACGCATGGAAAGAAATCATCGCCCAGCACGGGCAAAAAGAAGCCATCCGCTTCGCCCGCACTATGGAGAAGATGATGGAGGGAGAACATGCCGAACCCTGATGTCAATCAGATCCTGGCCGCGCTCCAAGGACTGCGCACCCAGAAACAGCAGTTGGAAGCCGCTTTCGCTACGGCCCCCTCTGCTTCCGAGCGGGTGAAGATCGCCCAACAGTTGGCCCAGATCAACCAGGACGAACAAACCCTCTTGTCGGCCCTGCCCGCAGGTACAACCGGCCCGCTATCACAGACAACCGCACCGGCAACGCCCCAGGGAACGGCGCAGACCTTCGGATGGTCAGATGTAGGCGCGGGCGCATACACACCGACCGGCGGCGGAGGCGGCACACCCCCAACCGGAGGCGCA
>DAOTVT010000055.1:0-19914 GCA_034436295.1 Anaerolineae bacterium | reverse complement strand
AGCCGTATATGTATGACGCAGCGCTGGTCGGGGATGTCCTCCGCGAGATACTGGCTGCCATACGAACGGTGGCCAAGCGGTTTGCGCCGGTACGCTCGGTTGACGATTTTGTGCAGTCCGAGGCAGGTGAGTGCAGATGATTCGCAAGATCGGCTCCAAGATATTGCTCGTCCTGGCCATTCTTCTGCTCCTCTACGCCGCGCTGGGCGTGGCGTTCCACGTCGCGTGGAAGGGCGCGCAAGCGGCCTGCCGGGAGGCGCAGGCGGCACGCGGCGAGTTCGTAGAGCCGGAGGTATTCGGCGGCGGCCTGGGGTTGCTGTTTGACGTTGCCTTCTGGCCCGTGTACGCCTACTGGAACACCTACCACTTCGGCTCGCCCCTGGAGAGAGCGTGCGAGTAAGGACAGGTGCGACGCACTTTCGGAAGTGCGTCGCACCTGCGCGACCCAGGCTACCGACGTCGGGTGCAGGTATCAAACCAGCCGCTGTGCTCGCCATGGGTTGGCGGCGCAATCCCATAGCCGCCGCAGGCAGAGGGCAGGTATGGAAACCTGCCCTACTGTTTCCCATTCGCGTGCATTCGCGGTTACAGTAGGCACGTAGGGCGGCTTTCCATAGCCGCCGCAGGCTTTCCATAGCCGCCGCAGGCAGAGGGCAGGTACGGAAACCTGCCCTACTGTTTCCCATTCGCGGGCATTCGCGGTTACAGTAGGCACGTAGGGCGGCTTTCCGTAGCCGCCGAAGGCAAAGGGCAGTATGGAAACCTGCCCTACGGCTGCCCGCGCCTACACGCATCATAGCGAGGGAACCGATCGCGCCCCATCGGGCTGCGGCATCCTGGGTGTTGCCCAGAGACGCTCCTACCCCCTCCCCCGCTGGAGGTGCACCAGGAGCGCGGCGATGTCGGCGGGGTTGACGCCCGAAAGGCGCGACGCCTGCCCCACCGTCGCCGGTCGCGCCCGCGCTAGTTTCTCCTTCGCCTCGTTGCGCAGGCCCGTCAGCGCCGCGTAGTCCAGGTCGGCGGGGATGCGCATCTCCTCCAAACGGCGGGCGCGCTCCACCTGCTCCCGCTGCCGCTCTATGTACCCCGCGTACTTCGCCCCAATCTCCACCTGCTCGCGCGTGTGCATGTCCAGCGGCGCGGGCGGCGGGCAGACCTCGGCCACCACGTCGTACCGCACCTCGGGCCTGCTCAAGAACAGGAGCGCGTTCACGCCATCCGTCAGCGGCTCCAGACCGTGGCGCGCCAGGATGGCGTTGGTCTCGGCGTCGGGGCGCAGGTACGTCGCCCGCAGGCGCGCCAACTCGTCGCGGATGGCTGCCTTCTGCGCCCGGCGGCGGTCGTACTCCTCCCGCGAGATGAGGCCGCACTCGTAGGCCACGTCGGCCAGGCGCAGTTCGGCGTTGTCCTGCCGCAACAGCAGGCGATATTCGGCCCGTGAGGTCATCAGGCGATACGGCTCGTCAATCTCTTTGGTGATGAGGTCGTCTATCATCACGCCGATGTACGCCTCGTCGCGGCGCAGGATGATGGGCGGCTTGCCCTGCACCTTGCGCGCCGCGTTGATGCCCGCGAGGATGCCCTGCCCCGCCGCCTCCTCGTACCCCGACGTGCCGTTGATCTGCCCCGCCAGGAACAGCCCCTCCACGAGTTTCGTCTCCAGCGACGGCAAAATCTGGTCGCTGGGCACGTGGTCGTACTCTATGGCGTAGCCCGCGCGCATGATTTCGGCGTTGCGCAGCGCGGGGATGGAGTGGAGCATGGCCCGCTGCACGTCCTCGGGCATGGACGTGAAGAACCCCTGCACGTACACCTCGCCCGTCAGGAACCCCTCGGGCTCCAGGAAGATCTGATGCGCCTCCTTATGCGCGAAGCGGACGATCTTCTCCTCAATGGACGGGCAGTAGCGCGGGCCTGTGCCCTCTATGAACCCGGCCGCGATGGGCGAGCGGTGCAGGTTCTCGCGCACGATGCGGTGCGTCTCGGCGTTGGTGTACACGAGATAGCACGGCAACTGAGGCCGCCACTCCGTCTGCCGCGGGATGGGATAGACGGGGTTCAGCGGCGGCAGGGGAATCTCCACCGGATTGGGGTCGCGGCGGCGGCTGAAGTAGAGCGGGACTTCGGAGCCGATCTGCGGCGTGGTCTGGGCGAAGTCAATCGTGCGGGCGTCCACGCGGGGCGGGGTGTTGGTCTGCAATCGCTTCAGGCGGAAGCCCAGGTCGCGCAGGCTGGCCGACAGGCCCGTGGCGGGGAATTCGCCCGCGCGCCCCGCGGGGTGGCTCCACTCGCCGCTGAGGATGCGCCCCGCCAGGAACGTGCCTGTGGTCAGCACCACCGCGCGCCCGTAGTACAGTTGGCCGGTGGCCGTCGCCACGCCGCGCACGCGCCCCTTTTCCACCAGCAGGCGCTCGGCGAGGGCCTGGTTCAGGTGCAGGTTGGGCGTCGCTTCCAGCGTCAGTTTCATGGCCAGCGAGTACAGGCGCTTGTCGGCCTGGGCGCGCAGGGCCTGCACCGCCGGCCCCTTGGACGAGTTGAGCAGGCGAATCTGGATGAAGGTGCGGTCGGTGTTGCGGCCCATCTCGCCGCCCAGCGCGTCCACTTCGCGCACCAGGTGGCCCTTGGCGGGGCCGCCCACGCTGGGGTTACACGGCATCTGCGCGATGAGGTCCAGGTTCATGGTGAGCAGAAGCGTGCGGCAGCCCATGCGCGCCGCCGCCAGCGCCGCCTCGCAGCCGGCATGCCCTGCTCCGACCACAATCACGTCGTACATCTCTTGCATGCGAACAAGTATAGACATCTTCGGCGGCGCGGCAAACAGGGGAAGGCGCGCCGAGCGGCCCGTTCGCGCCCGCACCGCGCCCATGCGCCCTGCGTTATGCCATCAGAAGGAGCCGTTTGGCAAACTGCGCAAGGTGCGCTATAAACGTGGCGAGGGAAGCGCCCTGTTCCCTCTCATAAGGAGGCCAAAATGAAACGCACCCCCCTTCTGTTCGCGATCGTTCCTGTCGTGATCGCGCTTCTCTCGCTGTCCGTGTTCAGCCTGGCCGCCGCGCCGACCGGCTCCGGAGCGAACCCCGCGCCCCTATACGCCGCCCCTGATGCCGCCAACGTGAGCGTCTGCGCCTGGGTGGTGGACACCCAGAACAACGCCGCGGTTCCGGGCGCGCCCGTGTCGCTCCTGGGGCGCTTCGGCGGGACGTGGCAAACGCTGGCGTCCGGCGTCAGCGACGCCACGGGCCACGTGCTGCTCACCTACAGCGGCGACACGCCCGAGCGTTACGCGCTGGTCAAGACCAACCCGCCGGGCTACAACTCGGTGTCGGCGGGCGGCAGCGGCTGGACCGTCGTCAGCCCCGACCGCGTGGAGTCGCCCGATGGGGCGCTGGGATGCGCCACGTTTGTCGTGGTGGCCGTCCAGCCCACATCCACGCCCACGTCCACGCCGCGCCCCAGCGCCACGCCCGGCAACACGCCCACGAGGACGCCCACGCCACCCGTGAGCACCATCTACACGCTGTGCGGGTGGGTGATCACGCCCGACGGCACGCCGCTGGCTGGCTGGGCCGTGCGCCTGGACTGGTGGAACGGCACATCGTGGACGCGGCCCGTCGCCAGCGGCGTGAGCGATGCCAACGGACGCTTCTGCCTCACCACGGATACCCACGGCGGCCCGCCGCAGTTCGCGCTGGTGCAGCAGCCGGTGCTGCCGGGCTGGACCGCGGTGGACGCGCGGCCCCTCATCGGCGGCGGGACGGTCTCCGACGGCTACACCGTGTTCACGTTCGGCGTCGGATCGCCCGGAACGTACAACGTGGTGGAATTCGTGCGCGGGCAGAACACGCCCACACCTACGCCGCCCCTGCCGCTGTCCAAGGTGGTCGGCTACGTGTACGAAGACCTGCCCTCGCCGGTGCCCATCGCGGGAGTGCCTGTGCGCCTGTACGCGGTGGACGGCGGGATGACGCCGCTCGGCTCCACGTTCACCGATGCGTTCGGCTACTTTGAGTTTGAGGGCCAGTATCCGCCCGGCACGCTGGCGGTGGTGGAAGAGGACCTGCCGGGCTATTTCTCCACCCGCTCGCTGGGCGATGACCGCTGGACTCCCATCACGCCGAACCGCGTGGAAAGCGATGGGAAGGTGCCGGTCTGGGGCTGTCTGTACTTCTACGATTTGAGGCAGCCGACGGCGACGCCGACGAACACGCCGACGGACACGGCCACGCCCACGCCGCAGCCCACGGCGACCGCGACGCCCGAGCCCACGGCAACCGCGACGCCCGAGCCGACAGCAACCGCAACGCCCGGCCCGTCCGCCACGCCCGAGCCGACGGCAACCGCGACGCCCGAGCCCACGGCAACGGCCACACCTGCCGCTGGGCCGTCGCCCACGCCCACAACCGCCCCAGGCGCGACGAGCACGCCCACGCGGACGGCGACGCGCGCGGTTACGGCAGCGCCGACGGCCACGAACACGCCGCAGCCGCCCGCGCCCACCGCCACGCCACAGCCCGCCCCGCCGCCAGCGCAGCCCACGGCAGGGCCATCACCGCTGCCCACGCCGGCCAGGCTGCCGACAACGGGCGACGCGGGCACGGGTGGCACGCCGGCGATGTGGCTGGTAGTGCTTGTCGTCGCGGCGGCGCTGGCGCTGGCCCCGCGCGCGGTTCGGGTGCACCCGCGCCGCTAGGGTAGCGTTCGCAACTCTGCGAATCCCGCGAATGGGATAACCGCAATCCACGAATAACACGAATCCACACGAATGGGAAATAGACCCCAAGGGTCTCGGAGACCCTTGGGGTCTGCGGAAAGCCCCCATACCTGGCCTTGCCCCTCTGCCGGCGGCTATGGAAAGCCGCCCTACGAACTGGCGGAACCGCGAATCCACACGAATGGGGTAACCGCTAACCGCGAATCGCGCGAATCCTCGCGAATGGGGTCTGCGGAAGGGACAGTTCGGATGCTGGCGCGCCCTTTTGACCAGACGGGCGTATTGGCTTATACTAATTGTGTCATTGCTTCTTTCCATATTTTCGGGCACGGTGAACCTGCGGAGAGGCAGGCGTGTACACCCATCAGAGGGCGGCGAACGGAAGCCCATTGGCGCGCATCGGGCGGAACCCGGCGCCCGCGCCCGCCGTCTCTGGGGTGAGCGGCGCGAATCGCCGCCGAGGAGCGCAGTGAGATCACGGTTTCGGCTCAAGGAAGGCTGGAGCACCTATTTCCTGCTCCTGATCATACACATGCTCGCCGTCTGGGCGCTGAGCGCGGCCGAATGGGCCGATGGCCTCGGACTCCTCATCTGGGTCGTGTTCCTGGCGGTAACCCTGGGCATGCTCCTGGCCAAGCAGCGCTGGCTGCCCGGCGTCGTCTCGCACATCCTCGCCACCCTCGTCGGCCTGGCGTGGACGGTCTTCCTCGTGAGCCACATCCTGCCCGGCGCGATGGCGGTGAAAGAGCGCATGTTGGCCCTGGTGTACCGATTCATGGCGTGGCTGGACGTGGCGCTGGGGCAGGGCGTCAGCGGCGACGGCGTGATCTTCGTCCTCCAACTGGGCGTTCTCCTGTGGCTGGCCGCGTACCTGGGCACGTGGTTCACCTTCCGCAGGCATCAGGTGTGGGCCGCCATCATCCCCGTGGGCCTGGTCATCCTCATCAACTCATTGTACGCGCCCAGCGGCGTGGGCATCTACTTCGTCCTGTACCTGTTCTGCGCGCTCCTGCTCATCGTGCGGGTACACGTGCTGGCCGAGCAGACGCGCTGGCAGGCGAACCGCATCGCCTTCTCGCCCGACATCGCCTGGGATTTCCTGCGCGACGGCGTGATCCTGTCCCTGGTGATCGTCCTGTCGGCGTTGTTCTTGCCCAACGCATTGGCCAGCCCGAAATGGAGCGACATCTGGGACACCTTCTCGCGCCCCTGGCAGCGGGTGCAGGACGAATGGGCGCGCCTGTACTCCAGCCTGCGGTCGCAGCAGGCGCAGGAAGGCATATCCTTCGGTCGGGCGCTGGCCCTGGGCGGGCCGGTGCGGCTGAGCGACACGCCGTTTATGGTGGTGGAATCCCCTCGGCCGCTGTACTGGCGCGCCGCCGTGTACGACGAGTACACGGGGCGCGGCTGGGTCAACTCGGACCGCTTCTCGGCCACCTGGCCCGCCCGCGAGTACTGGCCCGTGCCGACCTTTGACTCGGCCCAGGAGATCACGCAGACGGTGAAACCGCTGCAGTCGGGCGAGTTCCGCGTGTATGCGGCGGGCCAGCCCATCTGGGCCGACATCCCCGTGGCGGCCGACGTAACGTATGTGGGCATGAGCCGCGGCGGGGGCATGATCACGGGCCTGGCGGAACCCTCCAGCATCCGCGCGCTCCGCGCCGTGTCGCCGAGCGCGGGCTACACGGTCATCTCGTCCGTGCCCACCGTCAGCGAGCGGCGGCTCCGCGACGCAGGCACGAATTACCCCACCTACGTGCTGGAGCGGTACCTGAACCTGCCCGCGACGCTGCCCTCGCGGGTGGTGGACCTGGCCCGCGAGATCACGGCGAGCGCCAACACGCCCTACGAGGCGTGCGTGGCCATAGAACGCTACCTGCGGCGCGAGTACCGATACGACCAGTCGGTGGAAGCCCCGCCGCCAGGCGCCGACGCGGTGGATCATTTCCTGTTCGTGAGCAAGGCAGGCTACTGCGACTACTACGCCTCGGCCATGGTCGTGATGCTGCGCGCCATCGGCATCCCCGCCCGCATTGCCGCGGGCTACACCAGCGGCGGATGGGACCCCAACCGTCGGGGCTACGTGGTGCTGTACTCGGACGCGCATTCCTGGCCCGAAGTGTTCTTCCCCAACTACGGGTGGATTCCCTTTGAACCCACGGCCTCGGAACCCCTCATCGCCCGCCCGTCGGATGAGCCGCAGGGCCTCACTGGCATCGGCATCGTGCCTCCCGCCCTGCGCGAGGACGAGGAAGAGGCGAAGTTCGGCGCGGACGAGTTGGCCGAGGGGGCGCAGGGAGGGGCGACGACGCCCGCCGCGCCCGAGACGGCCCTGCGCGGGTGGCGCGCCGTGGCCCTGGGTGCTGGGATGCTGGCGCTCCTCGCGGGCCTGGGCGCGGCGCTCTGGGGAGCGCTCGCCGTCCGAAGGATGAAGCCAGCCGAGAGGCTGTTCGCGCTCCTCGTGTGGCTGGCGCGGCTGGCGGGCGTGCGAAAAGGCGACAGCGAAACACCGCGCGAGTTCGCCGCGCGCCTGGCGCGAACCATCAGCGGGTGCGAACCCGAAGCCCTGTTCTTCGCCGACCTGTACTATCAGGAACGCTTCAGCGCCCGCAAGGCCGCGCCAGTGGACAGGGACGCCATCCGCCGCTCCTGGGCTTCCCTCCGCCGACGCATCCTCGCGTATCGGTGGCGGCGGCTGCGCCTGGCCCTGACGCCGAAGCCGCGCGTTGTCCGCGTGCCCGTCACGCGACTGTGAGCGAGATTTTACGAATTTTCACTCATAGATAGATTCGCGGATGGACTGGGCCAGCAGGCCGAATTGCGGCGAGGCCATCACCGCCAGGTCGCGCGGGCGCGGCAGGGGGATGCGCGTCTCGGACGAAATCTGCCCAGGCCGCGGCGTCATCACCAGCACCCTATCGCCGAGAAACACCGCCTCTTGGATGTTGTGCGTTACCATGATGACGGTCTTCTGCCGCGCCTGCCAGATGCGCTGCAACTCCAGGTTCATCCGCTCGCGGGTCAGGGCGTCCAGCGCGCCGAAAGGCTCATCCAGCAGCAGAATCTTCGGGTCGTACACCAGGGCGCGGGCGATGGCAACCCGCTGCTGCATCCCGCCCGAAAGTTCCCGCGGTCGCGCGTGCTCAAACCCCCTCAGGCCCACCAAATCCAGCACACCGCGCGCCGCCTCCTCGGCCTCCCGAAGGGGCACGCCCTGGATTTCTAGCGGCAGGGTAACGTTGCGCAACACGCTGCGCCAGGGCATCAGGTTCCCGTTCTGGAACACCAGCCCGATGTCGCGCACAGGCCCCTTGATCTGGGTGCCGTTGGTGCGCACGAGGCCCGACGTCGGCTCCAGCAGCCCCGCGAACAGGTGCAGGAGCGTGGTCTTGCCGCACCCCGACGGCCCCACGATGCACACGAACTCGCCCTGGGCGGCCTGCATCGTTACCCCCGCCACGGCCGCGACCTCGCCCTGCGACGTGCAGTAGGTCTTGGTCAGGTCTATCGCCTCCAGCGCAGGGGGCGCGGTGGTGTTCTCGGAGTCTGACGGTCGGCTGGCCATCGCTACTTCCTCGCGCCCTCCACAAACCGATTCGTGAACAGCGTGTTGACCGCGGGGGCCTCCTGAATCAACCCCACGGACTTCATGAAGTCCACCGAGGCCTGCCACGCCGCCTGACTGCTCTCGCCGAGGCGGTCGCTTTTCCAGACCTCCAGGCTCTTGTACAAGACGGCCTTCTGGAGCGGGACATCGGTGCTCTTCATCTCGGGGATGAACTCCAGCGAAATCTCAAACGCCTCGTCGGGGTGATCCAACGTGTACTGCAGGCCCCGAAGCGCCGCCCTCACCACGCCTTGCACCAGCGACGGCTCCTTCTGGATCGTCTGCTCGTTGGTGATGAAGCCGTTGGACACCAGGTCTATGTAGTCGCTCACGGGCATATCCACGACGGCATACCCCGCCTGCGCCAGTTGAACCGGCTCGTTCATCACGTAGCAGACGGCGGCGTCCACCTGCTTTTCCACCAGCGCAGGGACTTGCGCGTAGCCGATGGTCTGAAGCGTAACCGATTCGGGATTGATGCCGGTGGCGTACAGCAGCGCCCGCCACCCGATGTAACTGGCCCCGTAGGTCGCGGGAATCCCCACGGTCTTGCCGACCAAATCCTGCGGCGTGCGGATACCCCTGTCCGCCAGGGCGGTAACCGAGACGGGGTAGCGGCGGTACCAGTTCATCACGTACACAACGGGCAGCCCCTGC
Organism: Anaerolineae bacterium; assembly: GCA_034436295.1. Lineage (GTDB taxonomy): Bacteria > Chloroflexota > Anaerolineae > DTLA01 > DTLA01 > DTLA01. The sequence goes on along the minus strand of DAOTVT010000055.1, from coordinate 10,939 downwards.
GAGCGGGCCAGGATGACCTGATCCCCGCTGGCGACGGCGAACTTCAACTCGCCCGTGCCCACCAGTTTGAGCAGGTCGGTCTCCCAGCCGTAGTCAAACTTCACCTGGATGCCTTCCTCGGCGAAGTAGCCTTTCTTCACCGCCACGTACAGGGGCGCAAACTGCACGTTGGGGATATAGCCCATCGCCAGCGTAATCTCCTGGGTGGGGCGGGGAGTGGGCTTGCACCCGACCGCAGCCACCGACGCGACGAGCGTCAGCAGAATCAAAGCCAACCGCAATGTCTTCATGGTGTCCTCCTGGACTGTAATATGTTACCGATGCCGCAGCAGAGCGGCCTCAACGAGCGAGATCGCGCCGTAAAGCGACAGCGCGATCGCCACAAGGGTGAACAGCGCGACGAAGAGCAGGGGCGTGTCAAACAGCCCCCGCGCCAGGTTGATCAGGAACCCCAGTCCCCTGTCGGCGCCGACGAATTCGCCCACGACCGCGCCGATGACCGACAGCGTCGCGCCGATTTTCAGCCCCCCGAACAGCACGGGCAGCGCGGCGGGCACTTCCAGCATCCGAAACGTCTGCCACCGCGACGCGCCGAGCGACCGCATCAGTTCGCGCAGGTTGCGATCCACCGAGCGGATGCCGACGGCGGTATTGATGAGCACGGGCAGGAACAGCGTCAGCGCGCACACCAGAATCTTGGAGACGCTCCCGAAGCCGAACCAGATGACCAGCAGCGGCGCCAGGGCGACGATGGGAACCGCCTGGGCCGCGACGATATAGGGCGACAGCAGGCGGTCCAGCGTGGGCGACTTGGCGATGATGTATCCCAGCAGGATGGCGACGCTCACGCCCAGCAGGAGGCCCGCGAAGATCTCAAACAGCGTGAGCGATGTGTGGTACCACAGCGAGCCATCGGCGACCGCGACGAGGAAACGCGACCAGACGCGCCCAGGCCCAGGCAGGATAAACGGCGGATACTTCAGGAGCGCGACCAGACCGCCCCACAGCGCCAGGAAGCCCAGAACGCCCAGGGCCGCGCCCGCCGCGCGGCGTGCCGCCTGCCGCAGCCGCTTCGCCAGGCTCGGCTTGGTTTGAGGTTGGCAGATTTCGGCCATACAAAAACCCCACAGGCTTGGGGCCAGCGGGGCAGGAGTTCAACGGCAAAGCGCATGGAAACTGCGGGCATGCGCACTGCCCATTGCGGAACCTTCTCCCTTCCGGACTGTACCGTCGGCCCCGGCTTCGCACCGGATCTGCTTGCGCTCGCGGGCTTGGCCTCCACAGCGAGGCCTTACCGCCGATCGGGAATTGGCCTGACTTGCAGGCCGCACCCTGCCCCGAAGGCTCCTGGATATTCAACTCGCGGTGATTATACGCGGGGCGGACGGCGTTGTCAAAACCGCGCCGCGCCCGTTTTGGGTTGGCGACCAAGATGCGACGCACTTTCAGAAGTGCGCCGCATCTGCGTTACCCCATTCGTGTAGATTCGTGTGATTCGTGGATTCCGGTTACCCATTCGCGTGGATTCGTGTGATTCGCGGTTAGCCTCCGGCGGCTATGGAAAGCCGCCCTACGTGTCTGCGCTACCCCATTCGTGCAGATTCGTGTGATTCGCGGATACCGGTTACCCCATTCGCGTGGATTCGTGTGATTCGCGGTTAGCCTCCGGCGGCTATGGAAAGCCGCCCTACAGGTCTGTGTTACCCCATTCGTGTGGATTCGTGTGATTCGTGGATTCCGGTTACACCATTCGCGTGGATTCGTGTGATTCGCGGTTCGCGAGCGTATGGGGCGCATCCTACGCCTTGAACATCCAAACCCCATCTCGCAGCGCGTACAGCGCGCCGCACGCCGCGCAGCGCAGCCCCGCCGCGTCTTCCGCCAGCGCGCCGCCGCACGCCGGGCAGCGGTACACCAGGCGCTCCGTCGGGGGCGTGGGCAGGCCCGCCGCGCGCGCCCGCATGAACACGCTGGGCGTGAACTGGAAGTATCGGCCCGTCCACTGGAGGGCGGCGTCGGCGCGCGCCAGGATGTCCGCGGGCACCAGGCGCTTGAGCAGCCCGGCGCGGAAGTGCGACACGGTCAGCCGCTGCTCCACCGTGAAGCCTTTGTCCACGAGCAGGTCGTACATCCAGCGGGGGTGGAAATCCCAATGCAGCGGGTGGTACTCCACCGGCTCCGGGTCAAAGGGGTTCCACTTCTGGCGGCGCAGCAGGAAGCGGGCGATGGCCTTCAGGTTCCGCTTGTTCGCGAACTCCAGGACGTAGATGCCGCCAGGGGCCAGGACGCGGGCGATCTCGCCCATGAGGGCGGGCAAGTCCTCGGCGTGGTGGAGCACGCGGACGCTCAAGACGGCGTCAAAGGTCGCGTCGGCGAAGGGCATGTGGTACCAGTTGGCCGCCACGTATTGGATGCGGTCGTCCCCCCAGGCGCGGCGGGCGTCGCGCAGTTGGTCGTCCGAGTAGTCCAGCAGGACCACTTCGGAGAAATGGCGGTAGAGCGAGACCAGCCTGCCGAACCCCGCGCCCACGTCCAGGATGCGCAGGCCTTGCGGCGGGATGAGGCGTCGGAGCGCGAACCGTTCGGCCCGGTCTTCGTACTCGCGGCCCTCGCCCCAGAAGTCGCGCTTGTAGGTGCTCTCGCCGTAGTCTATGATTCTCGGCTCGCTTCTGTCAGCCACACCGTCCCCCGATGTTTCACGTGAAACATGGAAGGCCCGCGACCCTCTACGCCGCCATGCACACGGCCAGTCGGGCGGCGATCTCGGCGTTGCGCCCAAGCAGCGCCAGGTTCGCCCGCAGCGACCGCCCCTCGGTGATGCGGCTCAGCCGCGCCAGCAGGTACGGCGTAAGGGCCTTCCCCCGCACGCCTTCCCGCTCCGCGTCGGCCAGCGCCTGCGCGATGGCCTCCTCCACCAGCGGGCCAGGGAGGGCGGCGTCTTCGGGAACGGGCACCCCCACCAGCACCGCCGTGTGCAGGCCCGCGCCACGATGAGCGCGCACGAAGTCGCGCAGCGCCTCCGGCGTGTCCACGCGGATGTCCACCTCAAGCCCGCTGTCCCGACAGTAGAACGCCGGAAACCGATCCGTCTGGTATCCCACCACGGGCACGCCGCGCGTCTCCAGCCACTCCAGCGTCAGGGGCAGGTCCAGGATGCTCTTCGCGCCCGAACACACCACGACCATCGGCGTGCGCGCCAGCATGGGCAGGTCGGCCGAAACGTCAAAGGGCTGCCCGCGGTGAACGCCCCCGATGCCACCCGTGGCGAAAACGCCGATGCCGGCCTGGTGCGCCAGGTGCATGGTCGCCGCCACGGTTGTGCCGCCATCCTCGCCCAGCACCGCGCACGCCGCCAAATCGCGCAGGCTCACCTTGCGCGGGCGAGGGCTTTGGGCCAGGCGCGCCAACTCCTCGTCGGCCAGACCCACGCACAGCCTACCGCCCACCACCGCCACGGTGGCAGGCGTCGCCCCGTGCTCGCGCACCACGCGCTCCAGGCGGCGGGCGGTGTCCAGGTTCTGGGGGCGCGGCAGGCCGTGGGTGATGACGGCGGACTCCAGCGCCACGACAGGCTGTCCCGCGCGGAGCGCCGCCTGCACTTCCGGAGATATATGAATGTTCATACCACTAGTTTCTCATACAGAATATCTACGCTCAGGTCGGGGCATACCGTCTCCTCGCAGCCGATGGTGGCGGCAGCGGCGGCCAGCCCCAACCGCACGGCGTCGTCCACGTCCATCTCGTTCAGCAAGCCGAAGATCACCGCCGCCGTCAGCGCATCGCCCGCCCCCGTCAGGTCCACGATCTCGCACGGCACGGCGGGCAGCGTCCCGCTGGCCTCGCTCGTGGCGTAGCACAGCCCCTTCTCGGCCAGCGTAACGATGGCCAGGCGCACGCCCATGCCCACCAGGGCCTTGGCCGCGCGCAATGCTCTGGCCTTGTTGGTAACCGGCAGGCCCGTCAGCGCCTCGGCCTCCGCGGCGTTCGGCGTTACCATGTACAACTCGCCCAGGTAGGGCTTCAGGCGGGCCGCAAGCCCCACCGTCGTCGGGTCGGCGCACACCCGAATCTTGTGCTTGCGGGCCAGCGCGAACAGCGACCGAAGCGCCCGCGGCGACAGGTTGGCGTCCACCGCGATCAGGGCCGCCTCGGCGATGACGCGGCGGTTGTAGTACAGGTACTGCGGCGTGATGAGCGACAGGATGTCCATGTCGTGGATGGAGTACACGGGCTCGCCCCGCTCGTCGTAGATCGTCATGTATGCGGCCGTATGATACTCGTCCGTAACGATGACGCGGTCCACGTTGATGCCGCTTTCCTGGGCCTGGTGCAGGATGCGCCGGCCCGAACCGTCCTTTCCCACCGCGGTGAGCAGGGTTGTGGGCACGCCCAGCCGCGCCAGGTTCTCGGCAACGTTCCGCGCCGACCCCCCGACGCTGATGCGGATGTCGCCCTCGCACGACGTGCCCGCCGTCAGCCCCTTGTCGGGCCTGCCTTTGGTGTCCATCGCCGCCGCGCCCACCACGACCACCGGCGGATACTCATCCATGTCGCTCCCTCCCTTGTGATGCTCATCAGCCGCCACGCAAGGATAGCCGACTTCACCGCGCAAGTCAAACGGGCGCAGGACGCAGCGCGCGCATGCCGACCTCACCCCCTCATTCCCCCTCTCCGCCGGCGGAGAGGGGGAGGCCGAAGGCCAGGGGTGAGGTGCAAAGCCGCGCCAGCCGCCGTCATCCACGAATCACACGAATCGGCACGAATGGTATTATGCCCGACGCTGAAGCATCGGGCTGCCGTTCAAGACCCCAAGGGTCTCGGAGACCCTTGGGGTCTGGGCCCGCGCGTGCAACCCCTCACCCTGGCCCTCTCCCGGCGGGAGAGGGAACGGCGGGCGGCCGCGTTTTCGCGGCTTTCGCGCCCTTTCGTGCCCTTCGCGGTCCAAACGTCCCCAGCGCGGGCCACCGTCATCCACGAATCACACGAATCGGCACGAATGTAAAATGGCCACGAAGGTGCGACGCACTTTCAGAAGTGCGTCGCACCTTCGTGGTCGCACCTTGGTCGCCAACACAAGACGGAACCGAATCGGATGCCCCGCGCCTTTGCCGCACCAGCCGTCCTACGCTATAATGATGCCAGCGACACCGTATTGCGCCACAAGGAGGCAGGAAATGTCCGCTGGGAAGATTATCGGCTACATCTTCGCCGGAATCGCGATCCTGTTCGGCGTGCTGTTCCTCATCGCCGCCTTTGACGGCAGGCCCGTCGCCCAGGCCATCAGCAACTTCATCATCGCGGCCGTCCTCATCGGCATCGGCGTGGTCATCATCATCGCCATCAAGATGCGCGAACCCAAGCCGAAACAGGAGATCATCCAGAAGATAGACGTATCGGGCGAGATCGGCATGGAGCGCCTAAAATGCAAGAACTGCGGCGCGCTTCTGGACAAGGACAGCATCAAACTAGCCGAGGGCGCCATCATCATCTCATGCCCCTACTGCGGCACAACGTACCAGATGGTAGAAGAACCGAAGTGGTAGCCGAATCTGTCGGCGGATTCTTGGAGGTTGGCCCCATGCGAACAGGCCCGAAATGGTTTTTGAGAGCGGCTCTTGTGCTCCTGGCGATTGTCCTCGTCGCGATGCCCGTCGCCGCCCAGGACTATCGCTTCCAGGTGAACGAGAGGCTGGTTCACGTTTACATCAACAACGACGGTTCCATCTGGATTGACTACAACATCACCTTCACCGCCGACCCAGGCTCGCACCCCATAGACATCGTGGACATCGGCCTGCCCAACTACGACTACAGCCTGGCCGAGGTCAAAGCCGACGTGGGCGGGGTCGCCATCTCCGACATCCGCCACTCGGAATACGTGAAGCCTGGGATTGAGGTCCACATGGGCAAGTTCACCATCCCGCCAGGCGGGACGGGAACGCTCCACGTCCTGGCGCGGGTGCGCAACATGGTCTTCCAGGACACGTCGGACCCCGACTATGCCAGCATGGAGTTCATCCCGCACTGGTACGACAGCGCCAACGCCCACGGCACGATGCACCTGGAGATCGTGGTGCACTTCCCCGAAGGCGTAACCAGCGAGGAGTCGCGCTACCACGACACCAAGTTCACCGACGCGGCCATCGTGGACAATCGGGTAACCTACGCCTGGATATTCCCCGACGCCTCGCCCAGCCGACCGTACAAGGTGGGCGTGTCGTTCCCCAAGAAGTACCTCAAGAGCGGCATTGAACTGAAGGTTACCCCCGAGCCTCTCCCCCCAGCCGCGGGCGGTACCAGCATCACCGACATCCTGTGCAGCGGGCCTTTCTGCGTGATCCTGGGCATCCTCGGGTTCATCGCCTTCATTGTGCTCAGCATCCGCGGTGGCGCCGCGCGCAAGATGAAGTACCTGCCCCCCACCGTGGGCGTGGAAGGCGCGGGCGTGAAGCGCGGGCTGACGGCGGTGGAAGCCGCCATCCTCCTGGAAGCCCCCCTGAACCGCGTGCTGACCATGATCCTGTTCGGCCTGCTGAAGAAGGGCGCGGTTACCGTCCTGTCGGACAACCCCTTGCGCCTGCAGGCGAATGTGCCCCTGCCCGAAGACCTGCGCGACTACGAGAAGGAGTTCATCGCCTGCATTGAGAACGATCAACTGGACGAGAAGAAACTGCGCCTGATGATGGTAGGCTTCATCAAGTCTGTGAACGAGAAGATGAAAGGGTTCAGCCGCAAAGATTCGGTGGCCTACTACAAGGACCTGGTGAGCCGCGCCTGGCAGCAGGTGGAGGCCGCCGACACGCCCGAAGTCAAGGCGCAGCGCCTGGACGAAGGGCTGGAGTGGACGATGCTGGACGAGGACTGGAACAAACGGGTGGGGCGCACCTTCGGCGACGAGCCGGTGTTGCTGCCGCGGTGGTGGGGCTACTACCGCCCCTGGGCCACGAGCACGAGCACCGCTTCGGGCGGCGGCGGGCAGACGGTGTCGGCCCCCAAGACGACGACAGGCGACGCGGGTCGCGCCCCCACCATGCCCACGCTCCCGGGCGCCGCCTTCGCCAACACCATCGTGTCGGGCGTGGAAAGCCTGTCCAACCGCGTCGTCTCCAGCGTGGAACGCTTCACGGGGAGCATCTCATCGGTTACCAACCCACCGCCACCGCCGCCCAGCACGACCAGCGGCCGCTGGTCCGGCCGGAGCGGCGGCGGTTGCGCCTGCGCGTGCGCCTGTGCGTGCGCCGGCTGCGCCTGCGCGTGCGCGGGAGGAGGTCGTTAGCATGGGTCTGCTGGACACCATTCGCAACTGGTTCGCGCCCGAAAAGCCGCTCCAGAAAGGCATCTACCACTATCGGTCGCCCGCCGGACAGGAAGAGCGGTTCCGGCTCCATCTGCGCGTAGAAGACGACGGACGGGGCATCCTGGTCATCAACGCCGCCAAGGTGCTCCATCTCAACCAGACGGCCACGGAGTACGCTCGCCTCATCCTGCAGGACAAATCCGCGGACGAGGCCGTGCGCGAGATCACGCGCCGCTATCGCGTGAGCAAGGAGCAGGCGCGCAAGGACTACGAGAGCCTGCGCGATACGATTCTCACCATGACCCGCACCGACGACGTGTGCCCCATCACGTACCTGGACGTGGAGCGCATTGACCCGTTCAAGACGCCGGTCTCGGCCCCCTACCGCATGGACCTGGCGCTCACCTATCGGTGCAACGACGACTGCCCCCACTGCTACGTGGCCCGCGACCGCAACTTCCCGGAGATGCCCACCGAGGCGTGGAAGCGGGTGATTGACCGCCTGTGGGACATCGGCATCCCTCACGTAACCTTCACCGGCGGCGAGGCCACCCTGCGCAGCGACCTGGCCGAACTCATCCAGCACGCGGAGGATGTGGGCCTGGTAACGGGCCTCCTGACCAACGGCCGCAAACTGGCCGACAAGGCGTATCTGCAAAGCCTGCTGGACGCCGGCCTGGACCACATCCAGATCACCCTGGAATCCCACGACGAGGCCATCCACAACAAGATGGTGGGGTGCTCGGGCGCGTGGGCCGAGACGGTCGCGGGCATCGCCAATGCCGTCGCCGCCGACGTGTACGTCATCACCAACACCACCCTTACCCGCGACAACGTGCCGACAATTGAGGACACGATTGACTTCCTGGCCGAACTGGGCATCCGCACCTTCGCGTGCAACGGCATGATCTACTCGGGCAGGGGCAAGGTGGTGGGCACGGGGTTCACCGAGGCCGAGTTGCAGGACATCGTCCTGCGCGTCAAGGCGGCCGCCGCCCGCAACCAGATGCGCCTCATCTGGTACACGCCCACGCAGTACTGCGAACTGGACCCCATCAAACTGGAACTGGGCATCAAGACGTGCACCGCCGCCGAATTCAACATGTGCGTGGAACCCAACGGCGACGTCATCCCCTGCCAGAGTTACTACAAGCCGATGGGCAACATCCTGAAGGACGACTGGGACTCCATCTGGAACAGCGAGACGGCCCGCTGCCTGCGCGACCGCACCTGGATTCAGGAGAAGTGCAAGGACTGCCCAGACCTGGACTTGTGCGGCGGGGGCTGTCCGCTGTACGTGGAGGAGCACGCCTACCGCTGCCTGGACACGCAATCCAATGCAGTCTAGCGCAGCGGTCAGCCGATAGCCTTCAGCGATCAGCCGTCGGCTTCTTGGGGGCGCAAGCCATGGAGCCAGCCCTGACGCCCGACGAATGGGCCGAGCACTTCCGACGGCAGGCCGAATGGACGCGCGCGGCGCGAAACTACCTGTACCGCCGCGCCGACCTGCTGCGCGCCCGTCGCGTGCTGGACGTGGGCTGCGGCACGGGCGTTATCACCGAGGAGATGGCCGCGCGCACGCGGGGACGCGTGGTGGGGCTGGACATCAACCCCGAATTCCTGCGCCGCCGCGAGGGGCCGCACGCCGACTACCTGCTGGGCGACGCGCTCCGCCTACCCTTCGCCGACGCCGCCTTTGACGTTGTCCTGTGCCACTTCGTGCTCATGTGGCTGCGCGACCCGCACCAGGCCCTGGCCGAGATGGTGCGCGTGGCCCGCCCCGGCGGCTGGGTGCTCCTCTGCGCCGAGCCGGACTACGGCGCGCGCCTGGACTACCCCGACCTGCCCCACGCCGCCTGGCACATTGAGGCGCTGCGACGCGAGGGCGCCGACCCGTTCATGGGGCGCAAACTGCGCGCCCTGTGCGCCGCGCAAGGGCTGGACGCCGAGGTGGGGTGCATCTCCGCGCCGTGGACAGCCGACGCCATCCGCGACTCGCTGGACGGCGAATGGGCGACCCTGAACCGCATCACGCGCGAATTCGTGAGCGAGGACGAACGCCGCGCCGTGCGAGCGCGCGAGGAAGCCGCCATCGCCCGCGGCGAGCGGTTCGTGTTCATGCCCGTGTTCTACGCGGCGGGGCGAGTCCCCGGTTGAGCGGGCACGGCCCCGGCGTGGCATAGGATCGCGTCGGCCACGGCCCGCGGCGCTTCCTCCTGCACGTTGTGCCCCGCGCCCGGCACGATGACCAGCCGCGCCGACGGCTGCACCGCCACCAGCGCCTGCCCGTTCGCCACGGAGTTGATGCGATCCGCCCCGCCCCAAATCACCAGCGTCGGCACCGTCAGACGCGCCAGGGAACCGCGCAGGCCTCGCTGCTGCGACGGCAACCACAGCGCCAGACGGCGAAACGCCGAGAAGAAGGCGCGGCGCTGGGCCTCATCCCGAACCCGCTCGTTCACCCGCCGGTACAGGAAGGCCCGCTCGGCCTCCGGCAGGTCGCCCAGGCGCGAGTAGTACGGCTCCAGCGAGCGGTAGGCGGCGTCGGGATTCCTCTGGAACCGACGGTACAGCGACTCGCCCACGCCGGGAATCAGGAACAGCAGGGTGGCCGCGTCCAGTTTCTGCGAGGGGGCCAACAGCCCGCCCGCCACGAGCACCAGCCGCTCCACGCGGTCGGGGTGGGTCAGCGCGGCGAAGTGGGCGATGATCGCGCCCAGGGAATGTCCCGCGAGACACGCCTTGCGGATGCCGAGGACGTCCAGGAGTTCCAGGAGCGCATCGCGGAAGAAAGGCACGGTGTAGGCGCGCCTGGGCTTGTCGCTGCGGCCGAAGCCGGGCAGGTCCGGCGCGACGACGCGAAAACGCTCCGCCAGCGGCGGGATAACGTAGCGCCACGTGTCGGCCTCGTTGCCCAGGCCGTGAATCAGCACCAGCGGCGCGGCCTCCGCCGGGCCGACATCGTAGGCAAACAGCGACACGCCGCACCCGGGGAGCGCGACCCTGCGGCTGTACGATTCCAGCGCGGGCCACGCCGCCATAGATTGCCCATGAGCATCCATGTCCGATTTCCTCCTGCTGCTCCGCGCCACGGATAGCCGCCCTACGGTCTCGCCCGCCGTCGTCGGGTTCCCATACCCGACCTGTCGCACCGCCACCGGCGGCCACGGATAGCCGCCCCACTCGCCCGCCGTCGGGTTTCCATACCCGACCTGTCGCACCGCCCCCGGCGGCTAGGGATAGCCGCCCTACGGTCTCGCCCGCCGTAGGTCGGGTTTCCATACCCGACCTTCACACCCACCGGCGGCTAGGGATAGCCGCCCTACGGATTCGCCCACCGTAGGCCGGGTTTCCATACCCGACCTGTCGCACCCCCCACCGGCGGCTAGGGATAGCCGCCCTACGGTTTCGCCCGCCGTAGGTCGGGTTCCCATACCTGACCTGTCGCACCGCCCCCGGCGGCCACGGATAGCCGCCCTACGGTCTCGCCCGCCGTAGGTCGGGTTTCCATACCCGACCTCCAGCACCTCCGTCAGGCTACGGTCGGCGTATCTTCCTGCACCCCTCGGCGGAACTCCCGCAACACGCGCCACAGGTAGTAGCCCCACATAGGCACCGTAACGACAGCAGTGGCCAGCGCAG
>DAOTVT010000054.1:0-22015 GCA_034436295.1 Anaerolineae bacterium | reverse complement strand
TGGGAAGAGGCCGCGGACATCATTGAGAATGAGGGGTTGCGCTAGTTGGAGGAGTCCGGCGAGGATTCGCGCTTGTTGCGTTGGCTGCGTCGCCTGCCGGAGACGGTAGTGCAGCAACGTAGAACCTTGCTGGCGATGTACGCGCGGCTGGCGGGCATCACATCGCCGCAAGCCGAAGTGGATGGTTTCTTGACGCGCGCGGATGCGAGGCTCGCGTATGTGCCGTGCTGGCAGAAGACCCACGCCGGGCCAGACCTGGCAGAGGAAATCCGGCGGGCTCGGCGCTTGTGGGCACAGGGCGGCCGCGCAGGCCCGGAAGTGCTCGCGCCTGACGAGCGCGACGCTGCATGGGGAATGCTGGACGGGATGGTGGAATCGTACCGCGACTACCGGCGGGATCTGGTTCAAGCAGAAGCGAGGGCCGCCGCGGTGTACGAGGCCGCAAAGGCAAGGCATCACCTGTACGGGATCCTGCTGGCCGGGGGAGGTCTCGCAAATCTGGCGCTGTCGCAAGGCCACCTGCGGCGCAGCGAGCAGATCGCGGACGAGGTTCTGCGACAGGCGTTTGCATTGAGTGGCAGGCTGCCTGGACCGGCAAGCATTGCTCTGACCGCTTTGAGCAATGTCTGCTTCTTGCGGAATCAACTGGCGCAGGCGCTTCAACTCCTGATGCGCGCTACCGAGGTGGACCCGGACCCTGCCAGCACAAATGAAGCGGTGTCGGTCGCGATTCTGCGCGCGAAAATTCAGTCGGCCCAGGGAGATAACGAGGCGGCCTTCGCGACCATTCAGGCGGCGCGGGAATTGTATGCAGAACGCCCTGCCGCCCTCTGGTACGAGCACGATTTGATCGCATACCAGGCGTTGTTTCGCCTGAGGCAAGGTCAATTGGCTTCGGCGGAGCGGTTGTTGGGCGAGGGGGGACAGATAGAGAGCAATCCCTTCGCGGCGCTTGTTCGGGCTGAAATCCTGATAGAACAGGAGAGAAACGTAGCCGTGGAGGAAATCCTCAGATATCTGCTCAGAAAACACCCGCACGGCGCGTACCTGTTGCCGATCATGAGGGCTCGGGTGATACTGGCCATTGCCTTATTCAACCAGGGCAAGGTCAATCAAGCGCGTCGGGTGATGGCGGAAGCAGCGCGTCTTGCGGCGCCCGAGTTCTTCATTCGCCCGTTTCTGGACTACGGTACTCGTGTGGTGCCTCTGCTTTCGTTGGTCTTGCACACAGCGAGTCTCAACGCGGGGACGCGGTCTTTCCTCAAGGGGACCCTCGCGATGATGGGATATCCCGACGGGGGACAGAAGATACCGCCTGCCAGCGAACCTTCGGCGCTGGCCGTCGCCGCGTCCATCAGCCCCCGCGAGCAAGAGGTGCTGCAACTGGCGAGCGCCGGCTTGTCCAATCGCGAGATCGCGGCCAGGCTTTTCATCTCCGTGAGCACCGTGAAGACCCATCTGGAGAACATCTACCTCAAGTTGGGCGTGAGCAGCCGGACGCAGGCCATCGCCCAGGCGCGGGCGCTCAAACTGGCATAGGGAATGGAAGATGAGATCGCGCCGGCGGAAGGCGGCGCAGCCTCCGCGCGCGTCTGAGAGATTCTCCAAGATGTGCGGGTGAGAAATCTGCGCGTCGTTCACCGACACGAGACGGAACCGAACGCCACCTCAAGTGCGCGTGTGGTTACGGCCTCGTACGTGTCGGCCACGTGAGACCAGACGTCTTTCGTCCCAAGGGACTCCGGCATCCCGAGGCGCTTCAACAATGCGGCATCCACCTCCGGGCGCGACACATCCAGGGCCAGGCCCTCCGCCGCCTCACCCAACTCCCAGTACCACTCCAGACACTCCTCCAACGCAGGGACATCCGCAGCCTCTGTCCCAGCCCGCCCATATTGAGGCGGCTCCTCCCTCAACTCCAGGCCGTTGGCCCTACGCTCACGGAGCGCGGCGGCAATCTGCTCTTTGCTCCGGCCACGCAACTCAAGCAGCAGAAACGGATCCTCGTCAAACCGCTCCCCCAGGAGATAGTACACCGCCGCGATGTGCTTGCACGGGTTGGCCCAGTCGGGGCACGAGCACTCGGTCTCCAGGTCGCCGCTGCTGGATGGAAACAGCGGAACTCCCTCCGCGTCAAACACCTGCTCTATATCCGCAGGCATCTCGCCTGCCAGCAACTGCGCGGCGAAAACGGCCTGCTCCGACAAAGCGTCCAGCACCTTGTTCCACGCGGCCTCGTCCAGCGGCTTCAGGCGGATGCTGACTTTGTACGGCTGGGGCCGCGAGCCCTGCACCCGTGCCAGAACCTGGCCAGGCTTTATGTCAATCTCCATGACCTGCCCCCGCCTGGCATACGCGCGCCCGCGGCTCAGCCGTCCCTCATCCATCAGCGATGACAATGCCCGGATCCACCGCGTGGCCCACCAGTTCTTGACGAACTCGCCCCGCGCGCTCTTGGCCTTGATGCCATTCTTCACCAGCCTGGGGCCCGTGGAACCCCACCGCGGCCAGTAGTCGTCGTGGGTTTTCCTCCGTCTCGCCACCCTACTCCCCCCGCAACGTCAGGATGTCGCGCAGTTCGTCTGTGCTGAGTTCCGTCAGCCAGCCCTCTCCCCCGCCAACGATGCTTTCGGCCAGGGCCTTCTTGCTCTCAATCATGTCGTCAATCCGCTCCTCCAAAGTCCCGGCACAGATCAACTTGTGCACCTGCACGTCTCGCGTCTGGCCAATGCGGAATGCGCGGTCGGTGGCCTGGTTCTCCACCGCCGGATTCCACCAACGGTCAAAGTGAAACACCCGGTTGGCCGCCGTGAGATTCAGGCCCGTGCCCCCAGCCTTGAGCGACAGGATGAAAATCGGCGGGCCGTTCCGCGCGTCTTGAAACCGCGCCACCATCCGGTCCCGCTGTTTCTGCGGCGTGCCGCCGTGCAAGAAAAGCACCTCCAGCCCGAACAACCCTTGCAGGTGCGCCTTCAGCATGTGCCCCATTTCGGCAAACTGCGTGAACACCAGCACCCGATCCCCCACAGACAGCGCTTCCTCCAGCATCTCGGCCAGCCGATCCAACTTGCCCGAGCGCCCCTCCAGCGCCGACCCATCCCCCAGGAACTGGGCCGGATGGTTGCACACCTGCTTCAGCCGCGTCAGCGCGCTCAGCACCACCCCTCGCCGCTCCATTCCCTCCGCCGACTCAATCCGCTCCAGCGACTCCCGCACCACAGCCTCATACAAGGTGGCCTGCTCGGCGCTCAGGTTGCAGTACACCTTCATCTCCATCTTCTCCGGCAGGTCCTGGATAATCGTGGGGTCTGTCTTCACGCGGCGCAGGATGAACGGCCCCACCAGTCTCTTCAGCCGCTCGGCTGCTTCCTTATCCTGGTAGCGCTCAATCGGCAGCGCATATGTCCGGCGAAAACCCTCTTCAGAGCCCAAAAGACCCGGATTGAGGAACTGCATGATGGACCACAACTCTGACAGACGGTTCTCCACCGGCGTGCCGGTCATGGCAATGCGATTGGCTGCGTGCAAGCGACGAACGGCCTGGGTCTGCTTGGCATGGGGGTTCTTGATGTTCTGCGCCTCGTCCAAGATAATGTCGCTCCACTGCACCTGCGCCAGGGCCTCCACGTCGCGGCGGGCCAAACCGTAGGTGCTGATGACAACGTCGTGTTGCCGGGCAGCGGCAACAAAGTCCGCCTCCTTTGCGCGCCCGCCGCCGTGGTGCGTCATCACGCGCAGCCCCGGCGCAAACCGACGGATCTCTCGCTTCCAGTTGCCGACGACCGACGTGGGGCACAACACCAGCGCCGGCCCCACGCCATTCTCCGCGGACTCCCGCTCGCGCAGCAGCAGAGCAATCGCCTGGATGGTCTTGCCCAAGCCCATGTCGTCGGCCAGGCACGCACCCAAACCCCACTTGCGCAGGAACGCCAGCCACGAGTACCCACGCACCTGGTAGGGCCGCAACTCCCCCGCGAACCCCTCCGGCGGCGGCAATTCTTCCATCCTGTCGCCCGCCTTCAGTTGCGTGAGGAGGTCCCCTACCCAGCCCGTCGCCTCCACGCCCTGCAGCGGCAGGCCGTTGACCTCGGCTTCCGCCCCCAATATCAACCCCAGCGCCTCGCCCAGCGCCATCTCTTGCTTCTCGCGCTTCTTTTCCCAGAAGGAAATGGCCGCCTCTACCTGCTCCGGCTGCAGCAGCACCCACTGGCCGCGTACCTGTACCAACGGCATCTTCAGCGCCGCAAGCCGCTCAAACTCCTCGCGCGTCAGCGGCTTATCGCCAAGTGCCAGTTCCCAGTCAAACTGCACCAGCGTGTCCATACCCAGAATGCCTGCGCCCACCCCCTCGGAAGTGGCCTTCAGTTTGGCCCGAACGCCCAGCCGCGCCCCCCGCTTGCCCCACCAGGGTGGAACCAGCACCCCGAAACCGCTGCCCTTCAGAAGCGGGCCTGCCTCGCGCAGGAACGCGTAGGCCTCGTCAACCGTCAGGGTGCAAGCCTCCGGACGGGCCTCGCGCAGACTCCTCATCACCGGAGGGAACAGCCGCGCCGCCAAGCCAAGCCCGGCCAAGAGCCGCTCCTGCGCGCCTTCAAACTTGCGGTTGAGAATGCGCAGTGTGCCGCCCCGCGCCCGCCACACCTGCCCGGCGGGCACCAGCAGACTGGGGTCATCATTGGCCTGGAGCATGTAGCGCAGGGTCCAGTCCGGCGAGATGACCTGCCCGCTGTCCGCGTCCGTCTCCGGCGGCTCCAAGCGGAAGCACAGCCGAAAGGCGGCCTGTTCCCCGCCGCGCAACTGATCCACCCATTGGCGCCAGGATTGATACACACGCGCCAGTTCTCGCCGCTGGGACACCGGGACCACGATGCGCCCATCCTCGCTCCACAGCGCCGACCACCACGCCCCTGCAACGCCCGGGGGCAGTTTCAGGCGGCGGCCCCCGCGCGGGCGCCCCCATTCGCGCACGGCACTGTCCACCACCCGACCGAGAAAGCCCTCCAGCAGCGCGTGCGGCCTAGCGGGAGGCTCGCTCGCCTCAAGGCTGCTCAGCGC
Organism: Anaerolineae bacterium; assembly: GCA_034436295.1. GTDB lineage: Bacteria > Chloroflexota > Anaerolineae > DTLA01 > DTLA01 > DTLA01. The sequence goes on along the minus strand of DAOTVT010000054.1, from coordinate 16,960 downwards.
CCGGCACACCGGCGGCATCGCCTCGGCCAGCGCTCGCAGCCGCTCTCCATCCAGCGCGTCATCAGGCGCAAGCAGCCAAACCGCCCGATACTGCCCGCGCTCCTCCTCCATCCCAGGCACATATCGCTGCTTCGCTAGCAACTCCAACCCCAACTTGGCCGCCAGGCTCCAGAAACGCAGGTCGGCACCGATGCGCAGCCCATCTACCGCCCCCGCCGGCAGCGCAACCAGCAAGTCCAGCGCTGCCAGCGCGTCCAGTTCCAGACCCGGCACCTTCCAGGGGGCAAGATGGAGTTCCGCTTCGGATACATGCTCCCAGCGGCCCGGCACAAGCCACGAGGGCACCTGCGGCTCATCCGGCGCAGACGGCAGCAGGACTGCCCGCTCCGCAGCGACGGGCGCGCTCCAATCGGCGAGGGGCGATACCGCCTTCAGCGCGTCTCGCAGACTTTCCACCGGCGCAGCGTACGGGTGCGGTGGAACTTTGGATTTCCGTCCGCGGCGCGCAATGCGGTCCGCGCACTCGCCCCAAACAAAGAGCCGGTCGGCAGACCAACTGCCATGAAGAATCAGGTTCATCCCGTGATCCTTACGAGTTTCTGCCATCTATGGCTGGCGCGCACAGAGGCGAACAGATTATACCGCCGCTGCCCAAGATGGCAAAGGGGCGGCGCTCGCCGGATTCGCTCCGAAGCCCACCCTCAACCGTGATCATTGACTTTGGTTTAGCACCAAGGAACGATCGCGGTGCTGGTGCGGCGTGTCGGAAGAATGGGCAGGTTTGCGCCCGGGGCGTGGCCGGTCCTGCAGACCTACCAGCCCCTCTTTAGTTGAATCTCTTGACCCACATCTACCGAGGATTGTGCGGCGTAGCCCTGGAAAGATGCGGATAGGAAACAAAGAGGTCGCAGCCATCCGACCGCGACCCGTCTTCGAGCCCTTCTTCGTGCTGGACCGCAACGAGAGGCAAGCCGGCCAGAACCCGCCAGCCAGTGCCAGACACCGCCCACAGACCCCTCAGAATCCCATCTGCGCGCCCAAGATCTGTGTCACGGCCAAGGCGCCGTAGAATGCGCCCGACGCAATCATCAGCGCGCGGTCTGCACGGGTTACGCTCATGGCGTCCACGCAGAGTGTCGCCCCGCCGAACGCCCTCGCTTCAGCCGCGCAGACGATGTCCTCGCTGTGCCGCAACGTGTTCACCAAGATGGTTACCACCAGCCGCTTCACCGCCTCCAGTCGCTTGCGTCGGAACCCGCCCCGAAGTTGCATGGCTACCAGTGCACTGGACGCGGTGTGCTGGATAAGCGGCACTAGGTTCACGGCGATTCCCAAGAGGAACCCGATCTCGCTCACACCGAGCCGCGCAAACAGAGCCGACAGACCCCCGATGGAGGCCGTGCGGGCGAACGCCGCCGTCGCCAGGATGATCGTCGTCGCCCGCACTGCCATGCCAAACCCTGCTGATAGCCCCACCCGCGAGAGGTTCAACCCCGCAATCGCAACAGTTTCCCCTCCGCCGATCGCCAAAACGCTAATCACCGTTATGGACGCCAGAAAGAACCAGAAGCGCCACCTTTTCAGGCTGTGGACGGCATCCGGAGACATCAGGCTCGCCCACGCTGCCACGTACAGGAGCCCAAGCACGGCCCACAGGCCACGCAGTGCCATGCTCCCCACGATGGAAGACGCCAGGAAAAACACCGCGCCCCAGATACTCCACTCGCCGAGCCCAACCCTCGTGCGTGCCTCTGTGTTCTCCATACGCCTCCCGCCTCTCACTTCACGATGATGCGCTTGACATACTTCACTTGGAACTTGGTGCCCTCGCCCGGGGCGATCGTGCGGGCCGTACCCATCTCCGCCGGCAACGCGCCGCCATCCATTTGCACGGCCAGCACGACGTCGCCTCGCAGCGCCAGGTCGCGGCCGAACGTGGCGAAGAACCCATCCTCGGCCTCCACGTCCACCGACTGCACCGTTGACAGGTCAACGCCTGCAGCCTTGAGCACTTCCTTCAGCGCAGGGCCTTTGTACTTGTTGGTTGTTCCGGTTTCCTTGGACAGGAACTCCACCTCCGTCTGCGGCAATGCTTTGAGATCTGCCATTGTCAGCGTCTTTGTGCCAGCCGCCGAAGTTACCGTAATACTCCAGCCCGAAGTGCCGCCTGCTCCCTCCCGGGCTCCACAGCCGGCTAGCATCACGACTGCAAGCAGAACTACTACCAACGTCCTTTTCATCGCTTTTGTTCCCCTCCTCTCGAGATCATAGACTCCGGTTGCAGCGGGCTTCTGCCCAGCCGTTTCCGCACCGCCATGGTCATCTCCCAGCCGATCCAACCCCCGATTGCACCCGCGATCGGCTTGGTGATGAACAGCAACGCAAAGGTCAGCCATGCCGCTCGCGTGGGAATCCCAAACAACCGCGCGCCTGTCTCCACCAACCACGTGTACACCCGCACGATGCCCCACCCTGCGGCGATGCCCTGCGTGATGAACGGGTGCACAATGATCCACGATACACCCAGCGCAGCGGCTAGCACGGCCCGCCACCGCGTGGGCGCGCCTCGTCCAAACCCAACTTCCGCGAGCAGCGATTCCATGAAGATGCCCAGCATTGGGTTGATGACGATACCACCTAGCGAGAGCATCTTGATGAACATCGCCACGATCCCCATGAGCAACGTGGCGCCCCGCTTTGGCACAAACGTCCGACCGACTACCAGGATCGCCATCCCCACCGCCGCAAGCACCGTCCCAGCCTGCGGGACATTCAGCACATGCAGGTACGACCCCAGCGTCATCTCCACCACACCCCAGATCGTACCGAAAACTGCAATGTAAACCAGTTCTTGTGTACGGTATTTCATGAGACCCCCTATTGTGCCACCAGGCGACCCTCGCGCAGGCACACTATACGATCTGCATACCTCGCGGCAATATCGTGATCGTGCGTGATGAGAATCACCGTGGTGCCCTTAGCCTGCAAATCCTTCACGAAATCCATAAACCGCGTGAGACTGCCCCAGTCTTGCCCCAGCGTCGGCTCATCCAGAATCAGAACCTCGGGCTTCAGAGCCAACACGCTTGCCAAAGACAGTCGCTGCTGCTGTCCTCGGCTCAGGGTATGCACCTCTCTATCCCTCAGCCCTTGCAAGTTCGTGCGCTCAAGCACCTCTTCAATCAGGCCATCCTGCTGCCAGCCAAAGTTCTCGGGGCCGAAGCGGACTTCCTCCTCCACCTTGTCGCAGAATAACTGCTCAGCAGGGTTCTGCAGGAGCAGCCCGACCCTGTGCTCGCCGTGAGCATGACCGTTGACACGAATCACTCCGCTCGCGGGTTTCAGAACTCCGGCGATGAGGTGTGCGAGCGTGGTCTTCCCCGCCCCGCTGTCGCCCACCAACGCAAGAAACTCGCCCCGTCGCACGTCCAGAGAAACTCCATCAAGCACCGAACGGGTCCGATAGGCGAAACGGACATCATGCACCGAGACAACGACTTCGCCGCTCTCTGTGGCGCTCGGCCGAAAAGGCGCAGAGCATCCCTCGCACGCTCCGGGCACCCGCACACCCAGACTCGTCAGGACAGGCGCCTGCTCCCGCAGAATTTGCGGGTTGCCGTCCAGGACTAATCTCCCCCTCTCCATCACAACCACGCGATCCACAAACTCCGACACCTGGTGCGTCCGATGCTCAATCACGATCAACGTCATCCCCATGGCCCTGTTCAGATGGGTCAACACATTCATCACCCGCTGCACGCTGCGCGCATCCAAATTAGACAGGGGTTCGTCCAGAATCATGATCCGCGGTTGCATCGCCAGCACCGAGGCGATGGCGGTCAACTGCTTCTCCCCGCCCGATAACTGGTGCAGCGCACGCCTGCGCAGCCCCTCTATGCCCACCGCGGCGAGGGCGAAATCGGTACGCCGCGCCGCCGCGTCGGGCGGTAGCCCGAGATTCCGACAGCCGAAGGCGACCTCCTCTTCTACAGTGAGGTTGAACAACTGCGTTTCAGGCACCTGGAAGACCATGCCCACATGCGCCGCCATCTCCCGCACCTCGCACTCAAGAGGATTCAGGCCGGCGACTTCTATCCTCCCCTCCACGCGCGCGGAGACAAGATGGGGGATCAATCCATTCAGACAGCGCGCCAAGGTCGTCTTCCCACACCCCGATACGCCGGTAATCAGCACGAATTCGCCCTCCTGCACTCGCAGGTTGACATCGCGCAGTGCCACCTCGCCCGTGGCGTAGGTTACCGTCAGCCCTTCAAGGGCAATCACAGTAGGGTGTTCCACGTTCACAACAGCCCCCACAAGTTTAGCGGCCAAATCGGGCACCGACGTGTTCCTCCCTTCGCTCAAGAATCCGGCGACTCATGTTCCGTGCCTGCCGTAGTTGATCCGGGGTGTTGATGTTGAAGAACGAACGCCCATCCGGGTCGTACAAAGCGATTTCCTCCGGAGACACGTATCGTACCCTGACTCGCTCGTAGAGATCCAGAATACAGTACTCCCCTGCCTCAAGGAGATCCCGTGCAGGCTCCAGACAGGCTTTGCTATAGATCGCATGCAGTGGTTCCACGCCACGGGCAAGGCAGGGTAGCAACACATCGTAATCCCGGGGCACCCCGGCCATGTACCGAAGCAGGTCAACATTGAGAAACGGCATGTCGCAGGCGACGACCAGCGCATGGCTCCAGGTACAAGCGAGGAGCCCCGCGTAGATGCCACCCAGCGGCCCAGCCCCTTGGTACACATCGCTTGCCCAGCGAACGTTGGGCACATTCCCAAGCGAGCCAGCGGTTACGATGATGACCTCGTCCACCACCTCCGTCATCCGCGCCGCAGCCTGTTCCAGAAGGCTCAGCCCCGACTCCAGACGTATCTGGGTCTTATCTTGGCCCATCCGTCTGCTCTTGCCCCCTGCCAGCACAATCCCACTGATCGGCTCTCGCATCTCCAACCTCCTACCGACGCAAGATATCCCGCTCCAGCAGACTGGCCACCCCCTCCACATCCTCCAGTCCGAACTGGGGCACCGCCATGTTGAAATGCTGATCGGTAACCAGCGCCACCAACTCGTCCTCAGTGCAGAGCAGTTCTCGGCTCACTTCCGACCGCGAAATCTCTATCTTCGGCTTGTCGCCCCGTTTGTACCCTTCCGTCAAGATGAGATCCACGTCGCCGTGCAGATAGACCGCAATCTCGTCGGGCGTCATGTCATGATCTACCGTCTTGACCAGCGCCATCTTGAACGGCGAGGAGATGACCACCGCGTCGCTCCCGGCTTGCGCCATGCGCCAGGTGTCCTTGCCAGGCTTGTCAATGTCAAACCCATGGGTGTCGTGTTTGATCACCGCTACCCGTATCCCCCGCCGCTTGAGTTCCCGAACCAGTTTCTCCAGAAACGTCGTCTTGCCCGCTCCTGACTTGCCTACCACGGAAATGATTGGAACCATCTTCCTCTCCTCTGTTGAAATGTACTATGCGCAGGGCATAACCTGGATTCGCACGCGGCTCCCCGCAGGAATGGCACTTACACCCTCGGCTATCTGCAGGATACCGTCCGATTGCGCCATTGGGCGCAGCCGGCTTCCCATGCGGAACGGGTGGAACAAGGCCTCTCCATCGGTGTGCTCCAGCCGCCCCTCAACGAACTGTGTCCAGTCCTCCTGAGCCTCCACGCCTTCAGCCAGCGTAACACTCACCTGGGGCAGCCCTGCCTCGCGTCGCCCCCCGAGCCTCATCAGCCCGGGCAGCGCCAACTGCACAAACGCCATCTGGTTGGATGGCGGGCCACCCGGCAAGCAGAATATCGGCCTCCCCCCAAGCAGCCCAAACCCCACTGCCTTCCCGGGCCCCATCCTCACCCGGTGATACATCTCCCGCCAGCCCAACTGCTGAAGCAAGGCCACGACGAAGTCGCGCTCCCCGGTCCAGGCACCACCGCTTGTGAGCACCGCATCTCCAGACTGAATCGCCTCCAGCAGCAGATGCCGAATGGCTCTTGGATCGTCTTTGACCACATCCACCGTCGTCTCCATGCCGTAGTACACGCACCAACTCGCCAGGGTAGCCAGATTGCTGGCAAACAACTGCCCCTCCCGAAGGCTGCTGCCGGGTGCCACTACCTCGTCGCCCGTGGCGATGATGACTACGCGCGGGCGCCGGACCACACGCGCCTCACAAACCCCCGCGGCGGCCAGTAGGCCCACTTGCGCCGGCTTTAGCACGGTGCCGGCTGCCACCAACAGATCCCCTGCTCGCACATCGCAGCCCTTGCGCAAAATGTTCCGGCCTGGCTCCGCGTCGTTCACCGCCACCACGACATGCCCGTCGTCCGAGGCGAATTCATCCGCCAGTACGGCTTCTGCTCCCTCCGGAATCCGCGCACCACTCAGCACCCGAACTGCAGTCCCGGGGGTAACTGCCCCCTCAAACCTACCCCCTGCCGGCACACTTCCGATGAGGCGAAGTCGCACCGGGCACTCGGGCCTCGCTCCCGAGACATCTGCCGAGCGCACCGCATACCCATCCTTGAATGACGCATCCACGGACGGCGAGTCCACCGTGGCGAATACGTCTTCGGCCGCCACTCGCCCCACCAACTGCAGCAGGGGCACAGCCTCCGCGCCAAGCGGCCGAATGGCCTGGAGCGTTCGCTCCAAGGCCTCCTTGTACCCGATCATCTTCGCGAATCCGTCATACTCTCTGGCCATCGTTCTCACCAAACAAAATCGCCGGCCCCCTCGCAAAGAAGACCGGCGACTACGCACAGACCCATACTCTGGCGTATGCTGCCCCGCTCTCCTTTCCAAACACGAGGAGGCGATTGCGTTTCCGCGCTCACCCACGACACCGAAACTACCGGCGTCCTCCGGGGACGGCCCCGAAGTACGGCCACCTGAGCCATTGCGCAGGCTTTAGGCTCGGCGGCTCGGAGAACCTACGTATGCACTTGTCAGAGTCCCCGTCAGAGTTCTAGCGACTCCAAAATGCTCTTGGCAATCTTGTCGGTCGCGGACCGCTGCCATGGCGCCTCATCCGCACCGCGCATCCAGTCGTACTCTACCACGTCGTCAAGAATTTTGCGGACGTCGGCTCCCGCAGCCAGTTCCACAGCATTCTGGTAACAGGCATCCACGCATAGCCCACACGCCGTGCACGCCGAAGCCCGAAAGGCCACGCCAACCTTGCCTTGATCCTCAGCCTTGGCCAGTGCTCCCGTCGGGCAGAAAAACGCGCACATCTGGCACCCCGTGCACGCCTCCGTATGCGCGAACGTCGCCCAGCCTTCCACGTCAAGCCTGGCTGTCGGCGGCGTGCCCAGTCGCTTGAGCGCGGCCAGCAACAAGGCCCGCTTCGCAGGCAATGCCACCGGCAACTCGCCTTTCTTCGGCTCCTGCTTCTCGGCCTGCCCCCGGCTGGACAATACCGTATCCACCGTAACCGCGCCCAGGCGCACGGTCTCCCGCGCCAGCAGCGAGAAGAACCCCCGGCGCGACAACCCGTCGCCCAATGTGCTCTGCGCTAGCGCCGCCAGCACTTCGGGTGGCACGGTCCCCTGCATCGTTACCCGTGTCGCCGAGCCGAAAGCGCCCAGCAGGCGATTGGCCCGGCCGACACTCGCCACAGCGACATCGCGGGCCTTCCCCTGCGGACATTCCCTGCACGCCCCATCCACCAGCACCACCGCTCGCGCGCCAAACGCCGCGGCTCCCACGAGAATGGCCTCGTGCAGCTGCGCCAGGCACGCTACAGTAACCAGGCCGGTCGCGTCTCCGTTTCCCTCTATGCACCTCGGGCAGGCAAAAACCACCTGCCCCTTCTCCGACGCCATCTCTCGCACGCGGGTCATGAGGTCGCCGTCCGACGGCGATGCTGCTGCCAGCGCACCGGTCGGGCAGACGGCCGCGCACGCTCCACACCCCGTGCACTTCTCCGCATCCACGACCAGCCCGTCCTCCCACGAGATCGCCCCCGTGGGGCAAGCATCGGCGCAGCGCGTACATGTGGACTTGCGGTGTCTCGCGCGCGTGCACTGCCCCGCCTGCACCTGCACCGCCTGACCTTCCAGGCGGCTCAGAATCTCCATCAGTTCAGGAAGCCCCACCAGTCCCATGATCGCTCCTTTACGCCGACCCCTTAGGCAGTTCTTCCTTCACGTCTCGTTTCAGTTCTTCTTCAACCCCTGCGGAAGCGCGCCGAAAGTCGCGGATGGCCTTGCCCACCGCCGAACCCACCTCCGGCAACTTCCCCACTCCGAAGACCATGATCACGATGACAAGGATGATGCCCAGTTCCAACGGCCCCAAATGTGGCATGTTCGTTTCCTCCTCACAGAATTGACTCCCGTGGGGCTGCGCCTGCTTCGCACACATCCAGGCGCAGCCCCCGCACCCAAAACCCTGGACTTACAACGCGCCCATCAGTTCGGCGACCGTCTCGTTCTCCATGGACAGGTACTCGTCGGTGATCAGCGCGATGCCTTTGTAGAAGCCCGTTCTAGTAACGTGCTGGATATCCTTGCACAGTTGGGGCACCCAGACCAGCAGGTGCTTCTGCAGAAACTCCTGCTGCTTCGCGAGATACTTCTTCGCAGTGGCCGTGTCGCCCGCCTTCACTGCATCCGCAGCCTTCTGGCACAGATAGCCCATGAACTCCAGTTCAATCGCCACGTGGTCCTCGGGCTCGCGGAACTCTCCGACGCGGTCCAGCCCCTCCTGCCGGTACTCCGCCACAACCTGGTCCCACGCCTCTTGCATCAGCAGCCGCTCCGGGCTCGTGTACACGGACTCAAAGGGGAACACAGGGTTCTCGCTCATGTTCAGAAACAGCGCGGCGTATTCCGCTGCCAGGTCTGTCGTTTCCCTCCCCAAGTCCTGTGGATCAACCGACGCAGCGTACTGGCGGAGTATGTGGTAGCCCTCGCTCTCGGACTCGCCCTCGGCCTCCCCCGCCATCTGCTGCACCAGTTCGGAAAGCATGGCGGATGTCAGTTCCTCGCGGTACACCGCCGAAAGGAAACTGTACGTAGAAGCACGGCTCTGCAGAATCTCCAGCACTTGTGACTTGCTCAACGGTTCCGTCATCAGGTTCCTCACCATCTCCTAGGGTATGAACTTTACGCCTTGCAGAATCTGCTCCAGGGCCGGGCTGGCGAGCATCTGTGGCAACCCCGCCGACAGCACCAGGTAGCGCAGCGTCCATCCGCCGATGAGGCAGGATATCAGCCCGATGAGCGGAACTACGAGCGCAGCCCGCTGCTTCAAAAGACCACCCAGTTGTGTCGCGCACACGATCAGCGGCACGCCCAACCCCAATCCTACCACCACAAACCAGAATGGGACTCGCAGCGCCCCGCTCGTCAGCAACTCGGCCGAGCGAATCGCGTCCGGCGAGGCTTTCAGCATGTGGCTGAGATACAGGTAAAGCACCGCCGCTTCTATCAGGATCAGGACGATGATGCATCCCTCCAGGATATTCCGCAGCGTTCGCGAACCTTCGGCGCGCTCGCGCAGCGTCGCATATCCCGTTACCAGTCCCACACCCGTGTCCAGCGCCGACGCCGTGAACAGCGCCGGTAGCCACCAGGTATGCCAGAAGGGGCGGAACTGCAGCACCCCCAGCAGCACGCCGGTGTACATCGCTACGCCGAGGTTAACAAAGATGCCTAGCACGGCTAGGATGACGCGGAACACCTTGCGCTGCTCCGCTACAAACTTCCACCGCCCGCCGACCCAATTCAGCACCGGCTCCGTCCAGAACAGCGCAAACAGCCCGTCAAACAGGATTGCGCCGAACAGCAACCAGGCGCCTCTTGTCATCCATGAGCCGAAGTTCACAAAACTGCGAAACAGCACCAGCGCGCGGAGCGGCTTCCCCACATCAAGCAGGAGGCACAGCGTCCCTACGGCGATGGCAATGGCGCTCGCCCATGCCCCAAAACGAACGGTTGACTTGAATCGCTCGCCGGTAGCCAGCGAGATCACCGCTGCCACGACGAAGGCACCTGCGCCCAACCCACCCAAGAACAGGTAGATGGCGACCAGCCAGCCCCATGTGTCTTGTATCGTCATATCATCACCCCCGTATGGGGCCGTGCCGGAGGCCCCAGGGAACGAAGCGCTCCGGCATCCGGCCCCGTGTCGTCAAACCGCGCCTACTTGGAGATGATCACCGACGGGTTTGTGGAGGCGGCCAATTTCTTGGCCACTTTCTCCTGCGCCAACTTGGACAGTTCTTCCATCGTGCCGAAGTGCAGCGCGTTCCCCGGGCATGTGCTAACGCACTTCGGCTCCTGGCCCTTGGCCAGGCGCTCCGCGCACATGTTGCACTTCTGCATGGTGCCATCCTTGCCGTACTGCGGCACGCCGAACGGGCACGCGAAGAAGCAGTAATGGCAGCCAATGCACTTGGTCTGATCTACGGTAACTATACCGGTACCCGGCTGCTTCTTGATGGCCCCGGTGGGGCAGACGGCCTCGCACGCGGGCTTCTCGCAGTGCATGCACGACAGCGAGATAGTCTTGAACGTTACGTTGGGGAACGACCCGCTCCAGACATTCGTAACCCGCCGCCACTTGATGCCCAGATCCACATTGTGCTCGGCCTTGCAGGCAACCTCGCAGGCGTAGCACTCCACGCACCTGTCTATCTCAATCCAAAAACCGTATTGCTTCGCCATTGTCATCACTCCTTCATTCCCGCACCTAGAGTTTCGTGACCCGGACCAGCGTCTGGCTGGTCATGGCCGTGATGATCGGGTCGTACATCTTCTGCGGATCGGTGGTGTACATGTTATTGGTGTTCGCCCCACCATCCCCGAGCGGGAAGTCTTCAAAGCCGAGTTCTTGACACCCCTGCCACCAGCCATGCAGGGCAAAGACAACATCTGGCCGGATTCCCGGATAGTACTGTGCTTTCATCTTGATCCAGCCATGTGGGCTTTCCACCTTCACCCAGTCGCCGTCCTTAATCCCGAGCGACTTGGCCGTGTCCGGGTGTATCTGGAGGTATGGGTAGGGCTCTATTTCGCGCAGGTATGGCACGTGGCGCAGCCAGGCAGCATTGTACGTCCGAGACGTGTGGTAATCGGACAGCAGCAGAGGATACTTCTCCAGGAGTTCCGGCGTCGCCGTGGGGCCCTCGGGGAGTTCGCGCCACACGGGCATGGGCGTGAACCCGGCAGCCTCAAACAGCGTGTTGTAGAGCGCCACCTTGCCCTGGGGCAGGTACGGCCCCTTGTCAATGCGGGTGCTCTTGGCCGCGAACCTCTTGGCATACTGCTCGTACTCCGGCGGTTTCGGCTCGTACGTGCGCCCTCTCGGATACTTCGTCCTCAATTCCTCGTAGGTCATGCCCAGCGGCTCCAGCCGCCAGTCCATGTGCGCCTTGATGTCCCCATTCCACCAGTCCGCGCCGTATCCGCAGGCGGTTCCGAGGTCAAGCCAGAACTCGTAGTCCGACTTGTAGTCGCCAAGGGGCTCAATCACCTTGTTGCGCGCCATGATCCAGTTGCCCGAGACCTCAAACGGATGGTCGGTCTCGTACATGGTGCACACGGGCACCACCACATCGGCCCAAGGCATGTCTGAGGTGCGGGTAACGTCCACAATGACGAAGAACTCCAACTTCTCCAGCGCCTCCAGGATGCGCTTCGTGCCGCGCGTGCTGGCCACGGACTGGCTGCCAGGAGCAATGATGGCCCGGACCGGGTACTTTTCCCCGCCCAAGACACTGTTCCAGAGTCGGTACAGCGAGCAAGACGTACCCTCAGTGAATGGCTGGAACTGGGGTGGCAACTCGTATCCCAGCAGTTTGTCCACCCATTCCTGGGTATACCGCTCAAACAGGTGCACGCCTCTGGGCGACGGCATTGTGCTTCCGGCCCCCCAAACATTGCAGCCCTTCTTGTCCAGATGACCCGTGATTGCCATTAGAATCCCAATGCAACGAATCGCATCATTTGCAGCGCGGGCATGCTCTGGACCATTGCTGACATCAATCGCGGCCTTCGGCGTGGTGGCGTACATGCGCGCTACGGTCTTGATCTGCTCCGCCGGCACTCCCGTGATCGGCTCCGCCCACTCTGGAGGATACTGTTGAATGTGCTGCTTCAGTTGGTCAAACCCGTAGCACCACTCTTCCACGAACTTCGCATCGTACAGTTTCTCGTTGATAATCACGTTGATCATCGCCAGGCCCAATGCTGCATCGGTGCCGGGGCGAAGCGGAACCCACATGTCAGACTTGGCGACGTCAGACTCCATCGTGGGCTTGATGGCAATGACCTTCGCACCCCGCTCTTTCGCGGCCAGAAAACTGGCCACGCCGCCCTTAGCGGATCCTGAGTAGATTGGCTGTTTTCCCCACAGCAGGATGAGGTCCGCGTTGGCCCAGTCAGCGGACGGGACGCCGCCCACGGTGTACGAGAGAACGAACATCCTCTGCACGGCGCAGATGCCGCTGTGGCCATAGTTGGGGCTGCCGTGCGTCATCAGGAAACGATAGATGTACTCCGAGTACGACCGCCGCGCCGGTGATACCGTCCCCAAACTCTCAGGCCCGTACTTCGCCTTCAGTTCCAGCAGTTTGTCGGCGATGAGTTTGATCGCCTCGTCCCAGGTGATGCGCTGAAACTTGCCTTCGCCCTTCTTGCCGACGCGCTTCATGGGGTACTTCAGGCGCTCCGGCGAGTAGACCCACTGCGGAGCCGCATGCGCCTTCGGGCAGTTCTTGCCGTTGTTCAGGGGGCACTCTGGCATCGGCTCAATGCCGACAAACTTGCCATTCACGACCTTGGCAAGGATGCCGCAGCCGGCGCTGGGCCCGCACATGGCGCAGAACGTCGGGATCAACTTCTCCTCCGCCGGAGCAGCGACAGCAGCCTTCGCGACGCTCTGCTGCAAAAGCGTGTCCTTCGCGCCGGTGAGCGCCACAGCCGCGCCGAGGGCCCCTGTGGCCTTCAGGAACGTTCGTCTGCTGAACTTCCGATTGATCAATCCGGTCTCTTCACTCATAAGGCTTCCTCCTCAATTTCCTGTGAAAACTCCGATTCCGTGCTCAACAGCCTCCGTACTGTTATTCTTATCGCTCACCTCCCTGTCATTGTCTTCACACGCGACCTGCAGATGATACAGACTCCACGATATCCAGAAGGTCGCTGACGTCCCGCACGATGCGGTGATGCACGCAGAGTGTGCACGCGACATTGTCCGCCAGGTTCAGACCTACTAGGGTGGCATCCACCTTTGCGTGAAGGATTTGCGTCAGGATGGGGGTAGGGTCGCACTTGGGGTCAGCGCTGTCCAGGATCACAATGTCGGGCTTGAGTTCGCCGATGTGCTGGACCGCGGCAGGGGTCGCATCAACGGCAACAACATCCAGCCCCTGCGCTCGGCACAACAGTTGGCGCACCCCCTCGCTGAACAGAGACCGCGACGAGAGGATGACAATGCGACTTTTGGCGTCGTCGCCACCCTGGATCGTTCCATGATTCACAATACCAGTATACCAGGGCAGAGTGACTTTACGCTATATGCAAGAGGGTGATTTGAGGGGCTCAAGAGGGTTATCTTTTGGATAACCCTCATGGGGGGTATGCCGGCAGTGGTATCGCCCGAACGGGCTACTTCTGTCGGGCTAGGACGGCTGTTTCGGATCGCTGATCAGGCCCTTCTGCAGCGCGTAGGTCGCAGCCTGGATGCGATTCTGCAAGTGGAGTTTACCCAGAATGTTGCGTAGATGAATCTTGACCGTGTTCTCGGTGATGAACAGGGCCTCGGCGATTTCCTTGTTGGTCGCGCCCCTCGCCACGTATTGCAGCACTTCCAGTTCTCGCGGAGTCAATTCCTCCTGGGCCGACTGCGGAGCTCCCTGCCTCCGGAACTCCTGCAGAACCCGCGCCATCATCGCCGGCGACAGCGCCACCTCATCGCGGCAAACCACTTCCAGCGTTCTGAAAAGGTCATCAGGGCTCAGGTTTTTCAGCAAGTATCCTTCTGCCCCGTTCTTGATCGCCGTGAATAGATCGTCTTCTTCCTCGGAGACGGTCAGCATCACGATCTTGACCTGTGGCATCTCGCGCTTGATGGCAGCGACTGCCTGAAGCCCGTCGCACTCCGGCATGTGAATGTCCATCAGTATCACATCGGGCGCGGTCTGACGCGCCTTCTCCTGAGCCTCAAGGCCGTTGCCCGCCTCCCCAACAACCTCCAGATCCGGATGACCGGCAATGATCGCGGCCAGGCCCTTCCGAAACAGCACGTGATCATCTACCAGAAGCACGCGTGTCCTTGCCATAAGGCTATCCCTCCCTAATCCTCTCGGGGCAATTCCACAATCACGAGCGTGCCGGCACCCGGTTCGCTCTGAATGCGCAGCACGCCTCCCACGCTCTGCGCTCGCTCGACCATGGTCTGAAGCCCAAAATGCAGGCCAGCGCCCCTGGTTGCCTCCGCCGGGTCAAATCCGCGCCCGTCGTCCTCAACGATGATGAGGTCGCTGTGCGCATCACGCTCAAACCGCACCCACACCCTACGCGCGCCCGAGTGCTTTCGGGCATTCGTGAGCGCCTCCTGGATAATGCGGAGTAACTGCACCTCCACTGTGGGCGCAAACGCCACGCGCGCGTGCTCCGAAACCATGAGATTTACCGTGAGCCCGCTCTGCTCCCCGAATCGGCGAAGGTATTCCTTCACCGCCGGCACCAGCCCCACCCCTGGCGTCAGCGTGCTCCGAAGCCCTAGGATAGCCTCGCGCACATCGTCATACGCCCGCCCGGCCGTCTCACGCATCTCGGCGGCCACTGCCTGGGCGCCCGTTACCTCGCCCGCAGCCAGCCGTTGTTCCAGCACCCTCCCCTGCAGATGCAGATACCCCAGCACCTGCGCCAGCCCGTCGTGCAGTTCCCGGCTCAAGCGCGACCGTTCTTCCAGAACGGCCAGGTGCTGCACCTTGCTGTACAGACGCGCGTTCTCAATGGCAACGCCAATCTGCTGACCCACCGCCGCCAACACACTGATCTCATCAGCCTCGGGCGCTCGCTCGCTTCGGCTGAACAAGTTCATCGTCCCAAGCACGTTGCCCCTGTGCTTCAGGGGCACGCGCACGATTACGCGAAAACCCGCCTGCCAGCACGGCTTACCGGCCAGCACAGGATCCTCCTGCACGTTGGCCACAACCACGACATCCGCCTCATTGGCGATGCCCTCTATTGCTCCCTGGCCCGCTTCAACAGCCCGCGGGCAGCCCTCCACTGCCTCCGGCATACCCATCTGCGTAACAAAAGTCAGAGCCTTGCCATCCTCGCCCGAGAAGAACACCTCTCCCGCCTCAAAATGGGTGAGGCCCAGAACCTCACGCAAGGCAATGCTGGCAATTTCGGCCAGACTCATCGGGCTACTGATTGCGGAAGACACAGCATCCATCACATGCCCCAGACCCCTACCCCATCGCTCAACGGCCTCTCGCGCCTCTTTCTGCGCCTGCAGATGCCCTTCAATCGCGACGTCCAACTGCCGCCTTCGCTCTCGGTCAAGAGCGCGAACCAGATTGATCACGGACCAGGCGACTCCCACCGTGGCAAACGTGCGCCCCCCCTGCACCAGCACTCCATAGGCCCAAGCCACTGCTTCCGTGGACGCCGCCGGTGCCGGAAGGCCGATCGCCCCTGACAGGACGGCCTTTAGGCCAAATGCCGCGCTCGCCCAGAGGCCGGCCGACGCGATGTGCGCGAGGCCTGCCCGCCTGAACATGCGCGAGAGCAACAACATGCCCAGCGCCGACACAAGCAGCGCGGGGAAATACAGCACGCGACGAGTCAGCGTCTCCGAGGACAAAACCCAGTCCAGGCTCACTCCACTGGAGAGGGGGACACCGAGCAGAATGAGCAACAGCCATGCGGAAAGTATGCTTATGGCGATGTAGCGGACCCTGGCGTCGCGCGTGGCCGCGAGCATCATGTTCGTGCCGAAGAGCAGCAGGAAAGCCGGTCCCAGACCGATCAGGAACAGTTTCACCACGCTCAGGTTCAGCAGCCAGGCCTCAGGTAGCAGTACGCCGCCAAGAGACATTCCCATCTGCAGGAAATTGGCCACGCTGCCTGTGATAGCATACGCCGCCAGAAGATTCAGGACTGTGGACGGCAGGATAAGACTAGCCCTGCGGTTCTCCAGCGCGAGAGCAAGACCGGAGGCAAAGAATGCCAAGCCATTAAGAAAGAAGAGCAGGAAGACCTGTGGCCCCATGAATATCCCCATACAGGGCGCGACAGAATCGCAGCGCGCCAGGTAACCGGTGTAATCATTGTACCTTACAAACCTCGCAGGCGCAAAACCAGAGGTTGAGGTTGCTGACACGCACGCATTTCAGTGGGAACTGGCCAGACCGGTGAGCGGTAGCATGAACCCCATGGAGCGTAGGGCAGGTTTCCACATCATGGCAGCGGCGAAGCACCGAAGCAATCCCTTACAAGACCCTCGGAGTCTGTTTTTCATTCGCGTGGATTCGCGCTATTTGCGGTTACTACACCGACGGCACCACGCCCACGACGTACCGCTTTACAGGCCAGCGCGAAGAGGCTACAATAGGCCTGTACTTTTACAATGCGCGGTGGTACGACCCGGCGCTGGGGCGGTTCGCCCAGCCCGACACCCTCGTCCCCGACCCGGGCAACCCCCAGGCGCTGAACCGCTACGCGTACGTTTACAACAACCCGCTGCGGTACACTGACCCGACAGGACATTGCCCGTGGTGCGTCGCGGCGGGCATTGGAGCCCTGATCGGCGCAGGGGTCACTTACGGCTTCCAGGTGGCGGCCATATCAGTCAGAATGGGCTGAACATCCAGGCCTTCACCAACGTGAACTGGGCAGCAGTAGGGGGTGGCGCTGTCGCCGGGGCAATGGGAGTGGCCACCTTTGGGATGAGCACAGCTGTCATGGGCACCGGTTTGG
>DAOTVT010000053.1:0-23430 GCA_034436295.1 Anaerolineae bacterium | reverse complement strand
GCGCCGACCCGTGGAAGGAAGAGCGGTACGCGTGAGAGCGCGGCACCGACGGCATTCGTGGCGGGTCATGGGGTGCGGTTCGGCCTTTGCGATAGGGCGCGCCGAATGCAGGCGGCGGTCCAGGCCGGCAGCGCGTCGCGGGATTGCGGCGTTACGAGCCTCACCTCGGCGCCCGGCGTCTGCTTGAGCGCGTCGGCGAAGGGGTGGCTGCGCAACATGATGGTGGCAAGCACGGGCTTGGGCGAGCGGATCGCGGCATGGACGGCTTCGCGGAATGCGGGCGATAGGAGTTCCATTTTGCCGATTTCGTCCACCACGACGAAATCGGCGTCCTGGATAGCACGGTAGATTGCGGCGACGCCCGTGCGCTCCAAGGCCTGGAGGTCCACGCCGTACTTGCCAACCCGAAAGGGCGACTCTATGCGCACGTGAGCCAGGATGGCGGAGTCGCCGCTGAAGGTGCGAATCTCAAATCCGAGGCGTGCGCCATCGGGGCGGCGTAACTCCCGCGTGATAAAGCCGCCTGGCGTCAGGTCTGCCAGCATCTGCACGGTTCGCTCTATGACGGTTGTCTTGCCGGAGCCTGGAAGGCCGGTGAGCAGGACGAGATTGCCCATATTTCTCTGCCGTAGGCGTGTTGCCCGCAGGTAGGGGCTGCGGGTTGCACGTTACGCGCACGTCAAGTATACTGCCTGTGTTCGTTGATGTCGTCAAGTCTGCGAGGAAGTTATGCCGGACGTGTCGTGCGCTGTCCTTGCTGGCGGTGCAAGTTCTCGCTTCGGCAGGGACAAGGCGCTGGTACAACTGGGCGGCCAGACCCTGATTCAGCGTGTTGTTGAGCGCCTGGGCAAGGTGTCGGATGACGTGCTGATTGTGGGCAACCGCCTGGAGCGGTTCGCCGACATGGAGGTCCGTCTGGTTGAGGACATGGTGCAGGGGGCCGGGGCGCTGGGCGGGGTGTACACCGCCGTGCAGGCTTGCCGTCATCGGCGCGTCTTGTGCGTGGCGTGCGATATGCCGTTCCTGGATTTGAATCTCATTCGCTACATGTTCCTTATCTCGCCTGGGTACGATGTCGTCATGCCGTATGTGCGCGGGGAGGCGGAGCCGCTGCACGCCATCTACAGCAAGACGTGCGCGGCTGCCATCAAGGCCGCATTGGACGCGGGCGAGCGGCGGATTATCTCCTTCCTGGGACAGGTGCGCGTCCGCGATGTTCGCGAGGATGAAATCCGGATACTGGATCCCAATTTGCGTTCGTTCTTCAACCTGAACGTTCCTGGGGATTTGGCTCGCATGGAAGCCATCCTTGAGGAGCAGAAAGCCGAAGCATAAAGGGAGGTCATCGTGGCAAAAGAGGCAAGAGTGCGGTGGGTGAACGGGATGCAATTCGTGGGCGAGACTGGTTCTGGCCACGCCATCGTCCTGGATGCGCCGCCGCCCGGGGGCAGAAACACGGGCGCCAGCCCCATGGAACTCCTCCTCGTGGGGCTGGGAGGGTGCACGGCCATGGACGTGGTGAACATCCTCGGCAAGAAGCGCCAGCCGTTTCGCGGTGTGGAGGTGAACGTGCAGGGCGTGCAGCGCGAAGAGCCGCCCAATTACTACACCGATATCCATGTGGAATACGTCGTTTACGGCAAGGGCGTGTCCGAGAAGGCGGTGGAGCAGGCCATTGCGCTCTCCGAGGAGAAGTACTGCTCGGCGGCGGCGATGATGAACAAGGTGGCGAACATCACGACATCCTTCCGCATTGTGGAGGAGTGATAGGAGCGTGCATTCATGCCGACCGTGAACCTGCAAGTCAATGGCGACTGGCATGTGCTGGAGGTGGGCGACAAGGAGTCGCTGCTGGACGTGCTCCGTGAGCGCCTGCACTTGACCGGCACGAAGAATGGGTGCGGCGAGGGCCACTGCGGGGCGTGCACGGTGATCGTGGACGGCAAGGCGCGGCGTGCCTGCATCACCCGGGCTGCGCGGCTGGACGGGAGCGTCGTGTGGACGGTTGAGGCGCTCGCGCGAGAGGGACACCTGCATCCGGTGCAGCAGGCGTTCGTGGCGACGGGCGCGATTCAGTGCGGGTTCTGCACGCCCGGGATGATCATGGCCGCCAAGGCTTTGTTGGACGAGAATCCCCGCCCGACGCGTGCGGAGATCAAGGAGGCCCTGAAGGGGAATCTGTGCCGCTGCACGGGATATGTGAAGATCATTGAGGCCGTGGAACTGGCGGCGGATCTTCTGGCAGGGCGCACCGCTCCCGAGTCGGCCGGCGGCGCGGGCGTGGGCAAATCGGTGGCGCGGCCCGACGCCGTGGCGAAGGCCACCGGCAGGGCGCAATACGCCGCCGACCTGTTCTTTGATGGCATGCTGTACGGGGCAGTCCTGCGGAGCGAATACCCTCATGCGCGGATCCTGGGCGTTGACGTGAGCCAGGCGCGCGTTCTGCCGGGCGTCCATGCGGTGTTGACGGCCGACGACGTTCCCGGACATAAGACGCACGGCCTTGTGGTGGACGACTGGCCGGTGTTCGCCTGGGACAAGGTGCGCTACGTGGGCGATGCGATCGCCGCTGTGGCCGCCGAGACGCCCGAGATTGCACGAGCGGCGCTGGAGCGGATCCGCGTTGACTACGAGCCGCTGCCTGTCGTTACCGATGCGGTGGCTGCCCTGGAGGAAGGCGCGCCACGCGTGCACGAGAAGGGCAATTTGGTCTCGGAGGCGAAGGTGCTGCGGGGAGACGTGGAAGAGGCCTTCCGCAACGCCGCCGTGGTGGTGGAGCAGGTGTATGAGACACCGTTCAATGAGCACGCTTTTCTGGAGCCGGAGACCTCGGTGGCGGTCCCGCAGGAGGACGGCGGGATCACCGTGTACGTAGGCTCGCAGATTCCGTTCTCGGATCAGGCGCAGGTGGCCGCGTCGCTGGCGCTTCCGCCGGAGAAGGTTCGCATCGTCCAGACGGCGGTCGGCGGGGCGTTTGGCGGCAAGGAAGACATCAGCACGCAGATTCACGCCGCGTTGCTGGCCCAGGCGACCGGGCGGCCGGTCAAGTTGACCCTGTCGCGGCGCGAGTCCATTCGGGTGCATCCGAAACGCCACGCGACACGCATCTGGATGAAGACGGCTGCGGCGGCGGATGGTCGGCTGCTGGCGATGAAGGCCCGCATCTGGGGCGACACGGGGGCCTATGCATCGTTGGGCCCGCACGTGATAAAGCGGGCCGCTACCCATGTGTCTGGCCCCTACGAAATCCCCAATGTGGACATCATCTCGTACACCGTGTATACGAACAACCCGCCCGCGGGCGCGTTCCGAGGGTTCGGCGCGACGCAGGCGCATTTTGCCGCCGAGTGCCAGATGGACATTCTGGCGGAGCGGCTTGGGATTTCGCCGCTGGAACTGCGCAGGCGGAACGCGCTTCGCGTGGGCGCGACAACGGCTGCCGGCCAGGTGCTGCGAGAGAGCGTGGGCTTGCCCGATACGATAGAGCGCGCGGTGGCCGCCATTCCCGAGGCGCGCGTCCTGGGCGATTCGCGCCGGACGTGGCAGCGAGGCGGCCAGCACGGGCGCAAGGTGCGCGGCTGGGGCATGGCGTGCGCCTTCAAGAACGTCGGGCTGGGCGGCGGCGTGGCGGATTCGGCCGGGGCCGAGGTGGAGTTGTGCGAGGATGGGACCGTGGAAGTGCGCATCGGCGCGGCGGAAGTGGGCCAGGGGCTTGTGGGTGTGGCCAGCCAGATCGTGGGCGAGGTCATGGGAGTGAGGCCCGAGGATATCCGCCTGGTCGTTGGCGACACGGCTTTGACGCCGGACGGAGGGGCCACGACCGCCTCGCGACAGACGTTCATCACCGGCAACGCCGTGCGACTTGCGGCCCTGGACTTGAAGGCGCTCCTCGCGCAGACAGCGGCCGAGATGCTGGACTCGTCGCCGGATGCGGTGGAGTTCGTGGATGGGCAGGTCGTGAGCGGCGGGGTTCGCGTGGGCCTGCGCGCCCTGGCAGAAGCGGCGCGCAAGGAGGGCCGCCGCCCAGTGGTGCGCCGCGTCTATACGCCGCCGCGCACCGTGCCCTTGGGGCAGGAGGGCGACGTGCACTTTGCCTACGGGTATGCGACCCAGGTGGCCGAGGTGGAGGTGGATTTGGACACGGGGGATGTCCGCGTGCTTCGCGTGGTCGCGGCTCATGATGTGGGCAAGGCCATCAACCCCAGGGCGGTGCAGGGGCAAATAGAGGGCGGCGTGGTGATGGGCATTGGCCTGGCGCTGAAAGAGGAGTTGGTCCTCAACGAGGGCAGGATTGTGTCCGACACGCTGGCGAAGTACAAGATTCCCACGGTTGACGACGTGCCCGAGATTATCCCGATTCTGGTGGAGTCGCCTGCGACAGAAGGCCCGTTCGGCGCGAAAGGCGTGGGCGAGATTCCCTCCATCGCCACCGTGCCGGCCATTGCGAATGCGATCTACGATGCAACCGGCGTGCGACTCACCCGCATCCCGATTCGCAGGGAGCACCTGCGCGAGGCAATTCGCGCAAAGTTGGGCGGGTGATTCCCGGATAACACGATACTCTTGGGGGTACAAAGCATGATAGCGGTTGAAGAAGCCTACGAAAGGATTATGCAGGCCTTCCATCCCTTGGAAGCGGAGAAAGTGTCGCTGTGGGATGGGCTGGGCCGGGTGCTTGCCGAGGACGTGTACGCGGATGTTAACATCCCGCCGTTCGCGAACTCGGCCATGGATGGTTACGCCGTGCGCGCCGCAGACACGGTGGGCGCAACGCGAGAGAGCCCCGTGTGCCTCAAGGTGAAGGGCACGCTGGCCGCGGGACAGTCCCCAGATCGGGCGGTGGAGCCGGGGACTGCCATCCGAATCATGACGGGGGCGCCGATGCCGCCGGGGGCGGATGCCGTTGTGCGGTTTGAGAACACGTCGGAGGGCAGGGGGAACGCGCGGATGACCGGAACGGTGCATGAGGACGAGGTAGCGATTTACGAGCCGGTCGCCGTGAACGAGAACGTGCGTCCCGCGGGCGAAGACATCCGCGCCGGCGAGAAGGTGCTGGCCATCGGCACCGAGTTGCGCCCCGCCGAGTTGGGGGTGCTGGCCTCGGTGGGACGGGTGGAGTTCCTGGCCTACCGTCGGCCGCGGGTGGCGGTGCTGGCGACCGGCGATGAGTTGGTGGAGCCAAACGAGCCGCTGACCCCTGGCAAGATTCGCAACTCCAACCTGTACACCAACGCCGCGCTGGTGCAGAAGTATGGCGGAATCCCGATACCCCTGGGCATCGCCCGCGATACCGTGGAAGACCTGACGGCGAAACTCCGGCGGGCGATAGACCTGAAGGTTGACCTCATCCTGACGTCGGCCGGGGTGTCCGTGGGGGAGTACGACGTGGTGAAGGACGTGCTGAACTCGCTGGGGCAGATTGACTTCTGGCAGGTGCGCATGAAGCCCGGCAAGCCGCTGGCCTTCGGCTACATCCAGGGCATCCCGCTCATTGGCTTCCCGGGGAACCCGGTTTCGTCCATGGTCTCATTTGAGCGATTTGCTCGGCCGGCCATCCTCAAGATGCAGGGGAAGCGCAAACTGCGCAAGCCGATCATCCGCGCAATCCTGCGCGAGGACGTGAAAGGGGGCGACCGCCGCGAGTTCAAGCGGGCTATCGTGGAAAGGGTTGGCAATGCCTACTACGCGCGCTTGACGGGCGATCAGGGTTCCGGAATCCTTACGTCCATGGTGAAGGCCAACGGCCTGGCGATCATTCCCGAGGGTACGAAGGTGGTCCGCGCGGGCGAGGAAGTCGCCGTGGAAATGCTGGACTGGCCTGAGGAGGAGTAGCCGTGGGCAAACCGCCAGTGGTCTCTATCGTGGGCACTTCCAACGTGGGCAAGACAACCCTGATGGTGAAACTGATCCGCGAACTGAAGCGGCGGGGCTACCGCGTGGCGACGATCAAGCACGACGTGCATGGGTTCCAGATGGACACGCCGGGCAAAGATTCGTGGAAGCATGCGGAGGCCGGCAGCGATTGCGTCGTGGTGGCGTCGCCGAAGGGGCTGGCGATGATTCGCCGCCTGGAGCACGAGTTGCCGCTGGACGAGATTGTGGAGACGCTGCCGGATGTGGACATCGTGTTGACCGAGGGTTACAAGCGTGGCAACAAGCCGAAGATAGAAGTCTCGCGTGCGGCGAAGGGGACGAGCCTGCTCTGCACGGAGGACGAACTGATCGCGCTGGCGACGGATCAGAGACACGATATTCGGGTGCCACAGTTTGACTTGGACGATGCGGTGGGTATCGTGGACCTTCTTGAGCGGCTTTACCTCCAAGACAAGAGGCAGACTGCTGGGGGAGGTGGAAGATGACACGAGTACGTTGCTTGAACAGGCGGTGCACGCTCAACGAACGGGGCACGTGTAGCGCGTCGGAGATTGATTTGGACCACGACGGGCAGTGCGAGACCGCCGAAGAGATTCCAGAGGACGATGAGGAGTTGGTCTCTCCTCTGGATGACGAGGATTTGGACGACTGGGACGAAGAGGAAGAAGAGGACGAAGAAGACTGGGACGATGAGCCGTTCTAGCGCGCCGCCTTGGTCTTGATGGCGTGCATTCTGCCGAAGGAGACGACCCATGGACGCGGATATCCTGTTTGCCGGCGGCGTTGTCGTTACGATGGACGCTGGGCGCCGAGTCATACGGGACGGGGCTGTTGCGGTGCGCGACGGTCGGATTGTCGCCGTCGGGAAGTTGGAGGATGTCCGCACTCGCTGGGCCGCACGGGAGACGCGGGACTGCGGCGGCTGCGTCGTCATGCCCGGGCTGGTGAACACCCATACGCACCTGCCCATGAGCCTGTTGCGTGGCCTGGTGGATGACCTGCGCCTGGACGTGTGGCTGTATGGCTACATGTTGCCCGTGGAGCGCGAGTTCACGGACGAGCGTTTCTGCCGCGTGGGCACGTTGCTGTCGTGCGCCGAACTGATCCGTTCGGGTGTTACGTGCCTGGCCGACATGTACTACTACGAGGACACCGTCGCGGAGACGGTCGCCGGGGTGGGGTTGCGGGGGGTCTGCGCCGAGACCATCATGAAGATTCCCACGCCGGACGCCGAGAGTTACGACGAGAGCCTGGACTACGCTCGGCGCTTTGTGGAAAAGTGGCATGGCCACCCGCTCATCACTCCCGCGTTTGGGCCGCATTCCATTTACCTGTGCACGCCGGAGATTCTGCATACCACGTCCATGCTGGGCCTGAAGTACGACGTCCCGCAGTTGATTCATATCGCGGAGACCGATTTGGAGGTGCGCGAACTCGTTGAGAAACTGGGCGAGCCACCGGTCATCTGGATGCAGAAGCAGGGGCTGCTCGTCGGCAAGATGCTGGTGGCGCACGGCGTCCATCTGACCGACGGGGAGATGCGGCTCCTGGCCGAGCGGCACATCGGCGTGGCGCACAATCCGACGAGCAATCTGAAGTTGGCCAGCGGCATCGCCCGCGTGATGGCCATGCGCCAGAGCGGGCTCAGCGTAGGGCTTGGCACCGACGGGTGCGCCAGCAACAATGACCTGGACATGTTTGAGGAGATGCGGCTTGCGGCGCTGCTGCCCAAAGGCGTGTCGGGCGACCCCACGGCGTTGCCCGCGCGGGTTGCCGTGGAGATGGCGACCCTGGAGGGCGCTCGCACCCTCTATCTGGATGCGGAAATCGGCTCGCTGGAGCCAGGCAAGTGGGCCGACATCATCGTGGTGAACCTGGACACGGTGCACGAAACTCCGAAGTTCGCGATTTCGGACAACAACGTGTACTCGCAGTTGGTGTACGCGGCGAAGAGCGCGGACGTGCGCGACGTGGTCGTCGCCGGGCGCTTCCTGATGCGCGACCGCGAACTGCTCACGATAGACGTGGCCGCTGTCCGCTCGGACGCCGAGACCATGGCGGCGCGCATTGACCGCTTCCTGGCGGCACGCGAGGAAGATTTGGTGGATAAGATCGTGGGCATCGGCGGTGTGGAGCAGCAGGAGACGTTTGAGGTGCAGGTGAAGGTGCGGCTGCCCGACGAGAGCGCCTTGCGGCACTTGTTGGGGCACAGGGACGTCAATGTGATTCGCGAAAGCGTGCGCCGCCAGTACGACACGTACTTCCTGTTTGATGACGCGGACAAGGGCCACGTGCGGTATCGCGAGGACAACGTGATCCAGCCCGATGGTTCGCTGGTGCCCCGCTACGGCTTGACGCTGCGGGGGCCTACCCTGGAGCGGGTTTACGAGAACTCGGTCATTCTGTCGCGCTCGCGATTCAGCGCCGTTGCCGACCGCTCGCTACGTTTCTACAGGGAGTACTTCCAGCCTGACCGCATCAAGGAAGTCAACAAGGAGCGGCGCCGCTGGCGTATTCAGTACAAGGGCGTAGATTTTGAAGTCAACGCCGACCGCCTCTTCAAGCCCGCGTATGACGATCTGTTTCTTGAGGTGAAGAGCCGAACCTGGTCGGCCAAGGACGCCCTGGCCAAAGCACAACTCATCGGCGAGATGTTGGAGATCATGAGCGTTTCGCCGGAGCAGATTGTGCGAAAGGAATATTTGGACTTCTAGCGGAGGCGTCGCGGTGGAACGCACAAAGGCCCTTCCTGATCGGAAGGGCCTTTTCTATGCGCGGGTGGGCCAGGCTACTTCAGGTACTTGTCCAGCAGAAGGCTGAGTTTCTGGCGGGTGGCCGGCGGGATTTTGGCCGGGTTGGTGATGATGGCATTCTCCAGGGCGTGGGGGCACGGGCAGGTGGTCGGGCTGCCCAACGTAGGGACAGCCAAGCGGATGATTCTCTTGGCCATTTCCACGTTCTTCTGGAGGTTCTGGACGATCATCTCTACGGTAACGGCCTCTTCGGATTCGTGCCAGACGTCGTAGTCGGTAACGAGGGCGAGCGTCGCATAGCAGATTTCCGCCTCGCGCGCGAGTTTGGCTTCGGGCAGTGCCGTCATGCCGATGACATCCACGCCCCACGATCGGTAGATGCGCGATTCTGCCTTCGTGGAGAATTGCGGCCCCTCCATAACGACCATCGTCCCGTCCTTGTGGACGATGGCCCCTGCTTTCTGCGCGGCGACGTAGAGTTTCTCGCGCATGTCGGGGCAGAATGGCTCGGCGAAACTGATGTGAACCACGACTCCGTCGCCGAAGAAGGTGCTCGGGCGCGCCTTTGTTCGGTCAAAAATCTGGTCTGGGATGACGATGTGGAGCGGGGCGATCTCCTGCTTCATGCTGCCGCAGGCGCTGATGGCGATGATGCGCTGCACTCCCAGGCTCTTCAGGGCGTAGATGTTTGCGCGGGCGGGCAACTCCGATGGGGAGATGTAATGCCCTCGCCCATGACGGGGCAGGAATGCGACCCTCACACCCTCCAGGGTGCCGACGATGATCGCGTCGCTGGGATCGCCAAAGGGGGTCTTGACGCGAATCTCCTCAACCTGGGTCAGGCCCTCCATTTCGTAGACACCGCTTCCGCCGATGACGCCAACGAGTACGGGTTCCATACGCTTGCCTCCTGAGGTAATCACGGGGGGATTATACACGCAGTTGCGCGTGTTGCCAACTGCGGTTGAGCCTTTTCAACCCGTGTCGCTTCCAGCGCCGCGGGCGGGGAGCGAAAGGGAAATGCGCGCACGTGCAATTTGACGCCGAGCCTTCACACGGCTAGAATATGTCTGTCCATATTGACTTACCGGTCGGTCAACACACAAGGCCGTGAGGAAGGTCATGATGGAATCCACCAGGGTGCGCATCCTGCAGAAGGCGGGGGAACTGTTCGCCACGCGGGGCTACCGCGCGATCTCCATGCGGGAGATTGCCGCCGAGTGTGGCATCAGCAAGCCCGCCATCTACCACCATTTTCAGGATAAGAAGCACCTTTATCTGGAGGTGCTGGACCGCGAACTGGATCGCCTGGTGGTTGCCCTGGACGAAGCCGGCGCCGAACCGGGGACGACGGCCGAGCGTCTGGCGCGGCTGGTGCGGTGCTACCTGGAAGCCCTACAGCGCCGCCTGTCGCTCATCCAGTTGCTCCTTCGCGACATCGGCGACCTTGAGGGCGAGATACCTGACGTGGCGAACAAGCGGAGTGAGGGGGTGCTGCGGCCTTTCGTCGCCCTGATTCAGGAGGGTGTCGCGCGGGGGGAATTCCGGCCTGTGGATGCGACGCGGACGGCTTTGTCGCTGGTCGGCATGATGAATATCTTCGTAACACGCACGCTGTTGCGGCCTGACCTAACCATTGGGGAAGAGGACATCCTTCACACGGTGGATCTGGCTCTGAACGGACTGATTCCGCGATAGGAGACTGAGGAGGTGCGAAGATGTTCCGGAAGTTGGCTCAGTTTGCCTTCCAGAAGCGCTGGATTGTTATCGTCGCGTGGGCGGTGTTGGCTGCGCTCATGGTTGCATTCGCGCCGCCGCTCGCGAAGGTAGGGATCACTGACCAGGAGTCTTTTCTGCCATCGGGTGCGCCGTCGGTGCAGGCCGGGCGCTTGATCGCCGAGAAGTTCCCGAAGGACTCGGCGCTTGGCGATACCATCGTGTTCTTCCGCGCTGCGGGCCTTACGGATGCGGACCTCACGTATGCGCGCAGCGTGGAAGACTGGCTCCGTTCGTCCGATGCCCCAAGCGAGGTGTCCAAGGTCATCTCGGTGTTCACCAACCCCGAACTGGAACCGATGCTGCGGAGCGCCGACGGCACGGCGATGCTCATGACCGTGGAGTTCTCCACGGCGGTGTCTTCGGCTCCCACCCACGAAGCGGTGAATCGGATTCGCGAGCACCTGAAAGGCGCCCCGGCTGGGCTTGAGGTGTACACGGCCGGCTCCGCGTCCGTCGCTCGCGACACCCTGGAGACGGTGAAGCGCAGCCTGGATCGGACAACGTGGGCCACGATCGCCCTCGTGGTGGTGATTCTGCTGGTGATCTATCGTTCGCCCGTGGCGGCGCTGGTCCCGTTGGCGACAATCGGCGCGGCCTACCTTGTCTCCACCGGAGCGCTGGGGTTCCTGGCCCAGGCAGGCATCAAGATGAGCACGCAGATGGACATATTCGCCGTCGTGGTCATCTTCGGCGTGGGGACGGACTACTGTCTCTTCATCGTGTCTCGGTTCCGCGAGGAACTCTATCGTCAACCCACGCGCTTTGAGGCTGGCGTGCGGACGATGGAGAAGATCGGCATGGTCATCGCGGCCAGCGCGACGGTGGTGATCCTGGCGTTCCTGTTCCTGAACGTGGCGAGTTTCGGGATGAGCCGTACGCTGGGCACCGGGCTTGCGGTGTGCATCTTCATCACATTGTTGGCGGGCCTGACTTTGACGCCGTCGCTGCTCTCGGTGATGGGCACGCGGCTCTTCTGGCCCTTCACCAACGAGGCCGAACATCCCGAGCGCGGGTTCTGGCATGGCCTGGCGCACAATGTGAGCCGCAATGCAGCGTGGGTCGTGCCGGTTGTGATCGTCTGCCTGCTCGTCCCGTATGCGGCTTTGCCCAAGATGGTGCGGAGTTTTGACATCCTGGCCGACGTGCCGCGGGACCTGGATTCGGCGAAGGGGTTTGAGACCTTGAAGGGGCATTTTGACCCCGGCGAGATTTTCCCCACGCACGTGATGCTGGTAGCGAAGGATGGAGACATCACCGATGAGTTGGGCACGCTGGACGCGGTGGTGAAAGAGGTTCGGCAAATCCCAGGCGTGCTGCGCGTTCGGAGCCTGCTCACGCCGACCGGAGACTCTGGCGGCGCGGCGCTGTTCACGGTGGACGGGCAATTGACGCTGCTTTCTGACGGCCTGCGCAATGTTGCGGTTGGCCTCGGCGGTGGCCAGGGTGCTCCGGCAACCGGATCGGATCCCGCCGCGCTTGCCGCTGCGATAAACGCATACCTGGGTCAACTTGGGGAGGCGTATCCGGAGGTCAAGAGCCTGCCTGCCTATGGCGGCGCGGTTGCTGCTGCGCAAGACCTGCAGGGCCAGGTCGCACGCCTGGAGCAGCAGATGCTGGTAACGGCGCAATTGGAGACCATCGCCGAGAAGGTCAGCATGCTCGCAACGGGTCTGCGCAGCCCGATGCTGACAGCGGCACCAGAGGCCCTTGGCCAGTACGCGGGGACTCTGCAGATGCTACAGCAGTACCTGACGGGGCTGGGTGAGGCCTATCCATTCGTCAAGACCGAGGAGAGTTACACGAAGGCGCTGGCGGGCGTGCGAGAAATCGCCGCTGCCTGGGAGCAGGCACAGAAGGGGCTGTTCGTGTCCGGGCAGATTGGCATCATTGCCGACAACTTGGACGCCCTCGCCAAGAAACTGGACAATCCCGCGTCGCTGATGCAGATGGACACGTCGGCGCAGATGGCGGCGCTCCAGCGTTACATGGCCGAGTTGGCCGAGCGGTACACCTGGGTTGTAACCGATCCTGCCTTTGTGGCGGCCGGCGAGCATTTTGCCAAGATGGCCGAGGCGGCGAGCAAACTGCAGGGCGGGCAAGTGCCCATGAGCGACCTGCCGGCCGTGCTTGCGGCGCTGAAGGCGGAAGTTTCCGGCATGGCCCAGGCGATGCGCAGCCTGGCGGATGCTTTCGCGGCGCGCGACCCGAAGGCGAGTTTCGTGCCGAAGAATCTGCCGGCGGGCATGATGGCTCCAGGGGAACTGGCGGGCAAGGTGGAGGACTTCGGGCTGTCGCTGTTGGAACTTCGCTCGGCTTTTGAGGCGAAAGCGCCCGACGCGCGATACATGGCGACGGGCCTGTCCGCCGGCGCGGGGCCGGATGTGAGCGGGTTGGCGTCGGCTGTGAAGGCGCTGGCAACGAACCTGGATGAGGTGCGGCGCGGGTTTGAGGGCAAGTCGGCCTATCTGTACCCGAAGGCGCTTGTTGCTCTCACTCCGGCAGCGCAGGCTCTGGAGAAGGCGTTCGTGTCGGAGGATGGCACGGCGACGCGGCTGTACGTCATCCTTGAGCCCGAGCCGTATTCCAACGCGGCGCTGGATCTCAGCGCGAAGGTTCGCAAGGTAGCAAGCCAGGCGGTGGAAGGCACGGGGAGCGAAGTTTACATAACAGGGAGTTCGGTCGCCTTCGCCGACATCCGCCAGGTCTCCAATGAGGACTTCGTGAAGGTGCTGGTGCTGATCGCCGTCGGTGTGTTCGTGGTGATGATCGCCCTGTTGCGCTCCATCGTGGCGCCTGCGTACCTGGTGCTGACCGTGCTCCTGAGTTACGGATCCACGCTTGGCGTAACCGTGTTCGTGTTCCAGATGCTGCTGGGGCAGGAGGGGGTGAACCTGCTGATTCCCACCATCGTGTTGGTGCTACTGGTGGCCTTGGGAGCGGACTACAACATCTTCCTCATGTCGCGCGTGCGCGAGGAGACCGCGTCGGCCGAGTTCGTGGATGGGCTGATTGCGGCCACGTCCCGAACTGGCGCGATCATCACATCGTGCGGCATTGTGCTGGCGGGCACGTTCGCGACGATGATGCTGTCGCCCATGACGATGCTGTTCCAGGTGGGCGCCAGCGTGGCCTTCGGCGTGCTGTTGGACACGTTCGTGATACGGGGAATCCTGGTGCCGGGCATCGCCCGACTGCTCCGTGAGCGCAACTGGTGGCCTTCCAAGAGGTAGGCGACCACACAGTGATGTCTTGCGAAGAACGGAAGACGGACACGCCCACGGGCATGTCCCTCTTTGCTTTGCCTGGCGAGGTCAGTGGGGCTCCGGCAGGTTGGCCGTGCTTGGGGTGTGGTTGGAGTTTCCCTCGGACAGGTCTAGCGGCGGGAGGTCGTCCAGGGACTTCAGGCCGAAGTACTGGAGGAACTCAAAGGTTGTCCCGTATAGAATCGGCCTGCCCGCCTGCTCCAATCGGCCGACTTCTTCCACCAAGCCCCGGGAGACTAGGGTTCGCAAGACGCCGTCGCAGTTGACGCCTCGGATGGCTTCCAGGGCTGCGCGCGTTATCGGCTGCCGATAGGCGATGATGGCCAGGGTCTCCAGCGCAGGCTGCGTGAGCCGGCCGCTCAGTTCCAGACCCAAGAATCGCTGGATGTAGGGGGCCGCTTCGGGCATGCTGACCAGTTGCACCAGGCTACCCTTGCGCTGGAGGCGAATGCCTCGGGTGGCCAGTTGCTGGTCAAGTGCTCGCAGT
Organism: Anaerolineae bacterium; assembly: GCA_034436295.1. Classification (GTDB taxonomy): domain Bacteria; phylum Chloroflexota; class Anaerolineae; order DTLA01; family DTLA01; genus DTLA01. The sequence goes on along the minus strand of DAOTVT010000053.1, from coordinate 9,274 downwards.
GCTTCTTCCACCGCCTCCACGCTGGTCTCCAGGACCTGGGCGATGACATCGGTCGGCGTCGGACGGTCGGCCACGAACAAGAGGCTTTCAATCCGCGCGGGCAGACTGTGGGCAGAATCTTCTGTTGCAGGGACGTGTTCGTTTGTCAGTGTCATGCCTCCGTGGTATGATGTCAAGCCGGTCCTCGTGGAGCGAGTTGTGATGCGGAAACTCTCACTGCTGGCATTGGCGTTGCTTTGCGTTTCCATCGTTGCCTGCAAGCCCCGGGCAGAGGCGACTCCCGCGCGCGGCGCGCCGCCTCAGATTCCGTACTCCGAGGAACTGGCGCAATCGCTGGACGCGCGGTTGCAGCCGTACTTCCAGGGCCGGACAGGCCAATTCGCCTTGCAGACGACTTCGCAGGAACTCACGTCTTGGATCACCTACACGGCCGCCAGGTGGTCTGGGATGCCGGTCCGAGATGTGGTGGTCTGGTTTTCGCCGGATCACGTGCACTTCAGCGGCGTGATCACCCGCGTGCTCGTGTTCTCGTTTCGGGTTCAGGTCCATGCGCGCGTCTCGCTGAGTGGCCAGGGGCTGCAGGTTTCGGTGGAGCGAGCCTGCGTGGCCGGGATCGCGCTGCCCGGATGGGCCAGAAACCTGGCGAGTCGCATCATCACCGATACCATCGCGGATACGGGCCCCTACGTGCGGCTAGAGTCGCTGGAAATCGGCGACGATTCCCTCCGGGCAAGCGGCACAGTTGGCTACTAGGTTTGCGGAGGCTCTGGTGCTGGCGGGGGAGCCTCTTGCGGTGCTGCCTGCGGCTCGGGCGGTGCCGCCCTAAGTGTGGGCGCGACCGGCGCGGGCTGTCGTCTGTCCAGCGGGGGCACGGACATGTGGCGCACCGAGACAATCATCTTGCCCAGTTTCAGGCCCATCTGCTCCTCAATGACCGAGCGGGTGATCTGGCTCATCTCCTCGGTCTTGGCGGGGATGTTGACGTCCTGCGTAGTCTCAATGTCCAGCGTAACGTCCACCCGCTTGCCCCTTGCGGATACGCGCGGTTTCACCGAGACAATCTGGGGCAGTTGGTCCAGATTGTACTGGAGACGCTGGGCGACGGATTCCACAGCAATGCGCGCTTCGCCGCCGCTGATCTTCTCCACGCGGACATGCTTGGGGGCAGGGCGTCGCAGTTCCAGCCACAGCAGGACGACGCACAGGGCTGCAACGCCCAAGAGCGCGATGGTCATGAGCAGCCAGCCCTGGAAACTGGAGACATAGGTCTCCAGCGCCAGCACGAACTCCCTGGCGACGGTAAGCGCCTGTTGGGGCAACACGACCACAGCGGCGCTGATGAGGATAATCGCGATCAGCAGCAACACGACGACCACGCGGTTGAAGATATTCATGGCAATCCTCCTGGCCTTTTGATGAAGGCTTCCTGGGTTTGATTATACGTCTCCCGTCGGGGTTGTCAACCGGTCTGCGATCGCGACGACGCACTTCCGGCAGCGCCTCGCACCTCGCTCACCAACACAAAGTAGAACCGAGCCGCGGCTGATCACTTGCGATGCACAGAAACGGCGTCAGATGAGCGGCCTTCCGTCCGATGGGGAAAAGCCCATGATCTCGGCGAATCGCTTCGCCAGGCGGTTCTGGGCAGAGGCGGGGCTTCCGCTGAATCGGATGCGCCCGCCTGCGGCGGGGCCATGGCCGCCCGCGCTTCCGCTTCCGGCGACCAGTCGCTGAATGACCTCTCCGGCGTTCAGGTCTGGGCTGGTGGTCCGCAGGGAGAGCACGACCTCATCTCCGAATACGGCGATGCTGAGTACCCACACGGCGCCCTGCAAACGCGCCAGAAGGTCGGCCACTTCGGCCGCCATGTCCGGATGACCAATGGGGCCCAAAGTGGTAACGACGACGTTCCCGTAGAGGCGTGCCCGGCGCAAGGCGCGCCCCATGACGGCGAAGTAGTCGCGGGACAACTGGGCGCGCTCTATGGCGCCGAGGGTATGCAAGTCGGCGCGCTCGTGGAGGTACAGGTACGCTAGCGCGTCGGCGCGGCTGGCCTCTCGGCTCAACCCCAGGGTGTCGGTCTTGATGCCGTAGAACATGGCGGTGGCCAGGGGAGGATGCGGCTCCACGGACATCGCCCACAGGTATCGCGTTACGATCGTTGTCGTCGCGCCGAGGCGCGTCTGGACGTCGCGAAACGGGACGGCGGCAGTACCAGCGGAAAGCGGGTGGTGGTCAATGACGGCCAGGGGAACAAGGGATGCCGGCAGGATGTTGTTGCCGGTTCCCGGCTGCGTGTCCACGAGGAGGACGGGTTTCCCCGCGCCCAGGTCGGCGGTGGTGGCGCGTTTGAGCGGGATGTGGAGGAGTTCCACCATGGCGCGGTTTTCGGCCCTGCCGATCATCCCGCCGTACAGGATGGCCCCCCGACATTGGATGGTGGACTCCAGCAGCCACGCAAGCCCCCAGGCTGATGCGATGCTGTCGGGGTCTGGGTCGTTGTGGGTCAGGATCACCACGTCGCTGTGGCCGCGGAGGAGGCTCAAGAGGCGCTCCACGCGGCGGCGCACGGTGATGTAGCGTATGGCCTCTCGGTTGGGGATCCACCCTCGCATGTGTTGCTCTCCGTTGGGTCTTTTGCGAATTGTAGCGATTTGAGGCCGACACGTCAAAGCCGCCTGACGCCGCGGCGTGCTCTCGTTGTGTCGGGCAAAATTGACCGCAATACGATGTCGGGCTACAATGGGCGCGAAGTTCACCTCGGTCGGAATTGACTCACATGAAAGAGGAGCGCCTTCAAAAGATACTGGCGCGGGCTGGGTACGGCTCTCGCCGAAGTTGCGAAGAACTGATTACCGCGGGTCGGGTTCGTGTGGATGGGAGCGTGGCCGTTCTCGGACAGAAAGCGGATCCGGACCGTCAGGTGATCACCGTGGACGGCGAGCGCGTGAAGATGCCCGAGACGCTGGTCTATCTGGCGCTGAACAAGCCGCGCGGCGTTCTCTCGGACACGGAGGACGCGCGCGGCCGCAAGACGGTGCTGGACCTGGTGCCACATCAAGGGCATCTCTTTGCCATTGGCAGGCTGGATCTCACCAGCGAGGGCTTGGTGCTTCTGACGAACGACGGGGATCTAGCCAACCGCCTGTTGCACCCCCGCTACGGGCATGAGCGCGAATATCGGGTGCGGGTGGCAGGTCGCCCATCGGAGGAAGTCCTCAGGGCGTGGTCGCGAGGCATCCTGCTGGACGGTGTGAAGACGCGCCCGGCGCAGGTTAGCATCCTGCGGGCCGAGGGCGGCGACACATGGCTCCGGGTCGTCATGCAGGAAGGCAAGAAGCGGCAAATACGGCGCATCGCGGCAACTCTGGGGCATCCGGTGCGGGCGCTGGTGCGGGTGCGCATCGGGCCGGTGCACTTGGGCAGACTGGCACCGGGGGAATGGCGGGCGCTGACGCCCAAGGAAGTCGCAGCCCTGCGAGAGGCAGTCCGCTCGGACAAGCGAGTCAAGGCGGGCGACGAGGCTACTGCTGGCCCAAGGCGCAAGCGCAGCGGCGGGTAGCGTAGCGCTTGAACGAAATCTGTGTTATGGGGAGTGAAAGTGCCACTACCGTCTATCATCGCCATTGATGGTACCTCTGCTTCGGGCAAAAGCACTATCGGAGGATTGCTCGCGAATCATCTGGGTTATGTGTTCTTTGATACAGGAGTGATGTACCGCGCTGTTACCTGGATTGCGCTGTCGCGAGGGATTCCCATATCGGACGAGGAGGCGATCACGCAACTGGCGCGGGACGTGGTCATCACGGTTGAGCGACCGCATGTTGACGATGGGCGGCCGTACACGATTCGTGCCGACGGGGAGGACATCACCTGGGAAATCCGCAGCCCCGAAGTGGACGCGGCGGTTTCGCCGGTTTCGGCCTATCCGGGGGTTCGCGCGGCGTTGACTGTGCAGCAGAGGCGGATCGGCCAGCAGGGGAGGATCGTCATGGTGGGCAGGGACATCGGCACGGTGGTCCTGCCCGAGGCAGATCTCAAGATATTCATGGATGCTACGCCTGAGGAACGGGCGCGCCGTCGGATGCTTGAGATGCGCGCGCGGGGGGCGAATCCCAAGTTTGAAGACGTTCTCGCGGCCATTCTCCGCCGCGACCGATACGACAGCGAGCGGGCCGTGGCTCCGCTGACCAAGGCGGACGATGCCGTGTACCTGGACACGACGGAACTCTCGGTGGAAGGCGTCCTGGAGCGAGTGCTTGACCTGGTGGAGAATTGGGATTGCGAGGAGAAGGGGCAAGATGTGGACTAGACGTGCGTTGAACTGGCTGCTCCGGCTAGCGTTTCGCCTGTTCACGCGGCTGGACGTGCGGGGGCTGGAAAATGTCCCCCTTCAGGGCCGCCAGATTCTGATGTTCAACCACGTCAATTTCTTGGACGCTCCGCTGGCGGCTGCCTTCTGGCCGCGCGAAGTTGAGGTTCTCACGAAGGTGGAGAACTTGCGCTCGTGGCTGCTGGGACCGTTCATGCGGCTGTATGGCGCGTTTCCGGTCAATCGCGGCGAGGTGGACCGGCGCGCGTTGACGCGGGCGACCTGGGTTCTGGAGAGCGAGCGCGTGTTGCTGATCTCACCCGAGGGCACCCGCAGCAGGGGACGGGGGTTGGGGAAGGCAAAGGATGGCATGGCGCTGCTGGCGGTGCGGACGAAATCTCCCATCGTGCCTGTGGCGATCTGGGGGCAGGAGCAGGTGATTCCTAGCCTGCTGCGCCTGCGGCGGGCGGAACTCCACATGGTGGTGGGCAAGCCGTTCCGTTTTGACTACGAGGCGACGGGCAAGATTGACCGCGAGGCGATTCGGCAGATGACGGCCGAGGCCATGTACATTCTGGCGGCCATGCTGCCGGAGAGATACCGCGGCGTTTACGGCAACCTGGCCGAGGCCACGACGCGCTATATCCGCTATGACACCGAACCGGACGCATTGAGGCAGCATACGGCAGCATGAGTACACGCACGGTTTGCGGTCGCATCATCGGCGTTGAGCCGACGGGTTTTGCCGGGCGACTTGGGTTGGCGCCCGGCGATTGTTTGCTCGCCATCAACGGGGCGCCCGTGCGCGATGTTATAGACGTGCAGTTCTACGCGTCCGAGGAAGAACTGGAACTGACATTCGTGCGGGGCGGGCAGGTTCAAACCGTCAGAGGCGTGCGGGCCTACGGCGAGGAATTGGGCCTGGAGTTTGAGACTCTGCTCTTTGATGGCCTGCGGGTGTGCCACAACCGCTGTGAGTTCTGCTTCGTGGCCCAGATGCCCAAAGGGCTGCGGCCGAGCCTGTACGTGCGGGATGATGATTATCGTCTATCCTTCCTGACGGGCAGTTTCGTTACGCTGACCAACCTGACCGAAGCCGACTGGCGGCGTATTGAGATGCAGGGGCTGAGCCCGCTGTATGTCTCGGTTCATGCGACCGACCCGGTGGTGCGCTCGCGGTTGCTGGGCCGGACTAACATTCCGGACATTCGCGAGCAGTTGCAGCGCCTTGCTAATCTGGGCGTGGAGGTGCACGCGCAGGTGGTGCTGGTGCCTGGCGTGAACGACGGGCCGGTGCTGGAGCGGACGATTGCGGACCTGGCGGCGTTGTACCGTGCTGTGGCGTCGGTTTCGCTGGTGCCGGTCGGCCTGACCCAATTCCAACGCGCGCCGATCCGTCGGTACGCGAAGGGCGAGGCGAGGGCGCTTCTTGGGCAGGCGCGGGAGTGGAGGGGGCGGTTCGCGCGTGAGTTTGGGGCGCGCTTCGTCCACCCTTCGGACGAGTTCTACTTGCTGTCTGGGGCGAGCGTGCCGCGCGCCTCGGAGTACGATGGCTTCCCGCAGGTGGAGAACGGCGTGGGGCTGGTGAGGCTCTTCCTGGACGACTGGGCGCGGGTTCGGCGCAAAATCATCACAGGCCAGGCTTCGCTGCCGCGCCGCATGACATGGGTTACGGGGAATCTATTTGCGCCGGTGCTTCAGCAGGTGGCGGCGTGGCTGGAACGCGAACTGTCGCTCCGTGTGAATTTGGTGCCTGTCTCCAATCGGTTCTTCGGGGATACGGTTACCGTCGCCGGGCTGTTGACGGCGGAGGATGTGGCAGCGGCGCTCAGCGGCTGGGAGTTGGGCGACAGCGTTGTGTTGCCCAGGGCGATGCTGGATCACGAGGGACGGCTGACGCTGGATGACCGCTCGCCCGAGTGGCTGGAGCAAGCCCTGGGGGTGCGGGTGCTGTTTGCCAGCAGGATGAGCGACTTGGTTGTGGTTTCAGGTGCGCGGAGCGGGCTTTCGGAAGACTCGGGCGACGAAGCCTGGGCCTAGCCCTGGGATTCTGGAGCAGTCCTCATAGTGGATTGGCTATCTTTCAGCGATTGAATGACACGGCTCCCAAAATAGAGAAAGCCGAATGGAAAGAAGAAGAAGCCGTATTGCACGTACATCCATGTAAGCACGGCATTGTGAGAGGGTAACGTCAGAGTCGTTTCAATGGCGACGATGACCAACTGCACCACGAAGCAGTTGCGCAGGTAGGTCTGGATGTCGGCGTTGTCAGTCTTCCATGCTAGCCAGATGGACAGCGCCGCAGTGACGCCAACCGCGAGCACGCCGAGCGCCGTGAGCAAAGGCGTCGCATGAGATAACTTGCCAAGCGTGTGGAAGGGTGCGAATGGGCCTGGGCTCGTGAAATAAAAAGGCGCCGTTATAGCCACGAAACTGCCCGCGGCTATGCTGGCCAACCATGCCCCTCTCTTCCACCCCGCGACCTTGACGAGCGCAGAGAGCAACAAAGGTGCCAGTAGCAGGAAGTTCAGCCGCGAGGAGAAAACAACCCCGACTCCTACGGCTGCAGCGGCCTGGATCACCGCATTTGCACGCCTCCTCGCCGCTTCAATAAGTATTAGACTTGCTATAAGTATGTAGGTAGCATTGACCAATCGGTCTGCTCCTTGAACTACTTGTTCCTCCAGTATCTTTGGTGAGAAGAATAGCGAGAGACCCCATAGATATAGTGCGGCACTGCGGTCTTTCACAAGCCAACCAAGTGCCACAAATAACATGAAGAGCCAAAAGGCGTTTTGCAAGACCACACTACCTGCAAGGTGAAAGGGCAAGGCCAGCAGTAGAGCGCCTGGCATCGGCGTCAGTTCGCCTTGCACCCACGTTCGCACGCTGTAAGGATGCTGTCCTTGTAGCAGAGCATTGAGGCCCACTATAAGGGCGTCGTCAATGTCGGTGTTGCCGTAACTGAATCCGGGAATGTCCAGCGCGTTTCTGTTGACCAAATCATGAAGGGGGACTGCAATGATCGCGATCAGAATTGCAGCCGCCAGCGCCAGCGGGGTTGCGTATCGCTGTGGAATGCGATTCGCGACGGGGCGAGTGCCATATCGGACGAGCGCGAACACGGCGGCGCCGCCTATTAGTATGTAGGCGAGGATTCCCGCGAGACCCAACTGTTTGAAGAATCGGGCGGAGACAGCGAGGGTGGTAAATGCGAACCCAGACGCTGCAGCAGTAGAGGCGGATTTGCGGACCCCGTCGGTCAGGCTGTCGCTCGTCATGAGTTTTCCCCTTTTGTCATCTACTTGTGGTCGGGTGCAGTTTGTAGTCTTTCGGCCCCATTATAAGCATAGGGTGTGGCCTGTCAAAGAATGGCGGGGGAACCTTGTGCCTGCATAGGAAAGGGAGAGCCTGGCACGCCGTGCCAGGCTCTCCCTTGGCATTGATCGGCAACAACACTAGGGTGTGATTTGGATGTAACCGGCGTACTTCCAGGGGTCAATCCAGTCGTAGCGGTCCTGGGCGTAGAGGTAGATGTTCTTCGTGGTGCCGGCCATGGGCGACTTGAATTCTATACTCCACGTCATGCTCAGCATGTCTCCGCTCTTGGTTACCGAGCATCCCGCGCCGTGGACGATCACCCACGAATTCTCCAGATTCTGCGCGCTTCCGGGCGTGATGGGGCCAATCCAGGCGCCGGAATCGTCTTTGATCTTGATCTGGTTTGTGGAGACCTGGTAGCGCGCGTACAGGGACTGGGATGCTCCTCCGGGCGTAGATGCAATGTTGAGATAGACATACTTTAGGTCGGACCACTGTTCGGGGTCTGTGAAGGTCGTCGTGTACGAGAAGTTCGTAACCACCGGCTGGACATTGCTGGAAGGCGTTACCCCACCGTCGCCAGGCCACATATTCACCCTACGCCATCCTTTTTCCACCCAGCCGGTATCATTGTTGCTGTCATCCGTCGCTGCCACGAAGATGCGGTAGTGCTGCGACGCTCCGGTTGCCTTGAACATAATCTCCGGATACACGTCCAGGTAGTTGCCGGAGTACGTCGTTACACGAGTTTTTGAGACGTCCAGAGAGCCATTCTTGTTGGATATTTTGACGCTTGTTCCCGGTGTATAGCCTCCGAGCCAGATCGTGTCATCGGAATCGCGCAGGTAAACGCGGTTCGTGTTTTGGTCGTACCGTACATAGATCGCGTTCCGCGGGGAACCGTCCATACTGAACAGCACGTACACTTGCGACAGGTGCGCATATCCCGAGGGGTCGCTGACCTGCGCACGGAAGTTCCAGGACCACCCCGGAGCGCCGTTGGACTGCGCAGGCGCGAATATGCCAACAACCGGCATTCCACTGGGGGAGGGCGCTCGCTGCGGCGCGGGTTTTGCGGCGGGCGTGTCCGGGGTTGCCTCGGTAACTTCATCCGGCGTCCTGATCTTCCCCATGTCTAAGGGCCCCCGTTCTGGGCTTATGAAGCCGGGCGACGTCAAGCCCGGATATACGTCGGGCGTCCGGAAGACGGGCCTGAAATCTGGGCCTGCGTCCAGCGGGATGGGAGCGTCGCCTTCGGGTGGCGTGCCCTCGCGCACGACGGACGCTGCACTGGCCGAGCCGACGACCCACTGACCGATGAGGACCCAGCCATCCTGGAAGTTCTGGTTGTCGTAGATATAGCCCCAGACATCTTTCGTGCCCTCTGTGCCGGCCTTGAACGTGATGTTCCAGTTGACGGTCAGGACCTTTGCACTCTGGGAGACAGAGGAGGCGGCGACATCCAGGATCGCATACGCGGTTTCTATCGTTCCGGGCGTGCCTATGACAAGCCCGCCGATCCAAGAACTGCCGTTGTACACATATACCTTGTTTGTGGAGACCTGGTAGTAGGCCCGGAACTGCTCCGTGTAGGGCGATGTCTGCATTGTAAACCGGATGTAGGCGGTTTTCAGGGTGTTC
>DAOTVT010000052.1:0-33491 GCA_034436295.1 Anaerolineae bacterium | reverse complement strand
CTCGGCCAGCCCCTTGATCTGCACCCACTTCCAAAACGCCGCCGAGCCGATGCCCCGCGAATGCAGCGCATCCAGCAGCCCCTCCAGGTTGCCCACCAGCGCCACGAACAGCGGCCCGAACAGGCTGAACCCGATCGCCCGCCCGTCGCTCGCCTCGCGCTTCCACGCGGCCAGTTCGTACACCACGCCGAAACTCCCCGTCAGCGTCAGCGCGAACAGCAACGCAATCCCCACGTTGAACGCCACGGCGGGCGGCGTGCCGGCCAGTTCCGTGAGCGCGGCGATGATGACATAGCCGAAGTAGTAGTAACTGATGGCGTAGCCCGACAGCCACGGGTCGTGCGGCGGGAAAGTGTCGCTTCGCAGGATCGCGTTGAGGAACGCGAATTCCATCGGCTTCTCGGTGCCCACCAGGTCGGGGTCAAAGGCGCGGAAGGTCGCCCAGCCCACAAGGCCGAACAGGAAGATCGCTTCCGTGGCCACGATGTAGCGCCACCGCTCGCGGATGAAGGCCCGCAGTTCGTCCAGGCTTCCCCCGCCGCGCCGGTAGAACAGAAGCGCCAGCGCGAACACCGCCGCCCACGCGATGAGTATCCCGCCCACGTCGTTGCGCAGCAGTTTCAGCGAGCACAGCAGCCAGAAGACGTAGCCGATGAGAAGCAGCCCCAGCGCCTTCGCCAGAGCATAGCCGCGCCCCGGCAGCCGATTGAACAGCCGCAGGGCGACGGGAAGAACCGTCCAGCCCGCCAGGGTAACCAGCAGCCACCACGCCAGAACCGAACCCATACGCCACCTACTTCACCATGCGGTATATCTTCACTTCCTGGCTGGAGAACACCAACTCCAGGATACCCTGTTTCACCCATCGGTCAAACTTCGCGGGGCCTTCCTCGCCGTACAGCGCCCGCTCCAACTGGCCCACGTAGATGAATGACACGCCGTACTTCTTCAGCAGCGCCAACGCCATCTCATCGTCCGCCGTGGTGTAGATGGTGCGAACGTCATCCGCGCGCCCCTCCACCGTGCCCCCTGGCATCAGCATGCGCTGTTGTACCTGATGCCATCGCCAGCCAACAACGTTCGCCAGGCCCGTATAGATGGACACGCGCGAACCCCAATGGTATTCGCCCGTCTGGCCCTCCAGGATCACCGGAGAACCATCCACGTTCGCCAACAGCCAGAGGATGCCTTCCTTGTCCCACTTGAGGTCTAGAACGCGCTCGTTTTCCCAGTACTGCGCCTTCGGCGAGTCCATGTACGCCATGCCATCCAGCGAAGGGCCTAGGCTCGCGTCGTAGCGCAGGCCGATGCGCGCCGGCGTCGCGGTTACCGTGTACAGCAGCGACATGGCGACGAGGAACGCCACGCCGCCCCACAAGAACTTTTGCCAGCCGCGCGCCCAGTTGCGGCTGCGCTCCGCCAAATGCGCCAGCGCCACGGCAGCGGCGATGGCCCACATGACCCACACCTGCAGGTAGAACTTGAACACGGTATTCATCCGCCCGATGTCGCCTTTGAGCACCACGATCTCCACAGCCATGCTCAACGCAAGGCCGCCTAGGATGAGCAGCGCCACGAACCGCTCTTCCGGCGCGGCGCGCTTCCGGAAGAACAGCGCCAGGGCGACCCCAAGCGGCAACAGGAGAAACGCCACCACCGGATACTTCAGTTGCATCAGCAGGTAGGCCGCCATCGCCAGCGCCACGACGGTCATCACCAGCCCTGTCCACCACCCCGCGAACGTCGGACTCAACGCCTGGGTGAGGGCCCACCGTCTGGCGGCCTGTCCACGGCGGACGGCCATGCGCCCGATCCAGCCCATCACGCCGCCCGCGCCCCTGCCGAAGCCTTTGTCCAGCATATACGCGAACAGGATGAAGAGCCACAGCCCCGATATGGTCAGGAATTCCACCACCCGCGTCCGCTGGCCCTTCCACAACTCCACGCTCGTATAGTAACTGCCGTAGTAGGCGTGGAACGGATAGAACAGCGCCACCGCGAGGGCCGCCACGAATACCGCCTGGGCCGCCACCTTCAGCAGCCACTGCCAGGCGATTCGGCCTTCGCGGGCGTAGCCCCGAATCAGCAGCGCGCCCACGCCGACAACGAAGTACGTCGGGAAATCCCACGTGTTCGTCGGCCACAGCGCCCCCACCACCAGCGCCAGCCCCACGAGAACGCCCAGGTCCCAGTCGCGGGCCAGCCCCCACAGCCGCGCCAGGATGGACGCATTCGGCACCGGACGCGAGGCTTCTGCCCCCGCGCGCGCCCCGCGCACGATGTTTACCGCCATCCCCAGTGCCAACAGCGTGAACGGAAGCGCGATGAGGTGCGCGTGCAAATCGGCGAACAAGAACGTGAAGAACGGGAACTCGTTCACCGTGTCCGGAATCGTGCGGGTGGCGTTCCAGAACCACCACTCCCTAGCGAACCCCAGCGACGCCCCCGAAAGCACCTTCCACAGCCCCGTGAGCGCCCGGACGACCGGCGTCAGCCCCGGGATGCTGCTCTTGAAATCGGGCGTCCCCAGCCGAATCAGGCCCCCGACGATGAGGTTCATATTCCCCAGGTTGCCGAAGAACACGACGAACGCGACGCCCACAAGCCCGTACAGCCACCCCTGGATGCGCGTGCCCAGTGCGCCCCGCACGCGCTCCGGCAGCAGGTGGTAGGTAACGGTGAACGCGCCCACCCCCGTCAGCGCCGCCAGCAAGGGCACCGCCAGGTTGAACCCCACCCACGGCACGATGCCCGTGAACTTGATGAGCGTGGCCACAATCACCTGGCCCCAGTAGTAGTAATTCAGGTACCCGCCCGCGAACCACGGGTCATACGGCGGGAACGTGGTGCTCTTGATGACCGCGTTCAGGTAGGCGAACTCCATCGGCTTCTCGCCGCCGAGATAGTTGTGCCACAGGTCAGGGTTGCCCCAGCGGATCAGCAGCCAGGCGAAGAACAGCACCAGGAAGATGCCCTCCACGGCCACCAGATGCCGCCACCGCTCCCGCAGGAACTGCCGCAGGGATCGGCGCTCCACATACGCCACCGCCCCCGCCGCCAGAGCCAGCAGCAGCAACGCGATGCCAATGGTCAGCCGCGTGAACCAGGCAACCCGAAGCGCCACCAGAATCCAACTCACGAACACCAGCAGGAGTATGCCAAAGGTCTTGGACAGCGCGTAGCCGCGGTCTATCATGTTGCGGAACAGCGGGAACCCGATGAGGAACCCGAGCACGCCGAGCAATTCCACGAGGAGCAGCCACACCAGCGTCGGCATTCGGTTCACCCAGGAGTCGGGGTTGAAAATCTCCCGCCACGTGCCGCCCTGCTGCTGGATGGCCAAGTCCTCGGGCGTGAGCAGGAGCGTCTTGTACTTGGCGGCCTCGCGCGCTGTGTAGTGGGGAATCGCGCGCCAGTCCGCGGGGGCAATCGCCGCGGCGATCTGCTCCGCCGTGATCGGCTCCACCTTCTGGAACAGCAGGACTTTGGCATGATCGTAAACCGTGAACGCTTCCTCGGACTTGTCGTCGTTGAACACCAGGCCATCCAGTTGAGGATAGGAGGTGAACTCGCCCACGAGTTTGAACCCCAACTGGCCCGCGAACAGCAAGTCGTAGAACTTGGTGGCCATGGGGAAGCGCGCCGCCATTCGGGGGATAGACCCGTATCCTCGCTGGCTCGTGAAGCAGATGTAGTCGGCCTGGGTCAGCATCTCCTGGAAGTGGCGCAGTTTATCGGGACTCTCGTCATCGTACACGCGCAACTCGGGGATGTTGTAGTTGCGGAAGGGGTCGCGCCCCACCTCGCTGAAGGGCACTTTCGGGTCGTCGTAGGTTTCCTGCAGAATCGTGCTGCTCTCGGCGATCAGCGACGCGCCATCGGCAACCGAGAACTTCGCCACGTAGCGCACGCCTGGCGCCATGGTGAGGCCGCTCATCTCAAGCCGATACGCCCGCCCCTTGCCATCCGCGTCGGGCGCGAAAACGCCGCTCAACTCCGCCGACACGAGGGTATCTTCGGGCCACATCTCGCGGGCCAGTTCCACCCGCAGCGTGCTCGGAGCCGTCCCGTCGCTCCGCAGATGGTTCAGGGTAACGTCCACGATGTCGCCGGATTCGGGCAGGGAGAACGAAACGTAAACGGGCTGCATCGCCGGCGCGAGAATCTGGCCGTGCGGGATGCCCAACTGATACTGGCGGATTGTGCCGTCCGCCGCGCGGTAGTGCAGCGTGGCCGCCATGGGCACGTTCTCGTAAATCCACGCGCTGGCCGCCATGCGCGGGTGCGGGCGCGTGTAGATGCCCGCGAACGCCACGCCGTACACGGCCGTGCCGAGCACCACCAGCACCCCCACGGCCGCAGCCGCCCGCCTGGCCCACGCGCCGCGATTTCGGGCCTCGCGATACACCCAGGCGATTCCGAAGGCCGCCAGCAGCGCCATCGCCGGATAGATGGGGATGAAGTAGCGCATGGACTTCACGAACTGCCCGCCCTGGTACACGAACAGCAGCGTAACCCACGCCCACGGCAGCAGGTGCGCCATCCGCTTCTTGGACAGCATCTCCCAGCCGCCCGCAGCCCACCCCACAAAGGCCGCCAGCGCCATCGGCACGCCCATCCCAAACAGCACCATGTTGTACAGCGGGAAGATGTACGGAGTACGATTGGCCCACTGGAATCCCCACGGCGGGTCGGCCTTGCCCGTCTGGTACATTTGGGCTTCCTTCATGTTCGCCAGGAAGTCCGGCGACAGGGTGAAGTTCAGGAAACTCGGCCCCGAGAAGGCATAGGGCTGGAACACTCGGAACGCCAGCAGCACCCCCAGGCCCAGCAGCCCCAGCCGAAGGATCGCGCGCTCGGCCCAGACCTCATCGCGGCGCGTGCGGAGCGCGTACATCAGCCAGGCCAGCCCCGCCACCGCCCCGAACAGCGCCATGCTGATCTTGGACGCCATGGCCGCGCCCACGACTACGCCCAGCACGAAGAACTGCCACCAGCGCCCCTGCTCCGCCGCGTACACGGCGCACAGCAGGCCCAGCGTGGCGAAAAACGCCGCGAACGTATCCACGGCGAAGAAGTGCGACAGTTGGATGTCCAGCACGGTGAATGCCAGCAGCCCCGCGGCCACCAGCCCCACCTTCTTGGAGTACAACCGCTTGCCCAGAAGGTAGATGACGATCACCGACCCCACGTCTATCAGCGCCGACGCCGCGCGCCCCACCAGGTGAATCTGGCCATATCCCGACTTGTGCAGCAGGTCGCCAAGCCGATGCACCAGAAACAGCGGCAACTCGCCGTACACCCAGAAGGTGAAGTTCTTGTTGCGCGGGTTCAGCGGCGACTGGGCCGTGTTGAAGTACTCCGCGATGGACTTGGGCCAGCGGATGTCGTTCAGCACCATGCGCAGGAAACGCTCGTCGGGATGGATGCCGTTGCCCTTGTCCCAGTCCAAGCCCACCAGGCGAAGCGCCAACGCCGCCGCAAGAATCACGGCCAGCACGATGGCGCTGTTGCTCGGGTGAAGCAGCCACCGCACCGCGACGCCCACCGCCTGCGCCCCACGTGCGGCCCATCGTTTCACCAGCGACACCAGCCTCATGTTCCAAATCCTCTGTACGGTTTCCCTCGCCGTGCGACGCGCGAACAAGTTGTCCTCCATGTGCAGCCTGCAAGCCCCATGCCCGACGCCGCGCTACGGGTTGGCCGCCTCCACCACACTGCGCGGCACCTCGTAGGCCGTGAACAGCAAATCCTGCGATTGGGCATGGGCGAAATCCCGAATCTTGCCTCCGGGGTACTTCTCCTTCACGAAGTTCCACTCCCACACGCGCTCCGGCAGGAAGACGAACACCGCTCCCTTGTCCGGCAGCACGAAGTCGGGCGGGCCCGACAGCGGCTGCAGCACGTCCACCCCCTCCACGCCGCGGGCGATAAACGGAATCGTGGCGAACCCGTAGTACATCCGCCCTGGCCCGAAGAAGTAGCAGCGATAGTCGGGCCCCAGGTCTCGCAGGTAGTAGCCCATCTCCGTCGCCACTTCGCCGTTGAGGCTCCCGTACAGCCGCTTGGGCATCAGCCTGTGGAAGTAGTACACCGTCCCGATGAGGGCCAGGCACACCAGCGAGACGGCGATGACGCGATCGCTCCAGGCGCGCGCCTTGCCCAGCGCCGCGCCAAACATGTCCCACGTCCGCGTGAGCGCCAGCGCCACGAACAGGCTGGCCGACGGCGCCAGCGTGATGAGCCGCTGGCTGCTGGGCGGGCTTTCGGTCATCATGCCGCCCAGGATGAGGCCGAGCCAGAACCACACCAGGAACGGCAGGTACGGCTCGCGCCGCCAGCGAAACGTCGCCAGCACAAGCCCCAGCAGGAAGAATATGGACGACGCGAAATCCATGAGGGGAATAGTCGCGCCGTACCACACCGTGCGGTCGTGGTAGTAATTGAACGCGAAGAAGGCCCGCTGGAACTGGTCGGCCAGAATGCGCGTCGCCGAGCGGCCCGTGATCTGCACCTCGCGCTCCAGCCAGCCCGACTGGATGATGCCCACCATGTTCAGCCGCGCGTTGAAATCGTCGGGGTGCTTGTAGTAGAAGTAGCCCAGCGGCAGGGCCACCACGAAGGCCGCGCCCGCCAGCACCAGCAGATTGGACGCCTGGCCCTGGAGTTTGCGCTCGTCCAGCAGGCCCACCAACACCAGGTACGCCGCCACCACCACGAAGGTCAACCGAGCGCCCGCGTAGAAGTAGATGCTCCCGCCGAGGAACACCCCCGCCAGCGCGAAATCCAGCGGCTGCCGCGTGGACAGCCCCCGCGTGAGGAAGTACAGCACCAGCGCCATGAACAGCGCGTCGGCCACCTGGTTAGACCCCAGGCGGCTGTAGTGAATGTGATAGTGGTACGCGGTCAGGAAGAACCCACTCACCAGCGCCAGCCGCTTCCCGAAAAGGCGGCGCACCAGCAGGTAGAATACCAGCACCGTAACCGTGCCCACGAAGGCCCAGGGCAGCCGCAGGGTCGCAACGCTGATGCCGAAGACCTTGAACCAGGCCGCCTGCCACAGGAACGACATGGTCGGCACGCCCAGCCAGCCCGTCTCAAACATGTTGGTCTTCGCGCCCGTCAGGAAGTCAATGGCCTCCAGCCCCTGCGACCCCTCGTCGCCGCCCACGTTGGCCGGGACATGGGCCAGGTTCACGCCGCGCAGCAAAGCCCCCGCCACCAGCATCAGCGCCACCGCCGCGATCTCCCAGCGGTTCGCGTAGGCCCTGCGCTTGAGGTCGGCCCACGCAGGCCAGGCCACTCGGTGCGCGTAGGCCACGACAAACAGGACGATGGCCGCGAGCCACAGGTAGAGCGCCGTCCAGTACGTGGCGGGGCGGCCGATGATGATCCGAAGGCACAGGCCCGCAGCCAGCAGCGAAGCGGCCACCAGCCCAATCCGCACGGGCCTGGCCCACACCAGCGGGCGCGCGCCCTGTTGCGGTTGAGGGGGCGCTTCGCCGATGCCCGCGCGCTCGGCCATGCGGTTCAGCACCAGGAACAGCACCGCGCTGATGGCGTACAGCACCACCCCGTCGGCGAACGCCGGTCTCTGCCGCGCAAGCAGATACTGCCCCCACAGCGCCAGGGCCAGGCAGACCGCAACCCCCAGTCCGAGCCATCGTCGCTGGATTCCCTGCGTCATCGCCTTGCTCCCATCACTCCAGAACGCGCGTCTTTGTGGCCACAAGGAAGATGTATCCCCCGGGGTTCGGCGCAGGCTCCTCGTAGTACCGCCGAAGCCACAGGTTGGGCACCACGTAGTTCCACTTGCCCCGGGCGATGTTCCACCTGCCCAGGACTTTGTTCCACAGCAGGGAAGGCACGCCGTAGTAGTGCGCCAGGTCAATGGCCTGCAGCGCCGCGTGCGACAGGTAATACTGCCAGCGGTCCACCGCAAAGCCGGCGCTGTCCAGGCGCGCGACCCACCGCTCTGGCGGGTCGCAATGGTAATGCCGCGCCTTTCGGTTGAACCAGTCGCCGTAGGCGCGCGCCAGCCCGCGCAACCCCAACCGCCTGCAGGCGGTGCTCACGAACAGCATCTCCGCGAACCGATGGCTGGGCACGGTGAGCGCGAATCGCCCGCCCATCCCCAACACGCGATTCGCCTCGCGCAGCACGGCGTCCACGTCGGGGATGTGCTCCAGGACGCAGTTGCTCACCACAGTTCGGAACGCACCGTCGGCAAACGGCAGGCGCGTGCCGCTGGCGATCAGCGCATACCGATAGGCCCGACGCGCGCGGGCCTGGCGCACCCCCTCGGCCCACGTGTCAACCCCCGCCAGCCACCGCCCGCCGGCAAGAATCTGCGCGAAGATGCCATCGCCGCAGCCGATGTCCAGCACAGGCTCCGGCATCTCCACCTCGGCCAGCAGCCGACACTCCACGGCGCGAATCAGCGCGCGAAAAGCCGGCACCTCCGGCAGGTGCAGCCCGAAGTAGTCCGGCCTACCCTGCGCGCTTCGCGGTGAGGCGTTCAAAGAGTTCTTCATAGAGTTTCTGCGTCGTCTCCAGGCTGAAGGCGCGCTCAATCTCCTCGCGCGGGCGCACGTACTGCTCGCGGTTGCGGATGACGCGCACAATCGCCTCGGCCAGGGCCACCTCGTTGCGAATCGGCACCGTCTCGCCCATGCCCGTTACGCGGGTCGGCACGCGCACGCCCGGCAGGTTGCTCGCCACCACCGGCGTCCCGCACAGCATCGCCTCCACCTGCACCAGGCCGAACGATTCGGTGGAATTCACGCTCGGCAGCACCACCACATCGCTCACCGAGAAGAAATCGGCCATCTTCTGGGGCGGCAGGACGCCCAGGAAGGCCAGGTACTCCTTATACTCTTCCATCGCCGGCTTGAGCCGCTCGTACACCCTCTCGCCGATGACGTTCTGGTACTCGCCCGCAAACAGAATCTTGATGTTCGGGATTTCCGTCAGGATGTAGGGAATCGCGCCCAACAGGTACTCCACGCCCTTCTCGGCGGCGAAGCGGGCCGCAAACCCGATGACCCTCTTGCCCTCCAGCCCATACTCCTGGCGCAGCGCCTCGCATCCGCAAGCGTCCGCCGGCGGCATGATCACGGGCGGCGGAATCACGCACCGCTTGCGGGTAAACTTGCGCAGGTACCGCGAGTTCTCCGCGTAGTCCTCGGTATAGGCCACGACCGAATTGGCCAGCAGGCCCGCGATGTAGTTGCTCACGAACACCACCTGATCCACGAAACGGTTGAACAGGCCAGGGGGCAACTGCAAATCGCAGTGGTACGTCAGCACCGCAGGTCGGCCTGCCAGCCGCGCAAGGCCGGCCAGCACGCTCGCCTCAAACTGGGGCAGGTGGATGCTCACCACGTCGTGCCGCCGAATCTCGCGCCAGGCGTACCGGGGGAACGTCGGCATCACCACGCCCTTGCTGATGCGCCAGGCCACCGGCACCCGCACGACGCGCACGCCATTGTCGTCCTCTTCGGCGGGCAGGTCTTTGCTGTACTGCGACGTGAGCACCGTTACCTGGTGCCCCCGCGCAGCCATCACGTGAGCCAGCCGTTGCACATAGATGGTGAGGCCCGAAACGTGGGGCCTGTAGTACGTCAGGGCAAACAGGATTCTCACCCACAACCCCCGTTCACATAGAGTCAAAAAGCCCCGGATTGTCCCGCACCCAGTGCCACAGGCGCGCGATGCCCTCCTCTTTGCTGACCCGAGGCTCCCATCCGAAAGCCTGTTTTGCTTTCGCGCAGTTGCTCACGTACACCAGTTGGTCGCCGGGCCGCCACGGCCCCCACCCCGCCGCCTCAACCGGCCTGCCGGCCAGGCGCGCCAGAATCTCCTTGAACTCGGCCCAGATGGAGATGGTGTTGGCCGCGCCGCCCCCGATGTTGAACACCTGCCCCGCCGTGCGGTCCAGGTGCTCGGGAGCCATCCGCAGCGCCCGCACCAGGTCGTCGGCAAACAGGATGTCGCGCACCTGCTTGCCGTCCCCGTAGATGGTAATGGGCCGATTGCGCACGGCCGAAATCACGAAGTGGGCCACCCACCCCTGGTCTTCCACGCCGAACTGCCGCGTGCCGTAGATGCAACTCATACGGAAAACGATGGTCGGAATCCCGTAGATGCGGTAGTAGTCGCGGACATACTGGTCGGCCGCGCCCTTGGAGCAGCCGTAGGGCGAGTGGAAATCCAGGGGCCGCGTCTCATCTATGCCGTCCGGGAAATCCCGATACGCATAGCGGGTGGCCGATTCCACGATGACCACGTCCTCCATGCCCCCGTACACCTTGTTCGTGGACGTGAACAGGACGACGGGATGATCGGCCACCGTGCGGGCGGCCTCCAGCACGTTGAACGTGCCCAGCGCGTTGACCTCAAAGTCCTCGCGCGGATTCTGCACCGAGGTGGTAACCGCCACCTGCGCGGCGAAATGGTAGATGCGGTCCTTGCCACGCGCCGCCTCGGCCACGGCCCGAAAATCCCGCACATCCCCCTCAATCAGGCGAAACGCCTTGCCGTGCACAGAGGCCAGCCAGGCCGCGTTGAGTTTGGAGCCGTTCCGCGACAGATTGTCAAAGACCGTAACGTCATACCCATCGGAGAGAAGCGAGTGGACCAGGTTGGAGCCGATGAAACCGGCGCCCCCTGTTACCAGTATCTTTGGTCCGGCCACAATGCCCTCCTCATATCCCTAATCGGTGTGCCATTATAATCCCTAGCCAAATCTTGGACAAAACAGGCCGCCAGCCCTCACGCTACGGCCCCGCCGACAGCAGCGCCGCCTCAATATCCTGCGCGCTGAGCCGCCCCTCGTTGCGGAATATCATCACCAGCGGGCGATCGTACACCGTCCACGACTCGTCGGCCCCCGGCAGCAGCCACGCGCGCCCGTCCTGCCAGGTGCGCAGGACCGCTCCGGGCACGGGCAGCCCTGCCCGCGCGAAGGGGTTCTCCACAACTCGCACGCCCAGAACCCGCATGTCCGTGCCCTCCCAGTGCGCCAGGCGAAACCCCAACTGCTCCTGGAAGAGCAGCGTGTAGAAGCGCGACGTCGTGGGATACAGTTCGCGCAGCAAGCCCACCGGCCCGTACACCCGCTGCGACGCCACAACATAGTAGTCCGTCGCCGCAAGCGCCCGCGCCAAGCCCTCCCATTTCTCCGGCGTGTCCGCATCGTACAGGCTCAACTCGGTCAGGCGGTAGTCGCCCCGGTCGCGCGGGTGGCCGTCCGCCACAAGCGGCAGCGGCAGGGCCATGTCCCAGTACTCGGTGGCCACCGCAGCGCCTTTCGGGATTCGCTCGTACATCCACCGCGACATCCGCACCCACGAGTGCTCCTGGCCGAAGATGCCATCCAGGCCGACCGCGTACAGGCACGTGGCGGCGACGAGGCCCGAAACCGCCAGCGCGATCCCCGCTCGCTGACCACGCGCCCTGAAGCGCCGCCAGGCATCCGCCAACATCCCCGCCGCCAACACGCACAGCAGCGGCATCGTCGGCAGAAGGTAGCGCGGAAACTTGGCGTGCCACCCGCCCACCACGACGAAAAACGCGAGCGCCCACATCGCGAGCACCGCCCAGCCGTCGGGACGGCGAACCCGAAACGCCGCCCGCGCGCCTCCCCAAATCAAGCCGCCCCACGCCAGAAGCCCCGCCCCGATGCCCCAGCCCCGCGTCAGGTTCTGCCAGAACGGGTACAGGTACGCGACTGTATAGTAGAACTGAAGCGTGTAGGGGAAGCGGGGATCGCCCCGCGCCATCAGGGCCTGATTGGCCGCCTCGCCCCAGAAGGCCCGCGCATCCACGATGGCGTAGGGGTCGGCGAGGGCGAAGACTGCCAAAGCCACGCCCGCAGCCGCCGCGCTCCAACCGACCGCCTGCACAAGCCCCTTGCGGCTCCAGCGCCCGCCTCCCGCCACTCGCGCGGCAAGCGCCAGGAACGCCAACAAGATGACCGCGGCTCCGATGAGTTTCGTCGCGGCGGCCAACCCCGAGACCGCGCCCACTGCCAGCGCCCATCGCCGCCTGCCAGTCGCGGCCAACCGCAATGCGAAATACGCCCCCAGCGCCGTCCAGAACGCGAGCACTGTGTCCACGGTGTAGTAGTGCGCCAACTGAACGTGGATGGGCGACACGGCGAGCAGAAACGCCGCCAGCACGCCCCACCATGCCCCTGCCAGGGACGCCGCCAGCGCATAGACGAGCAGCACCGTCCCGCAGTCAAAGGCCACCGACAGCGCCCGCGCCAGAATGTGCAGAGGCAGCCGGCCGCCCGCCATCAACTGCGCGGCCTTGAGCAGGTACATTGGGAACGAACCGTAGGCGTGGAACGCCGGATTCAGCGGGCTTTGGGACGTCAGGAGAAGCGGCAGTTGCTCGTGCGTCGGGACCGACAGCCGATTACTCACCACCATCAGGATCATGCGCTCGTCGGGGTGAATCCACTGCCCGCCATCCCAGTTCAGCCCGCAGAGGCGCAGCGCCACGGCGACCGCCACGACGAGGACCAGGCCGACGCGCGGGCCGAAGACGTTACGCCGCACGCCCGTTCCTCCTGTGAAGGAATACGAACGTCAGCAGCCCGGCGAGGATCAGCCCCGACATGGCCACGAACATGTTGCCGTAGCCCAGCGCATCGGCCACGGCCCCGAGCCCAAACGAGCCCAGGCCGATGCCCGCGTCAAACACGGCAAACTCCAGGCTTACGACCGCCCCGCGCCCCTCCACGGGCACCGAATCCACGCAGAAGGCGTCCAGCGAAATCTTCGCCGCGCCGAACAGCAGCCCGATCACAGGCGCCAGCACGAGCAATGGGGCCAGGCTGCTCACCCGCGACACCAGCACCAGCGCCACCGCGACGCCCAGCATCCCCGGCACGATGAGGCGCGCCCGGCCGTAGCGGTCCGACAGGCCGCCCACCGAGTAACTCGCCGCAACCTGCGCCAGGCCATAGCCCAGAAAGAAGTAACTGCCTCCCGCGATGCCGCGCGACTCGGCGAAGAGGGGCAAGAAGGCCAGCAGCGCGCCCCAGGCCAGCGCCAGCGACGCCACCGCCGCCAGCGCCGCCCACAGTCGCCGCATGCGCAGCACGGAGCGGAAGGAGACCGGCCTGGCCCCCGACTGTCCGCTGTAGTTCCCGCGCGGCAGGCCCAGGCTCACCGAAAGGGCCACTGCCGCCACCAGGCACGAGGCGACGAACAGCGGCGCAAACCCGTAGTGCTCCTGCACGGCAGCGCCCACGCGCGGCATGATCATCAGGGAGAGCGGCATGGTGATGGACGCCAGCCCAATCGCCTCGCCGCGCCGCTCCGGCTGCGTGATGTCCGGAATCAACGCGCCGTAGCCGGTGGTGAACAGGCATATCCCCGCGCCCTGCATGAGCCGCCCAACCGCCAGCAGAGGAAGGGACCCGCCCGCCAGGTAGAACAGCGGGGCGATGCCGGTGGCCACGGCCCCGGCGGCGAGGAGCACCTTGCGCCCGTAGCGGTCGGCCCAGGCCCCCGCCCAGGGCCGCAACAGCACCGCGGAAACCGCCATCAGGCCGATGATCAGCCCAACTTCCGTCGCGCTCGGGAACTTCAAGGATATGTACAGGGGCAACGTCCACATGAGCAGGTGGATGCTGGCGAAGAACACGAATTGGGCGAGCATAGCCAGGAAGAACACGCCGGAGTAGCGGTCTCGCGAGTTGATTTTGGCCACAGTGCGTTGCTCCGTCTTTGGATTCGTCTATGGGTTCGGCGAGGCTGCCGCCAATGCCGCCTCCAGGATGGAATCCCAGTCTGGCTCGTCGCCGGCCAGCGCCAGGTGCATCAGAAACTCCACGTTGCCCGCAGGGCCGGTGATGGGCGAGCGAATCAGCCCGCGCACCCGAAACCCAAGCGCGCGGGCGGTGTCCCGCACCCGTTCCAGCACCTCGCGGTGGACGGCGGGGTCTTTGACAACGCCCCCCTTGCCCACCTTGTCCCTGCCCGCTTCAAACTGGGGCTTCACCAGCGCCACCACCTGGCCCGACTCGGGCTTGAGCACGCGCAGCGCGGCGGGCAGCACCAGGCCCAGAGAGATGAAAGACACGTCTATCGTAACGATGTCCACGGATTCGGGCAACGCTTCCAGATAGCGCACGTTCACCCGATCCATGACGACCACGCGGGGGTCGTCGCGCAGGGGCCAGGCCAGTTGCCCGTACCCCACGTCCAGGGCGTACACGCGCTTGGCGCCGCGCTGGAGCAGGCAGTCGGTGAACCCGCCCGTGGACGCGCCGAAGTCGGCGGCCACCGCTCCGCCCACGGCGATGCCGAAGGCATCCAGCGCCGCCGCCAGTTTCACGCCGCCGCGACTGACGAAGGGCAGCCCCTCGCGCACGCGCACGTCGGCGTCGCGGGGCACGGCCATCCCGGGCTTGTCCGCGGCGCGCCCGTCCACCTCCACCTGCCCGGCCAGCGTCAGCCGTCGCGCCTTTTCCCGCGTCTCGGCCAGGCCCCGCTCCACCAGAAGCACGTCCAGGCGAACCTTGTCCTTGCTCACGGATGCAGGATACCCGCACCCGCGCGAAACGTCAAGAACGCGCCCGCCATCGCGGGGCGGCAGGCCAGGTTTTGGGAGAACGGCGGCTACGGAAAGCCGCCCTGCGGGACGGCACACCGTAGGGTAGCGAGCGTAGGGCAGGTTTCCATACCTGCCCCGGCCCTCGGCGGCTATGGAAAGCCGCCCTGCGTGCCTATATTTGTTCGCCATTGGCGTGGATTCGTGTTATTCGTGGATAGCGAGCGCAGGGCAGGTTCCCATGCCTGCGGAGGCCTTCGGCGGCTACGGAAAGCCGCCCTACGCGCCTGTATTTGTCCTCCATTGGCGTGGATTCGTGTTATTCGTGGATAGCGAGTGGAGGGCAGGTTCCCATGCCTGCCCCAGAGAGGTCTTCGCAGCCCCCGCCGCAAGTTGACGCCCCAGCCAATCTCCGATATCATGTATCGGCTACTCTACCCAACCGAGGAGAAACATCGTGCTGCGCCTGCTCATCAAAAGCATGCGGCCCAAGCAGTGGACGAAAAACGTCTTCGTGTGGGCCGCCCTGGTCTTTGACCGCAAACTATTCCAGACCGAGTACCTGCTCCCGACGCTGGCGGGGTTCGTCATCTTCTGCCTGCTGTCCAGCGCCGTGTACCTCATCAACGACCTGGTGGACATTGAGCGAGACCGGCTGCATCCGGTGAAGCGTAACCGCCCGCTGGCCTCTGGCCAGTTGCCCAAGAGCGCCGCCATCATCGCCGCTGTCCTCATCGTGGCCATCTTTGTGCCGGCGGCTTTCGCCCTGAACGCCGCGTTCGGGGTCATCAGCCTGGCCTATCTCCTGCTCATGGTCGCCTACTCGTTCTACCTCAAGAACTACGTCATCCTGGACGTGATGACCATCGCCGCGGGGTTCGTGCTGCGTGTAGCGGGCGGCGTCGTGCTGGTGAACGTGGAACGCTTCTCGCCGTGGCTGTACATCTGCATGACGTTGCTCGCGCTGTTCCTAGGCTTCAGCAAGCGGCGGCATGAACTGGCGCTGCTGGCGGAAGATGCCAACAACCACCGCGCCATCCTGGACCAGTACAGCCTGCGGTTCCTGGACGAGATGATCAACGTCGTGGCGTCCAGCACGGTCATCGCCTACTCGCTGTACACGTTCTTCGCGCCCAACGTGCCCGCCAACCACACCATGATGCTCACCATCCCGTTTGTCCTGTACGGCATCTTTCGCTACCTGTACCTGATCCACATCAAGCAACAGGGCGGCAGTCCCGAAGAACTGCTCCTGAAAGACAAGCCCTTCTTCCTGAACGTGCTCCTCTTTGGGATAGCCGTCATCGTCATCATGTACTTCACGCACTAGCGCCGGCAGCACAAAGAGGGTGCACAGGAACGTCCTGTGCACCCTCTTTTGTTGTCTTGCGTCCGAGCGTGCCCCGCAAACGAGGCCGCGCTTGGGCTAACGCTTGGTGTACTGCGGCGCCTTGCGTGCGCGCTTGAGGCCGGGCTTCTTGCGCTCTTTGGCGCGCGGGTCGCGGGTGAGCAACCCCGCCTTGCGCAGCGGAAGGCGCATCTCCGGGTCCACCTTGAGCAGGGCGCGCGCGATGCCATGGCGCACCGCATCCAACTGGCCGGAAACGCCCCCGCCCTTCACCAGAACCGTGATGTCCCACTTGCCCTCGGTCTCCGTAACCCGCAGAGGCTCCAGCAACTGGATCATGTCGCCCTCGCGGGGGAAGTATTCCTCCACCGGGCGGTTGTTCACCACAATCTTGCCCGAACCGGCGAAGAGACGCACCCTCGCGCTGGCCTCTTTGCGCCGACCCACTGCCTCATAGTACTGAACTGACATGCGTCCTCCTAACCTACAAATCTAACGGTTTCGGCTGCTGCGCCGCGTGTGGATGATCGGGCGAAGCGTACACTTTCAGTTTCTTCAGCATCACCCGCCCCAACTTGTTCTTGGGCAGCATGTTGCGCACCGCCGCCCAGATGACGCGGTCGGGATGGGTCTCCAACTGCCTGCGAAGCGTTACGCTCTTCAGCCCGCTGGGATAGCCCGAATAGCGGTAGTACATCTTCTGATCCAACTTGCGGCCGGTAACGCGAATCTTATCCGCATTGACCACGACCACAAAATCGCCGGTATCCAAATGCGGGGTGTAGTACGGCTTGTGCTTGCCCATCAGAATGCGGGCGATTTGGGAAGCCAGACGCCCCAGCGTCTTCCCCTCCGCGTCCACCACGTACCACTCTCGCTCGATTTCGCCTTCTTTGACTACGTATGTCTTCACCTGTATAACTCCTTACTCAGAGATGCTGCATGCCCCACGTCCGTAGAGCACTTCCATCAGACACAGCCCGGATGCCGGAGCCGGCGGCGCGACTCGGCTGCGATCCGGCTGGCGAAACAAGTCCGCCAGCGCCTCCAGCGTCATGCGCCCCGTGCCCACCCAGACCATGGTACTCACCAGAGTCCGCACCATGCTTCGCAGGAACGCGTTGGCCTCCACGTCCCACAGCAGGAAGTCCCCGCGCCTGCTCCAGCAGGCCTGGCGGACGCACCGCACCGTGGAATCGCCCCACGGCGCTTCCCCGAAAGCCCCGAAGTCCTTCTCGCCCACCACCAGCGCGCTGGCCTGCGCCAGGCTCTCCCAATCGGGTTCTTCGGCCAACCGCCATGCGTACCGTTCCCGCAGCGGCGACCGCACCGGCGACACGAACAGCGTGTACCGGTAGCGCCGCGCCACCGCGCTGAAGCGGGCATGGAACCCCTCGGGCATCGCGGCCACCTCACGCACGGCGATGTCGGCGGGCAGGTGAGCGTTCATGGCCCGGCCCAGTTCCTCGGGCGAATGCCTCCATGCGGCCCGGAAACTGATGACCTGCCCCAGGGCATGCACGCCCGCGTCCGTGCGTCCTCCGCCCACGACGCGGACAGGCCCGCCCAGCACCTTCGCCAGCGCCGCCTCCAGTTCGCCCTGGATAGTCGGAGCATTCGGCTGTATTTGAAATCCAAAGTACTGTGTGCCGTCGTATTCCACAACGGCCTTGTAAATCTGACCTTCCGCCTCTACGGCGAGACCAGGCGATGGCGCCGTTTCTGCTGCCGCGCGATTCACCTCGTCCGTCAGTCCTACTCTTCCACCAACTCCAGGAGCACCATCGGTGCGCCGTCGCCCTGGCGCTGCCCCAACTTCAGCATGCGGGTGTACCCGCCCGCGCGATCCTGATACTTCGGCCCGATGGTCTCAAACAACTTCTGAACCACCTTGGGGTCGTTCAACTGCGCAGCCGCCAGCCTGCGCGCGTGCAAGTCCCCGCGCTTCGCCAGCGTAATCATGCGCTCGGCCTGGCCGCGAATGGCCCTGGCCTTCGCCTCGGTCGTTTGTATCTTGCCGTGATCCAGAAACTGCGTTACCAGCGTCCGGAACAGCGCCTTGCGCTGCCCGGTGGAACGTCCCAGTTTTCGGCCTGCTACCTTGTGTCGCATATCCAATCCCTCGTTGAATCAAGTCTCCGGTGCAGGGATGCCGCAGGAACCGCGCGACCGCTACTCCTGCAGGTACCCCTTGGCCCGCAACTTCTCCAGCAACTCGTCCAGCGACTTGCGGCCGAAATTGCGGATGCTCAGAATCTCGTCTTCGCCCTTCTCCAGGCGCGCGAGGACTTCGCCCACCTTCGTGATACCCGCGCGCTTCAGGCAATTGTAGGCGCGGACGGTCAGTTCCAGGTCCTCAATCGGCGCAGAGCGAACCCAATCGGGAACGCTGATCTCGCTGGGAGCCTCGGCCTCCATCACCTCCACATCGCTTACGCCGGCGATGAGGGCGAAATGCTTCACCAGAATCTGCGCGCTCTGCCGCAGCGCCTCGCCCGGCCGGAGGGTGCCGTCGGTCCACACTTCCATAATCAGGCGGTTGAAGTCGGTCATCTGGCCCACGCGCTCGCGCTCCACGCGGAAGTTCGCCTTGCGCACCGGGCTGAACACCGCATCCACCGGAATCTCGCCGATGGGCAATTCGCCGCGTTCCTCCGCCGGCGAGTAGCCGTATCCGGTCTGCACCACCATCTCAATGTCCAGGTCTGCCTCGGGCGAGTCGGCCGTCAGTAGATGCTGATCGGGGTTGACGATCTCCACGTGCGCCGGACACACCAGGTCGGCCCCTGTGATCACGCCTTCGCCTTTGACTTCCACATGCAGCCGCGCGGTCTCGCCCTGCGGCATGATGAACCGCAACTGCTTGGCGTTGAGGATCAGCGTGATCATGTCCTCTTTGCAGTGGGGGATGTCCGAGAACTCGTGGAACACCCCGCTCACCCGAATGGACGTTACCGCAGCGCCCGGCAGCGAGGACAGGAGCACTCGCCGCAGCGCGTTCCCCAACGTTACGCCGTAGCCGCCCGGCAAGGGGCCGATGCTGAACCGACCGTACTTCTGGGAGCCTGCCTCGGTTTCTATTTTCGTTAGCACTTGATCAAACAACGAAACCACCTTCCTTGTTCGCTACAAAATGGCAGAGCAACACTAGCGGCTGTAGTACTCCACGATGAGTTGCTCTTGCAGCGGAACATCAATCTGCTCACGGGTCGGCATGCTCAAAACCTGTCCGGATAGACGGTTGTCGTCGCGGCTGAGCCAATCCACCACCTTGCGCTCGGCCAAGAGTTCCTTCACGGTAGAGAAGTAGCCGTTATTGTAACTGCTCTGGCGCACCGCCACCACGTCGCCCGGGCGCAAGATCATGGACGGGACATTGGTCTTGCGGCCGTTCACCTCAAAGTGCCCATGCCGCACCAACTGCCGCGCCTGCGCCCGCGATTCGGCAAACCCCAGACGGTACACCACGTTGTCCAGCCGCCGCTCCAGGATGCTCAGGAGCGTAACGCCGGTCATGCCGGGCCGCTTCAGGGCCTCCTCGTAGTAGCGGCGGAACTGCCTTTCCAGGACGCCGTAAATGCGGCGCGCCTTCTGCTTTTCCCGCAGTCGCAGCCCGTAGTCCGACACTTTGCGGCGGAACTGCCCTTTGCGCCCGTGCATCCCGGGGGCGTAGTTGCGCCTCTCCAGGGCGCACTTGTCGCCAAAGCAGCGCTCGCCCTTCAGATAGAGTTTCTCTTCTTCACGCCTGCACAGTTTGCAGACCGGACCTATGTATCTAGCCATCTTTCCTCCTGCAAGGATCCTGCTACTCTTGCAAAACCCGTAACTTTAGACTCGCCGCTTCTTGGGCGGGCGGCAACCGTTGTGCGGGATGGGCGTAACGTCCGAGATGGACCGCACCTTCAGGCCGGCGGCAGCCAGCGCGCGGATCGCCGCTTCGCGGCCCGGGCCGGGGCCCTTGATGAACACATCCACCTCTCGCACCCCGTGATCCATCGCCTGCTTCGCGGTCTGCTGGGCCGCCAGTTGGGCCGCGTAGGGGGTGCTCTTCTTGGACCCCTTGAACCCGGCCGAACCGGTGCTTCCCCACGTGATCACGTTGCCGTTTTGGTCGGTAACGGTAACAATCGTATTGTTGAATGTGGCCAGGATGTGCGCCTGCGCGTAAGGAACGTTCTTGCGCTCAACCCGCGCCCCTCGCCGTCTTCCGCTTGTTCGCCCCATGATTCCTCCTCAATTCCATGCGTTGCCATAGCGGGCCGCCCTTTCGGGCGCCGCGCCCAGGATGCTGGGCCGGTTACTTCTTGGCCCGCGACCTCTTCTTGCCCGGCACGGTCTTGCGCGCCCCGCGCTTGGTGCGTGCGTTCGTCCGTGTGCGCTGCCCGCGAACCGGCAGGTTCCGCCGATGTCGCAGCCCGCGGTAGCACCCAATCTCGGTGAGCCGCTTGATGTTCATGCTCACCTCGCGGCGCAGGTCGCCTTCCACCCGATAGTTCTTGTCAATGAACTCGCGGAGCGTCGCAATCTCCGACTCCGAGAGATCCTTGACCCGAATGTCCGGGTTGACTCCGGTACGCGCCAGAATCTCCCGACTGGTGGAAGGACCGATCCCGTAGATGTACGTCAGTGCGACTTCCACGCGCTTGTCGCGAGGCAAGTCAACTCCAGCAATACGTGCCATGCCTTACTTTCCTCCTAGAATCGTAGCCCTCACGGCCGAACCCACGCAACGCCTAACCCTGGCGCTGCTTGTGCTTGGGATTGGTGCAAATCACGCGCACCACCCCGCGCCGTCGGATGATCTTGCATTTTTCGCAGCGTCGCTTCACAGAACCGCTGACCTTCATGACCTATCGCCTCCCAATTCCTTTCTGCTACAAAACCGTGAGCACCTGCGGCTCCCCGTCGGTAACCGCAACGGTATGCTCAAAGTGGGCAGACAGCCGCCCATCTTCCGTTACCACCGTCCAGCCGTCGCTCAGCACCTTCGTCTTCCACGTGCCCAGGTTGACCATGGGCTCCAGCGCGAAGGTCATCCCCTCGCGCAGGATGTACCCCGTTCCGGGCCGCCCGAAATTCGGGATTTGCGGGTCCTCGTGCATCTGCCTGCCGATCCCGTGGCCGGTGTATTCGCGCACCACCGACAGCCCTCGGCTCTCCACCCACTCCTGGATGGCCGCCGAGATGTCGCCGGTGCGCAGGCCCACCCGGGCCTTGGCGATGCCCGCCCACAGCGCGCCTTCGGTAACCTCCAGCAGCCGTCGCGCCTCGGGGCTAATCGCCCCGATGGGGACCGTGATAGCCGCGTCGCCGTGGTAGCCCTTGAAGATGGCCCCCACGTCCACGCTCAGGATATCGCCCTCGTTCAGCCTTCGGCCACCCGGTATCCCGTGCACCACCTGCTCGTTGATGGACGCGCAAATCGCCGCCGGATACCCGTGATAGCCCTTGAACGAGGGGACTGCGCCCAACTTGTGGATGAGCCGTTCGGCCTCCTCGTTCAGTTCGGCCGTCGTAACCCCTGGCGCGGCCTTGGCCTTCAGCGCCTCCAGCACCTGGGCCACGATCCGCCCTGCCTCGCGCATCAACTTCAGTTCTCGGCCGGATTTCAGCGTAACCATCGGTTAGAAAAGAGCCTTCACTCGCCCTTGATGACTTTCAAGAGCGCCGCGTGAACCATCTCTATGGACTGCTCGCCGTCTATTTCCCGCAGCAGCCCTTGCTGGCGGTAGTACTCTATGAGTGGGGCCGTCTGCTGGAAGTACACGTCCAGCCGCTTCTTCGCGGTCTCCGGCGTGTCATCGGGCCTCTGGTACAACGGCCCACCGCACTTATCGCATACGCCAGCCTGCTTCGGCGGGTCAAAAACCATATGATACACGGCCCCGCAGTTTTTGCAAGTATAGCGCCCACCCAAACGTCGCAACAGTTCGTCGGTGGAAACCTTGATGTACAGCGCCGCCTGGATTTTCTGCCCCTTCGCGGCCAGCGCCCGCTCCAGCGCCTGGGCCTGCGCGATGGTGCGCGGAAAGCCGTCCAGGATCGCGCCCCTGGCGCAGTCGGGCTGCGCAAGCCGCTCCAGCACCATGCGCACCGTAACGTCATCCGGCACGAGTTTCCCCTCGTCCATGTACTGCTTGGCCAGCAGGCCCAACTCGGTGCCCTTGCTCAGATGCTCGCGGAACAGGTCGCCGCTTGCCACGTGCGGGATGCCCAGCGCCAGGATCAGCATGGCCGCCTGGGTGCCCTTGCCCGCTCCCGGCGCGCCCAGCAGAATGTAGTACTTCGGCTCCATCGCTCCCGCCTTTCCCCGCTCCGATGCCACCGCTACCCTACTTGATGAAGCCCTCGTAGTGGCGCATCAGCAACTGCGCTTCCAACTGCTTCATCGTATCCAGCACCACGCCCACGACGATGAGCAAGCCCGCGCTCGTGATGAGCATGGTGGATGTCTCCGTCAGGTCGCGGGTGAGCCAGGGCAGGATGGCGACCACCGCCAGGAACAGCGCGCCCACCAGCGTGATGCGGCCCAGCACGCCGTTCAGATAGTCGGCGGTGGGACGCCCAGGCCGAATGCCCGGGATAAACCCGTGATTCTTCTGGAGCATCTCGGGCAGGTTCTGCTGCCGGAACACCACATCCGTGTAAAAGTACGTGAACCCCACAACCAGGAAGAAGTAGAAAATCCAGTACCAGTTGCCCTGCGGCGAGAAGAAACTCTGCACGCCGGTTGCAATCTTGGATATCGTGGCGTTGGACGAGCCCACGAAGTAACTCGCCACCGTGCCCGGGAAGATCATCAGCGACTGGGCGAAGATCAGCGGGATCATGCCCGCCGAGTTGACCCGCAGCGGCACGTAGGTGCTCTGCCCACCGGCCACCCGCAGGCGGTTCCCCCTCTGCGCCAGCACACGCCGCCCGTACTGCACCGGGATTCGCCGCACGCCTTCCTGCACGACCACAATCACGCCGACCGTAATCGCGGTGATGAGCAGGAACGCGATCAGCGCGCCGTAGTTCTGTTGTGCGATCATCTCGCCCACGCGCTGCGGAATCCGCGACACGATGCCGCCAAAGATGATGATGGACACGCCGTTCCCGATGCCCTGCTCGGTGATCAACTGCCCCAGCCACACGGCCAGCATCGTGCCCGCCGTGAGCGCGATCAGCGTTGCGACCGTCGGCAGGAGCGCCGCGCCCGAGAAGCCGAAGCCCGAAAGCACGCCTTCGCGCTGCAGCAGCGTCGCCTGCGCCCAGCCCTGCAGCAGGGCCAGCGGAATCGTCCCGATGTAGGTGTACATGTTGATCTTCTGCCGCCCTGCCTCGCCTTCCTTGGCCAGCCGCTCCAACGGCGGGATGATGGGCTGCAGCAGCGTCATGATAATGGACGACGTGATGTACGGATACACGCCCATCGCCATGATGGAGAAGTTGGACATGGCGCCGCCCGAGAACAAATCCAGCAACCCCAGCAACTGGCTGCGGGCGAACAGGTCGCGCAGCACGTTGTGGTTGATGCCCGGAATGGCAATCTGCGACGCCAGGCGGTACACGATCAGCACGATGATGGTGAAGATGATCCGCCGTCGCAGGTCTGGCAACTTGATGGCATTTTTCAGGGCCTGAAGCATGCTCTACGCTCCTTCGGACTGTTAGCCGATCTCCTCAACAGAACCACCCGCGGCCAGAATCTTCTCCTTCGCGCTAGCCGTAAACCGATGGGCCTTGACCGTCAGCGGGCGGTCAATCTCGCCGTGCCCCAAAATCTTCACCGGCAGGTCGGCCGAACGGATGATGCCGCTCTCCACCAGTAGGTCGGGCGTAACGACGGTATTGGGTTCAAACTCCGCCAGGCGGTACACGTTGACCGTCGCGTACTGCACCTTGAAGATGTTGGTGAAGCCGCGCCGGAAGGGAAGGCGGCGCACCATGGGCAACTGGCCACCCTCAAAGTAGGGAGCCACCGGCCCGCCCGTGCGCGCGTTCTGGCCTTTCGTGCCGCGCCCTGCGGTCTTGCCTCGGCCGGAGCCGTGGCCGCGGCCCACCCGCCGCTTGTCTTTCTTTGAGCCCCACGCGGGCCACAGTTCATGCAACTTCATCTACTCTTCAACCTCCTGCACCTCTACGAGGTGGCTGACCTTGGCGACCATCCCTCGCACAACGGGCGAGTCCTGCTTCTCCACCACCTGGCCCAGATGGTGCAGCCCCAACGCGCGCACGGTCGCCTTCTGGCGCTCCGAGTAGCCGATCACGCTCTTGCGCAACGTGATGCGCAACTTGCGAATGGGTTCCCTCTTCTTACGAGGCACCATGTTTACGCCTCCAGAATGGAGTAACTTCCACAACCTGCTTGCCTCGGATGCTGGCCTCTTGCGCCGAATCCTTCAGTTGCAGCAGGCCCTTCATCGTCGCCTGGACAACGTTCAACTGATTCGCGCTCCCCAGCGACTTGGTCAGGATGTCGCGGATGCCCGCGGCTTCCACCACGGCGCGCACCGCGCTGCCCGCGATCACGCCCGTGCCCGGAGAAGCGGGCTTCAGCAGCACCTGGGCCGCGCCGAACTTGCTGATGACCGGATGCGGGATCGTCGTCCCGACCAGCGGGATCTTCTTCATGTTCTTCCGCGCCCGCTCCGAGCCTTTGCGGATCGCATCGGGCACCT
Organism: Anaerolineae bacterium; assembly: GCA_034436295.1. Taxonomy (GTDB): domain Bacteria; phylum Chloroflexota; class Anaerolineae; order DTLA01; family DTLA01; genus DTLA01. The sequence continues at coordinate 8,912 of DAOTVT010000052.1, read as the reverse complement.
CGCGCGCCTTGCCGATGCCGACCCCCACGCTCCCGTTGCGATCACCCACGACGACCACGGCGCGGAACCCGAAATGGCGCCCACCCTTGACCACCTTGGCCACGCGGGTGATGGACACCAATCGCTCTTCCAGTTGTTCCTGCTCTTCGTACTCTTCGCCGAACATGCATCCTCCTCAAAAACCCGGTGCAGGGTTAGAACTCCAGCCCGCCTTCTCGCGAACCGTCTGCCAGCGACTTCACGCGGCCATGATAACGGTAGCCGCCCCGATCAAAGACCACCTTCGTAACCCCGATGGCCAAGGCCCTCTTTGCAAGTGTCTGCCCCACCAGTTTCGCCTGTTCGGTCTTGCTCAGACTTCCCAACTTCGGGCGAATCTCGGCGTCAATAGTGGAAGCAGACACCAGCGTGTGCCCGATCGTATCGTCAATGATCTGCGCGTAGATATGCTGATTGCTCCGGAATACGTTCAGGCGCGGCCGGGCGCTCGTCCCCTTCACCGTGGCACGAACGCGCCGATGCCTTATCTCGCGAGCCTTTGCGGTATCCACTTCCTTGCTCATCCTCATTCCTCCCTAGACCACCCCGCCCCGTTTTTGCCGAGGAGGGAGAGAACTTTCTAATCACTACCGGCACAGCGGGACGATTAGCCGACCTTACCGGCCTTGCCGGCTTTGCGGCGAATCTTCTCGCCCTCGTAGCGAATGCCCTTGCCCTTGTACGGCTCGGGCGGTCGCACGCGCCGAATCCGCGCCGCCATTTCCCCTACCAGTTCCTTGTCAATGCCCGAGATGGAGAAGGTGCGCCCGCCCTTGTCCACCTGGAAGGTGATGCCAGGGGGCGGCACAATCTCAACCGGATGGGAATACCCCACCATCAGCACGAGGTTCGGCCCCTGCGCCTCCGCGCGCCACCCCACGCCTTCAATCTCCATGCGGCGGGTGAACCCCTCGTGCACGCCGGTGATCATGTTCGCCACCAGCGCACGGGTCAGGCCGTGCAACGACCGATGCACTCGGTCGTCGCTGGGGCGCGTAACCACTATCTGATCGCCTTCCACCCGCACCTGAATCGGCTCGGGCAGATCGCGGGCCAGTTCACCTTTCGGCCCTTTTGCGATCAGGCGATTCCCTTCTATCGTTACCTGCACACCCTTTGGAATCGGCACGGGTTGCCGTCCTATACGCGACACTTCCATTCCTCCCTGCAAACATCCTGTACGCCCTGGGGCGCGATTCCTACCAGACGTAGCACAGAATCTCGCCGCCCACGCCGAGCCGCCGCGCCTTCTGCCCGGTCATGACACCCTTCGGCGTGGACAGAATCGCGATGCCGACGCCGCTCAACACCCACGGGATGTCGGCCCGGCTGGTGTACACCCGCCGCCCAGGCGAACTGACCCGCTTCAGGCCGGTCAGCACAGGCTGTTTGTCTTGTGTGTATTTCAAATGCAACCTCAGCACAGGAGCAGGCTTCTGGTTCACGACCTCAAAGTCCTTGATGTAGCCTTCCTCCTTGAGAATTCGTGCAATCTCCGCCTTCACCCGCGAATGGGGGATGGCCACCGTCTTGTGGTGCGCCATCGTCGCATTCCGCATCCGCGTCAGCATATCGGCAATCGGGTCATTTACGCTCATTCCCTGCACTCCTGTCTGAATCACCAACTGGACTTCACAATACCGGGAATCTTGCCTTCCACGGCCAGTTCACGGAAGCAAATCCGGCACAGGTCAAAGCGGCGCATGTAGCCCCTGGGTCGCCCGCAGATGTGGCAGCGGTTGCGAACCCGAACCGCGTACTTCCGCTTCTTTTCCCGCGCAATCATGCTCTTCTTCGCCACTGTCTTACTCCCTCCTGCTTATGAATCCCTGCTATTGCCGCTTTCGGAAAGGCATCCCGAGCAATTGGAGCAGTCGGCGTGCTTCCTCATCGGTCTTCGCCGTCGTAACAATCGTTACTTCCATTCCTCGGACTTTGTCAATGGTGTCGTAGTTGATCTCGGGCCAGATGAGTTGCTCCTGGAGTCCCAGGGTGTAGTTGCCGCGCCCGTCAAAGGCATCCGGCGAGACGCCGCGGAAGTCCCGCAGTCGCGGCAGGGCAATGTTCATCAGCCGGTCCAGAAAATCATACATACGATTGCCACGCAGCGTAACCTTGATGCCGATGGGGTTCCCCTCGCGCAACTTGAAGGTGGCGATGGACTTCCGGGCCTTGCGCACAATGGGCTTCTGGCCCGTGATGAGCATGATGTCGTTGGACGCGGCGTCCAGGGCCTTGGCGTTCTGCAGCGCCTCGCCCAGGCCGACGTTCACCACCACCTTGACGATTCGGGGCACCTCCATCACATTCCGGTACCCAAATTCCTGCTGCAAAGCAGGCAGGATTTCCTGTTGGTACTTGTCCTTCAACCTCGGCATACTCAAAACTCCTCACGCATCAGGCCGGCTCACAGCGGTTCGCCGCAGCGGCGGCAGACCCGCACCTTGGAACCGTCGGCGGCAACCTGGTAGCCCACTCGGACGCCCCGCTGGCAATGGGTGCAGTACAGCGCCACGTTGGAAACGTGGATGGGCGCCTCGCGCTCTATGATGCCCACCTGCGTGCGGGTGGACCCCGTCGGCTTCTGATGCTTCTTGATCATATTCACGCCCGCGACGATCACCATCTGGCGCTTTGGCATCGTCAACTTGACCGCGCCCTTCGCGCCCTTGTCGTCGCCGCTGAGCACTACGACTGTATCGCCCTTCTTGATCTTCATCTTGCTCATAAACGCCCCCTATACGACTTCCGGCGCCAGGGACACGATCTTCATGAAGCCCTTCTCGCGCAGTTCGCGCGCCACAGGCCCGAAGATGCGGGTCCCCTTGGGATTCTTGTAATCATCCACGATGACTGCGGCGTTCTCGTCAAACCGAATGTACGAGCCATCGGGGCGCGCGTACTCCTTCGCCGTCCGCACCACGACCGCGCGCACCACGTCGCCCTTCTTGTACGAGCCAGTCGGCGTCGCCTGCTTCACCGAGGCGACAATGATATCGCCCACCTCGGCGTAGCGCCGCCGCGACCCGCCGACGACGTGGATGCACATGATCTCGCGTGCGCCCGTGTTGTCTGCCACTTTCAGCCTTGTCTGAACCTGGATCATTTCTTCAACTCCCGATTGCGACTTCCAGGCCGCCGGCCCCGTAGGGCATTCGGCAAACCCTGACCATCCGGGCTACTGGGCCCTCTCCAGAATCTCTACCACAACCCACCGCTTCTCTTTGCTCAGCGGACGGGACTCCACGATGCGGACCAGATCGCCCACCTGGCACGTATTCTCGGCGTCGTGCGCCTTGAAATGGCGGCGCTGCCGAATGGTCTTGCCGTACAGAGGATGCCGTTTGAGGCGCTCAATCTGCACCACCACGGTCTTATCCATTTTGTTGCTGGTAACGCGGCCCACCATCTGCTTGCGACGCTCCCTCATGACGCATCCTCCCCGTACCTCTGCAATTCACGCTCCCGCCAAACGGTGCGCATCCTGGCAATATCCTTCTTGACCTCTTTCAGGCGGTTGGTATTCTTCAACTGCCCCGCCACGAACTGAAACCGCAGGTTGAGCAACTCCTGGTAGGCCTCGCCGATCTTGCGCTTCAGTTCTTCGTCCGTCATGTTGCGAATCTGGGAGACTTTCATGCTTCCTCGCCTCCGGCCTGTTCAATCCGTCGGATGAACTGCGTCTTGATGGGCAGTTTGTGCGCGGCCAGGCGCATCGCCTCGCGCGCCACTTCCTCGCGGACGCCCGCGATCTCAAAGAGCACGCGACCGGGCTTGACCACCGCCACCCAGTGATCCGGCGCGCCCTTGCCACCGCCCATGCGGGTCTCGGCGGGCTTCTTGCTCACCGGCTTGTCCGGGAAGACGCGAATCCAAATCTTGCCGCCGCGCTTCACATAGCGCACGATGGCACGGCGTGCCGCCTCCAACTGTCGGCTGGTCATCCAGCACGGCTCCAGCGCCTGAAGCCCATACTCGCCGAAATGCACCTCGGCGCCGCGCTGAGCCTGGCCCTTCATCCTGCCCCGATGAACTCGCCTGTATTTCACTCGCTTTGGCATCAGCATAGTCATTCACTCCTACACCTGCGCCCCCGCCGCCATTCCCTCGTGTGGGCGCGCTGAATATCTATTCGGCTACGACGACCTCTTCGGTCTCCTCAGCCTCGGGCATCACTTCGCCCTTGTAAATCCAGACTTTCACCCCGATGCGCCCGAATGTAGTCAGGGCCTCGGCTTTAGCATAGTCAATGTCGGCCCGCAGCGTTTGGAGAGGAACCCGCCCCTCGCGCTGCCACTCGCGCCGCGCCATCTCCGAGCCGGAAAGCCGCCCGCCGCACATGATGCGGATGCCCTGCGCGCCGGCCCGCATGGTCCGCGAAATCGCCTGCTTCATGGCGCGCTTGTGGGAAATGCGGCGCTCCAACTGCTCCACAATGCTCTCGGCAACCAGGTACGCATCCAGTTCAGGGCGCTTGATCTCCTTCACCTCAATGCGCACTTTCTTGCCCGTCATATCTTCCAGTTCCTTGCGCAGGTCGTTGACGCTGGCGCCGCGCCGCCCGATGACGATGCCCGGCTTGGCCGTGTGCAGCGTAACGATGATCTGCTTCGCGAACCGCTCAATCTCTATCTTGGAAAGCCCCGCCTTCTGCAAACGGTCGCGAACGATCTTGCGAATCTTCAGGTCCTCGCGCAGAAACTCCGCGTACTGAGGCCCCTGCGCGTACCAACGCGCGTCCCAAGTCTTGTTGATTCCCAGCCGATATACTGTCGGATGAACCTTGCGCCCCAAAGTCTACCTCCTGCCAAACGTTTCAGCGGCCAGCCTGTCTAGGCCTCTTCCCGCGGGCTAAGCACCACCGTGATGTGCGACGAACGCCGAATGATGGGCTTGAAACGGCCCCTCGCGCCAAACCTCCGCCAGCGGCGGCTCGGTGCCTCGTCCACGAATATCTTCGCAATGTAAAGGTCATCGCGCGAAAGTTCCATGTTCTCCTCGGCGTTGGCGATGGCCGAGCGAATCACCTTCGCCACCGGCCGAGCCGCTGCCTGGGGCATCAACTTCAGCCGCGCCAGCGCCTCGTCCGCGCCAAGGCCGCGCACCTGGTTGGCCACCAGCCGCGCCTTGAGCGGAGATACCCCGCTGTATTTCAGTACCGCCCTCACTTCAAAGTCCATGCTCACAACCTCTGCCATGCAATCTGTCGGATCGGCACGCAAATGCAGACACGCTACGCGGTCTTGACCTTGGTGCCCTTCTCCTTATATGAGTGGCCTCGGAACAGTCGCGTGGGCGCGAACTCGCCCAGTTTGTGCCCCACCATGTTCTCGGTGATGTACACGGGCACATGCCGGCGACCGTTATGGACCGCAATCGTATGCCCCACCATCTGGGGGAAGATCGTGGACGCGCGCGACCAGGTCTTGATCACCTTCTTCTCGCCGCTCTTGTTCATCTCCTCAATGCGCTTGAGGAGTTTGGGATCCACGTAAGGGCCTTTCTTCAAAGACCTAGACACTGTTCACCTCCAGCAAATGCCTGACTACCACTACCGCTTCTTGGTTCTGCGGCGGACGATCATGGCATCCGTCCGCTTGTTGCGCCGCGTCTTGTAACCCAGCGTGGGCTTGCCCCACGGCGTCTTGGGCCCGGGCATGCCGATGGGCGACCGACCCTCGCCACCACCGTGCGGGTGGTCGCGTGGCGTCATCGCAGACCCGCGCACATGCGGCTTGCGGCCCAACCAGCGCTTGCGGCCCGCCTTGCCCAGGCTGATGTTGGAGTGGTCGGTGTTGCCGACCTGGCCGATGGTGGCCTTGCAGGTCTGGGCCACCAGGCGCACCTCGCCCGAAGGCAGGCGAATCTGCGCGTAGTCGCCTTCCTTGGCCAGCAACTGGGCCGCCGCGCCTGCGGAGCGCACCAACTGCCCGCCGCGCCCAGGGTACAGTTCAATGTTGTGAATCATCGTGCCCAGAGGGATATTCGCGATGGGCAATGCATTGCCAGGGCGAATCTCCGCGTCAGGCCCCGACATCACCGTCTGCCCCACCATCAGGCCGATGGGCGCGATGATGTAGCGCCGCTCGCCGTCCGCGTACAGCAGCAGGGCGATGCGCGCCGAGCGGTTCGGGTCGTACTCAATGGACTCCACCCGCGCGGGCACGCCGTCCTTGTCCCGGCGGAAGTCAATGACCCGATACATGCGCTTGTGGCCGCCGCCCCTGTGGCGCACCGTTACGCGCCCGAACACGTTGCGGCCAGCCGTCTTGCGCAGCGGCTGCAACAGGCTTCGCTCGGGCTCTTCGCGCGTGATCTCTTCAAATGTTGAGACTGACATCCCCCGCCTTCCCGGCGAGGTCGGCTTGTAAATCTTAATCCCCATGGAAACCCCTCACGGATTCATGATTCTGGGCGGTCTTTGAGGCTACACGCCTTCAAAGAACGTGATCTTCTCGCCCGGGGCCAGCGTTACAATCGCCTTCTTCCAGGCCGGCTGGGAAATCACCTTCCTGCGGCCATAACGTCCCATCGTCGCGGGCACGTTGATGATATTGACGTCCACCACCTTCACGTTGAAAGCCGCTTCCACAGCCTGCTTCACCATGATCTTGGTCGCCCGACGGTCCACCTCAAAGACGTACTTGGACTCCGTGCGCAGCACATCGGCCTTCTCGGTGGATATCGGTCGTCTCAGCACTTCGTAGATGTTCATGGCACTCACCCTCTCCGCTAGCCCAAAAATGACTCAATCGCCTGGATGGCCGAGACGGGCATGACCACGTAGTCATACGTCAGCAGGTCGCGCACGTTCAGGTAGTGCGCCCGCAGCGTCTTGACATCCGGCAGGTTGCGCGCCGAGAGTTCCACCACCTCGTTGCGCTCCGGCAGCAGGATGAGCGCCGAGCCGCCGCCCGCCAGGTTGTCCACAACCTGACGCATGGCCTTGGCCTTCGGCTCGTCCAGCGCCAGGTCCTGCACCACGATGATCTGCTCCTCGGCTGCCTTGGCCGACAGCGCGCTGCGCAGCGCCATTCGGCGCATCTTGCGCGGCATGGCCTGGGCATAACTGCGCGGATGCGGCCCGAACACGATGCCACCCTTGCGCCAGTGCGGGGCGCGAATGCTCCCCTGGCGCGCGCGGCCCGTGCCTTTCTGCCGCCACGGCTTCTTCCCCCCGCCGCTCACATCCGACCGGGTCTTCGTATCCGCCGTGCCCAGCCGCGCGTTCGCCAGTTGCCGCAGCAGCGCCTGGTGCATAACCGGCTCGTGAATCGGCGCGGCAAAGATATCATCGCGCAGTTCCACTTCGCCGACGACTTCGCCTTCCAGATTTCGCAAAGGAACCAACATCTCTATCCCACTCCTTGTCAGTCGGGGCGCCGCCCGATTCTCCCGCGCCCTTCCTGAGGTCAGATTGCTATTGCTTCACGGCCTCGCGGATGAGCACCAGCCCGTTCTTGCCGCCTGGCACAGGCCCCCGCACCAACAGCAGGTTGCGCTCCGGATCCACCATGACGACCTGAAGGTTCTGGCTTGTGCTCTTCTGGTTGCCCATGTGCCCCGCCATGCGCGTGCCCTTGTACACCCGTCCGGGCGTGGTGCCCGAGCCGATAGAGCCGGGCGCGCGATGCCGGTCCGACTGACCGTGCGTGGCAGGCCCGCCGGCAAACCCGTGCCGCTTCACCACGCCGGCGAAGCCGCGCCCTTTGGACAGGCCCGTGATGTCCACCTTGTCCCCGGGCTTGAACAGGTCCACCAGCAGTTTCTGCCCCACTTCGTACCCGCTCACGTCCGACATCCGCAACTCGCGCAAGTGCCGCAGCGGAGGCAGGTTCACCTTCTTCAGCCGCATCCATTCCGGGCGAGTCAACTTGCGCTGCTCGGTCTCCTCAAACCCGATCTGGATCGCCGAGTAGCCATCCGTCTCAACGGTCTTCTTCTGCGTTACGTAGCAGGGCCCCGCCTCTATCACCGTAACGGGAATCACCTTGCCCGATTCATCAAAGATGCGGGTCATTCCCAGTTTTCTTCCGAGTAATCCTTTCATACCACTCCTCACCAGACACTGCCCTCACGTACAACGACAATAAGTCCTGTTCTCGGCAGCGGTGTCTCAAGAGTTGCGCCGGGCCTACAGTTTGATCTCCACATCCACGCCGGCCGGCAGGTTCAGGCGCATCAGCGTATCAATCGTCTTGGATCCGGGGTCTATCACATCCACCAGCCGCTTGTGCGTCCGAATCTCAAACTGCTCGCGCGAGTCCTTGTCCACGAAGGGGCTACGCTGCACGACGAACCGCTCTATCTTCGTCGGCAGGGGAACCGGCCCCACAACGACGGCACCGGTGCGCTCCGCAGTCTCCACGATCTGCCGAACGGACTGATCCAGGACACGATGATCATACGCCTTGATGCGAATTCGGATTCTCTGTTTCGCCATGTACCCCACTCCCCACAAGGGTCGGGGATAGAGGTTGCTCCATCCCCGACCTCAGTTTGCCAACAAGCCTATTCCACGATCTCGGTGATGACGCCTGCGCCGACCGTCCGACCGCCTTCGCGGATCGCAAACCGCGACCCCACTTCCAGCGCCACCGGCACGATCAACTTCACCTTCAGGTTCACGTTGTCCCCAGGCATCACCATCTCCATCCCGGCGGGCAACTCCACCTCGCCCGTTACGTCCATCGTCCGAATGTAGAACTGCGGACGATATCCCGTGAAGAACGGCGTGTGCCGCCCACCTTCTTCCTTCTTCAGCACGTACACCGACCCCATGAACGTCGTGTGCGGCTTGATGCTCCCAGGCTTCGCCAACACCTGCCCGCGCTCTATGTCCGTACGCTCAATCCCGCGCAGCAGGCACCCCA
>DAOTVT010000051.1:0-29291 GCA_034436295.1 Anaerolineae bacterium | reverse complement strand
CGCCTGTTCCATGTCGCGCGCCGCGATGGCCTGCGCCAGGTTCACGTGATCCCGCACCTTCTCGTCGGCGCTGTCTCGCAGGTCCAGCGCCATGTGGAATACCCGAGTCAATTCGTCCAACACTTTGGCGACCGAGTCGGCCAGCCTGCGATTGCCTCCCGCCAACGCGATGGCCGTGTGGAAACGCGTGTTCTGGGCAAGGTAGGCGCTGTAACTGTCCCTGTCTCGGTACACATAGCGGGCGCCGGCCAGTTGGACAATCTCGGCCAGGCGGTCGTCCGGCGCCCGCTCCACTGCAAGCCGAACCGCTGCGGTCTCCAGGATCAGGCGCAGTTCAAAGAGTTCGTGCAGGTCTGAAAGGGTAACGGGGCTGACGATGTACCCGAAACGCGGAACGGACTGGACGAACCCCTCCTGCTCCAGGCGTTTCAGGGCTTCACGGGTGGGGGTGAGTCCCAGATTGTACTTCTCGGCGATCTGAGCCTGCACGATCTGCTGGCCTGGCTCTAGCACGCATGAGAGGATGTCCTGTTTGAGCAGATTGTAGGCCACATTGGCCATTGGGGGGCCTTCCGCCGCCATCATCCTGTTCCTCCCGCGCCCTGGATGGGTTCCACTATACCCATCCCGTAGTATATCATAAATATGTCTGTCTGTCAACTCTAGTATCCCAGATTGACACCAGAAGCCTGCGGGCGTATAATGCATCCGCTGTTTGACCAAGCCGACATGCATGGAGGAAGAAGTGAACCCGACCGATTTTCCGCTTCCGCAACGAGTCCGATCCGTTCAGCCTTCGCCGACCGTGGTCTTTCGCGAACTGGCCCAACGCCGACTGGACGCAGGGGACACCGTATTTGACCTCACGATTGGCGAGCCCGACTTTGATACCCCCGCTCACATCATTGAGGCCGCATACGCCGCGCTGAAAGCCGGCTTTACGCACTACGTGAATTCCAGGGGAATCACCGAACTCCTCGCGGCCATCTCTCGGAAACTGGAGAGCGACAACCACCTGTCCTACGCGCCGGACCGCGAGATTCTCGTAACCCTGGGCGGCAAACAGGCAATCTTCGCCGCCATCATGGCGACGGTGGAACAAGGCGACGAGGTGCTGGTGCTGGATCCGGCGTGGGTGTCCTACGATCCCATGGTGCGCCTTGCCGGGGGCGTGCCGATCCATGTGCCGCTAAGCGTTCAGGACAACTTCCGCATCACCGAAGAACAGTTGAATCGCCACCTTACGGGCCAAACGCGCGTCCTTATCCTCAATTCGCCGAACAACCCCACAGGGCGGGTGGCCACGCAGACAGAACTGGAAGCGGTGGCTGCCGTCGCGCAGAAAGCAAACCTCCTGGTCATCTCGGACGAAATCTACGAGAAACTGGTGTACGACGATCGCCGGCATGTGAGCATCGCCACGCTGCCCGGCATGCGGGAGCGCACGCTGGTCGTCAATGGCTTCTCAAAGACCTACGCCATGACCGGGTGGCGACTGGGATACGTGGCGGGGCCTGCAAGTTTGATCGGCGCGGTGCTCAAGGTGCACCAGCATTCGGTAACCTGCGCGACATCGTTCGTGCAGAGTGCCGCCGTGGCCGCCCTCAACGGGCCTCAGGATGACATGGAGCGCATGGTGGCGGAGTTCAAGGCCAGGCGGGACCTGGTGGTAGCAGGATTGAACGCCATCCCGGGCGTGAAGTGTCCCCAGGTTGAGGGCGCGTTCTATGCGTTCCCCGACGTCTCGGCCTATGGCCCAGGCGAGGAGGTGGGGAAAGTCTTGCTCCAAGAGGGCGGAGTCGCTCTGGTGCCCGGCTCGGCTTTTGGCGCGTCGTGCGCCAATCATCTGCGCCTGTCCTTCGCGGCCTCTCGCGAAACTTTGGAGCGCGCGTTGGAGGCTATGGGGCGCGTGCTTGAACGGATGAAAGAGTAGTTCACAATCATAATTCTAGGGAGGGTGAAAAATGAAAACGTACAATGTGGCAGTTGCCGGCGCGCTGGGCCTGGTGGGTTCCACCATGGTTCGCATCCTGGAGGAGTACGATTTCCCCGTCAACAGGCTGAAACTGCTGGAGTCCAAAGAGTGGGTCGGCACGCCAGTCCGGTTCAAAGGCGAGACGCTCTTCGTGGGAGAGGGCACGGAAGACGCCTTTGAGGGCGTGGACATCGCCCTGTTCGCCACGCACGAAGCGGTGAGCGCCAAACTGGCCCCGGCAGCCGCCAAACGCGGCGCCATCGCCATTGACAACAGCCGCCATTTCCGGCTGGACCCCAATGTGCCGTTGGTGGTGCCGGAGGTGAACCCCGAAGACCTGAAGTGGCACAATGGCATCATCGCCAATCCCAACTGCACCACCATCGGGACCATCGTGGTGCTGAAGCCCATCCACGACATTTCGCCCATCAAGCGTGTGGTGGCTTCCACGTATCAGGCGGTGTCGGGCGGCGCCATTCGTGGGCAACTGGAACTCAAGAAGCAATGCGTGGACATTGCGGCAGGGTTTGAGCCGTCGCCGCCAACGGTATTCGCCTACCAGATTGCCTACAACCTGATTCCCTTCATAGATGTCTTTGAAGATGACGGATACACGCGCGAAGAGTGGAAGATGATCCACGAGACCCGCAAGATGTTGCACGTGCCGGACATGGCCATCACCGACACGGCCATCCGCGTGCCTGTGCTGAACTGTCATTCGGTGTCGTGCAACATTGAGACGCGGGACAAGGTTACGGTGCAGCAGGCCCGGGAGGCGCTGAGCAAGGCTCCGGGAGTCAAGGTGGTGGACGACATTGAGAAACTGGAGTTCCCCCAGCCCATCCGCGTCAGCGGCGGCAACCTCGTCCACGTAGGACGCATTCGCGAGGATTTCTCCATTGAGAACGGCCTGAACCTGTTCCTGGTGTCGGACAACGTCCGGAAAGGGGCCGCGCAGAACGCCGTCCAGATTGCGCAGGTGCTGGTGGAGCAGGGGCTGGTAGAAGAATGGCAACGAAGAACATCATAGCGCAGAAATTCGGTGGCACGTCGGTCGCCACTCCGGAGAGCCGCCAGCGGGTGGTGGCGCACATCCAGCGCACCCTCAACGAGGGCTACAGTCCGGTGGTTGTCGTCTCGGCCATGGGGCGGAGAGGCGCGCCCTACGCGACGGATACCCTGTTGGATCTCATCCACGCCCAAGGCGAGCCTGTGGACGGCCGGGATGAGGATCTGATCTTCCACTGCGGGGAAGTCATCTCGGTGGCGATCATGTCGCACTTGCTGAAACTGGCGGGGCTGCGGTCGGTGGGCCTCACGGGCTGGCAGGCGCGCATCTACACCGACGGGCGCTGGCGCAGGGGCAAGATCGTGCGCATAGATCCCAGCCGCATTCTGCGCCACGTTGAGCAGGGCGAGATACCCGTGATCGCAGGCGGGCAGGGCGCGACGGCAGACGAGGGCGAGATCACCATCCTGGGCCGCGGAGCCAGCGATACCTCGGGCGTGGCGGTGGGCGTGGCAGTGGGAGCCGAGAAGGTGGAAATCTACAGCGATGTCCCCGGGGTGGCGCTCGCAGACCCCCGCGTCATCCCGGGCGCTCGCTACCTGGAGCGGATCAGTTACCGCAAGATGTACGAGATCGGCATCTACGGCGCCAGGGTCATGCACCCGGGCGCCGTGCTCATCGGGCAGCGCGGGAATACGCCTATCGTGGCCCGCTCCACCTTCACCGACAGCCCGGGCACCCTCATCGGCGACGTGCGCGACGAGTCCCCCCTCGTGGGCATCCCCATCTTCGGAAACGTGCATCTCCTCACCGTCCCTGAGGGCCATCGCTGGGGGATGACGCCCGAAGACCTGTTTGAGCGGTTCGCGGCGGTGGGAATGCAGGGCGAGGATGGGCGGACGCTGGTCGTGGCAGTGGCGCCGGATTGGCGACGCGAGGTTGAGGATAGCCTCAAGTCGCACGGGCTGGTCGTGAGCAGCGTTGCCACCGACATGGGGCTGGTGTCTCTGGTCGGCGAGCCGGAATTCATCGCGACATCGTTCCCGACGGCCAAGACGGTTGCAGCCGCCATGGGGATACCGGTCGCATTCGCGGAGCGCACCGACATCCGCTGTACGTTGGCGGTGCCCAACCGCGAGACCTCTCGGCTGGCGATGGCGTTCTACCAGGCTTTTGCCGCGTAGGCGGCGACACATCCACTCGGCCGCGACAACGGCGCCAAAGCGACGCCGGTGTCGGCTGCCCGTGGCCCTGCGTGAGACACCGGATGAGGCGGTGTATGATAGACGAAGGTTTGTTCCAGGCGCTTCGGCGCGAAGTGCTGGCTACCTGGCCCACGGGCCAGGAAGTCAGCGACGAGGCTTTTGAATACTACCAGCGCAAGGGCGATAGCGGGGTGTTTCACCAGCGGCTGCAAGAAGCGAAAGCCGCAGGGCGAACGCTCCTGCAGCCGCGGGGTGGCGTCCCTCTGGTGCATCTGCAGATTGAACTCCTGCGGCACCTGGAGCAGGTGGGCACGGCCGATCTGCTCCCCCTCACGGTGGACAGTTACACCCGTCAGAACCGCTACGAAGAGGCCCAGCGGCACCTGGAAAGGAGCCAGCAGGAAGGCGTGGCGCTGCTCAACGGGTTCCCCGTGGTCAACCATGGGGTGCGCAACAGCCGCGCGGTCTTGGAGGCCGTCGCGGCCCCGGTGCAGATTCGGCACGGGTCGCCCGATGCGCGGCTCCTGGCCGAGATCTCCTTTGCCGCGGGCTACACGAGTTTTGAGGGCGGCGGCATCACCTACAACCTGCCCTATTCCGCCAGGGTGCCCCTTGAGCGTTCGGTCCGCGATTGGCAGTACGTGGACCGTCTGAGCGGCTACTACACCGAGCGGGGAGTCGTCATCAACCGCGAGTCCTACGGCGCGCTCACGGGCATCCTGGTGCCCCCTGCCATTGCGGTGGCCATTTCGGTGTTTGAGGCGCTGCTCGCCGCCGAGCAGGGGGTGAAAAGCATCACGGTGGGATACGGCCAGAATGGCCACATCATCCAGGATGTGGCAGCGGTGGAGGTGTTGGGGACGCTCACCCAGCAGTACCTGCAGCGTTTCGGGTTCCACGATGTGGACGTAACAACCTGCTTCCACGAATGGATGGGGCCTTTCCCGATGACCGAAGGCCGCGCTTTTGGGCTTATCGGCCTCGGCGCGCTGACAGCTGCCCTCGCCAGAGCCACGAAGGTGATCACCAAGACCCCCCATGAGGCCTATGGCGTCCCCACAAAAGAGGCCAATGCGCAGGGGCTGTTGTGCAGTCGCCTGATGGTGGACACGATGGCCCATCAGGTTCCCCTGGACCGCGCGCAGGTTGCGGAAGAAGCCAGGTGGATTGCGAGAGAGGCCACCGCCATCGTGGAGAAGGCGCTGGAACTGGGCGAGGGACGCTTTGACGCCAGCGTAGTCAGGGCGTTTGAGGCGGGGGTGATGGACCTGCCCTTCTGCCCCAGCATCTACGCGCAGAACAAGGTCATGCCTATCAGGGATGCCACCGGCGCGGTGCGCTACCTGGAGCACGGGCACCTGCCCTTTGACAAGGAAACCCTGGACAGGAATCAGGAATTGATCCACCAGCGGATGGGCGCCGTGGATACAGACCCGCTGGAACAGATTGAGAAAGACATCAACTTCTTCCTGGAGGCCGAAGAGTTCTCGGCGGTTTCTGGCGGCTCATGAACGGATGGGCACTCGCTGGTGCGATGGAGAGGCGGATTCATGGCTGACGAGAGTGTGGCGAACGCACCCAAGGGCCGGGTCGTAACCGGCGTCATCGGGGCCGATGTCCACGTGGTGGGCAACCGACTGCTGGCCATGGCCCTGGAGCGGGCGGGCTTCAAGGTGATCAACCTGGGAGTTCTGGTGTCCCAGGAGGAGTTCATCAACGCCGCCGTGGAGAGCAACGCCGATGCGTTGTTCATCTCGTCGCTCTACGGCCACGCGGAACTGGATTGCGAGGGGCTGCGGGAGAAGTGCATAGAGGCCGGGCTTGACGATATCCTGATCTATGTGGGCGGGAACGTGGCTCTTGGCAAGCAGGAATGGAGCGAGGTGGAGAAGCGCTTCCTGGCCATGGGCATTGACCGCGTCTTTCCTCCGCGGACCCCTCCCAAAGTAGGGATTGAACTTCTGGAGCGGGATTTGGCCGCCCGGAAGAGGAGCAAGGGCTAGATGCTGGCTCTGCTGGCCGACATCGGCAGCACCTTCACCAAAGTAACCGTGGTTGACCTCGCGCGCGCCGAAGTTGCGGCCACCGCCCAGGCCCCGACCACCGTTGAGGACATCAACCTTGGCCTGGGGGCGGCGATCCATGCGATAGAGGAGCGCCTACCGCTTCCAGCCGAGCAGGTTGCCTTTCGGCTCGCCTGCAGCAGCGCCGCCGGCGGGCTGCGCATGGTAACCGTGGGGTTGATCCCCGCTCTGACGGTAGAGGCGTCCAAGCGGGCGGCGCTGGGTGCCGGGGCCAAGGTGGTGGGCGTGTTCTCGCATGAACTCACCGACGCAGACCTGGACGCCATCGCAGGGCTGAAGCCGGACATCGTGCTACTGACCGGCGGGACCGACGGCGGGAACGAACGCGCCATTCTCCACAACGCCGCCGCTCTGGCCCGTTCACGCGTACGCGCGCCGGTCGTGGTCGCGGGCAACCGCGTCGCGTCCGACCGGGTCTGCGCCATTCTGCAATCCTCGGGGCGAGAAGTCTGGGTTACGGAGAACGTGATGCCCGAGGTGGGCGAACTCAACATCCGCCCCGCCCAGGAGGCGATCCGCGAGGTTTTCCTGAAGCGCATCATTGTGGCCAAGGGCCTGGACAAGGCGCAGGAGACCTTCGGGATCCTCATGCCCACGCCCACCGCCGTCCTGCGCGCGACGGAGTTGCTGGCGGTCGGCACAGACGACGAGTCGGGCCTGGGCGACCTGATCGTTGTTGACGTGGGCGGGGCCACCACGGACGTTCACTCCGCCGCCGATGGCCGACCCACCAAGCCCGGCGTGGTTTGGAAGGGGCTGCCGGAGCCTTTCGCCAAAAGGACAGTTGAGGGAGACCTGGGCATCCGCTACAATGCCCCCACGATCCTGGAAGTCGCCGGAAAAGCCCGGCTGTGCCGCGCCATCGGCTGGGACGAGCCCGACCTGCACGGCATCGTGAGCAGGTTGAGCGCCGAGGTGGACTACGTTCCACGCGATGCGCGGGCAGAAACGATTGATGTGGCGCTGGCGAGAACGGCGGTGGAAATCGCGGTGGACCGGCATGTCGGCACGCTCACGGTTGTGTACACGCCCTTCGGCGAGATGGCCGTCCAGTATGGCAAGGACCTGACCGAAGCGCGGTATGTGATCGGGACGGGCGGCATTTTCGCCCATACACAGGCGGGAAGGAAGGTGCTGGAAGGCGCGCTGTTTGACCCACAGAACCCGACTTCCCTGCGACCGGTGCATCCGGAAATGCGCGTTGACAAGCCGTACATTATGGCGGCGGCAGGACTCCTGGCAGAAAGGGAGCCCACCGTTGCCCTGCGCCTGCTGAAGCGGAATCTGGCGCCGGTGTAGGTGCGCGGAAATGGGCAAAGCCCCCGCGGGAGCGCGGGGAGCGTTCATCTCGGGAGGTGCGACGATGAGGGTACTCGTGCTGGGCGTGGGCATGCAGGGCAAGGCCGCGCTATATGACCTGGTGCGCAGCGACCGCGTGCGCGAGGTCATTGCGGCCGACCGCGATCTTGACGCGCTCCGAGCGCATGTCGCCAGCAGGGGCTATGGCCCCAAGGTGCAGTGCGAGCCATGCGATGCGGAAAACCCCGCCGAGATAGATCGGTTGGTGGCGCGCGGCGTGGACGTCGTCATTGACCTCTTGCCGACCCGTTTCAGCGACGCCGTGGCCGAGAGCGCCGTCCGGCATGGCGTTCACTTCGTCAACGCTTCCTACGTTACGCCCGGGCTGAAAGCCCTGTCCCACGAAGCGAAGGCCCGGGGTGTCGCCCTGCTTCCCGAATTCGGCATGGACCCGGGGATTGACCTGGTGCTGCTGGGCGAGGCAGTCAGGCAGTTTGATGTGGTTCAGGAGATTATCACCTACGGCGCGGGGTTCCCCGAGGCCCAGGCCGCGAACAACCCGATCCAATACAAGGTAACGTGGACGTTTGAGGGTGTTCTGCGATCGTACTACAGGGCGGGCAGAATCATCCGAGACGGTCGGGTGGTGGAAATCCGCGAGGATGAGATGTTCTGCCCGGAGCACCTTCACGAGTTGGAGATTGAGGGAATTGGCAAACTGGAGGCTTTCCCCAACGGCGACGCGATCAAATACGCAGACCTCTTGGGGATTGACCTATCGCATCTCCGGAACCTGGGGCGGTACGTGCTTCGCTGGCCAGGGCACGCTGCATTCTGGAAGAGACTGGTTGACCTGCACCTGCTGGATGCCGAGCCTGTAACCGTGGATGGCGTTACCGTGGACCGGAGGCGCTTCCTGGCGGCCATCATGGAGCCGCACCTCCAGTACCGCGACGACGAGCGCGATATCGTGGTGGTGCGCGTTCAGGTTGCGGGTCTCAAGGGGGGCAGGCGGAAGCGCGTCCTCTACCAGGTGATTGACCGGCGAGATTTGGAGACCGGGTTTATGGCCATGAACCGCACCGTCGGGTTCACCGCCAGCATCGGCGCGCAGATGCTCGGTTCGGGCGAACTGGCCGCCCGCGGCCTCCTGTCCCCCGTCAAGGATGTGCCCTATGAGCCGTTCGCCCGCGAACTTCGCGCACGCGGCATCGTCGTTACGTCGGAACTCAGCGACTGGGAGTAGATTCGCGCCCGCGTCCGGTTGGGACGTTGTGAGGGAGGCAGAGAGGCATGCAAGACAAGCCGTTCCGGGTAGGGTTGGTCGTGGCTTTCGCGAACCTGGGCGAAGGCGAGCGACGCGCCGCCGAGACCGCGTGGGAGTGCGCCGTCGGTTGCGCCGAGCACTGGCGGCCCGCTTTCGCCGCGTACGGGCTCACGCCCGTTACAGAGCAGGCGCGCGATGCGGACATCCTGGTGTACCTGGGGGAGTCCTCACGTTTTGAGGGCGTTGCAGGCGAGGCCTCGCGGGCGACGCCGGTGGTGTTCGTGAAAAGCACCGTGGAGGAGTTGCTGGCCCGCCCAAGCGGCTATGCCCCGCGCTACCGAATGTGCACAGGCGTCAGGGGCATTGCCCGAGCCTTGGCCTCTGTGGCGACTCCTGGCCCTACTGTAGATTGGAAGACCTTGCCCTGGCCGCAAGACGTAGCCCGCTGGACTGTGCTGGAAGATGCGGAGATGTCTTATGTCAACGCCAGCATTGCGGCTTTCCGCCAGGCAGCGGAGGCCCGGGGAATGGCCTGGACGACGGGACTACCCGCTCGGGATGAGCCTTTCTCCGTCTTCCTGACCATGCACGACCCGGGGGCGGCGATTCTGGCGGAGACGGCGCTTCGCCTGTGGCCGCGGTGCACGGTGCTGGCCGCGGACGGCATGGTCTCCACCCGCGCGCCTAGCGGAGAGCCATGGCCGGCACGGCTGCTGCGCGTCCGCCACTGGGTGGAGGGTGCCGACTCGGAGAGCACCCGAGCATTCCGCGCGCGCATGGGGGGAAGGCCCTTGCCCGACTTTGATTCGGCCGGCATGCTGTTTGGCACCCTGTACTTCCTGGATCGCGCTTTTGGTGCGGGTGGGCTGCCAGGGGCGCTGGAGGACGCTGGGGATCACCCTGGCCCTCTGGGATCCGTGCGGATGACGGCATCGGGCCGGCCCGATCCCGAAAGAATTGTCGTGTTGGCAGGCGAACGTTTCCGCATCGTGGAGATTGCCTAGCGCGGGTGCGGCTGGAAGCGGGCCGCATGCCGGCGGGCAAGGCGCACGAGATGGACACAGAACAGGGCCTAATCTCCGGTGAGGTGGAGCAACTTCTCCGTCGCCTTTAGCCCGTGCCCCGTGAGCACGGAGACGATGATCTCGTCCGGGCGCGCCTGCTGCAGATAGCGACGAAGGCCGGCGATGGCGGCCGCCGATGTCGGCTCAATGTAAAGTCCCTCTCGGCATGTCATCAGCAGCGCCTGCTCAATCTCCGCCTCGTCCACGGCGAGAATCAGCCCGCCCGTCTCCCTGACCGCGCGCAGGATTTGCCTGCCCCGCACGGGTTCCGCAATAGCGATCCCCTCGGCAATCGTCGGGCGCTTCGTGATGGGGAGCGCCTCGTCACTGCCCTGCACGAAGGCTTCGTACAGCGGCGCGGATGCCGCTGCCTGTACCCCCACCAGCCTGGGCAGCCGGCGGATGTGCCCGGTCTGCAACAGATCCCGAAAGCCGATGTAGGCGCCCAGGAGAAGCGTCCCATGACCTACGGGCACAACGACCGTATCGGGCGCTTTCCATCCCAGTTGCTCCCAGACTTCGTAGGCGAAAGTCTTGGTCCCCTGGAAGAAGAACGGATTCCAGACGTGGCTCGCGTAGTAGGCGCGCTCGGCTGCGGCCCATGCGGCACGGGCGGTGTCTTCCCTGGATCCGGGCACGCGCCTCAACGTGGCGCCGTACAACTGGATTTGCGCCAGTTTCGCCTGGGCCGTGTCGGCTGGGACGAAAACCTCGCAGTCAATCCCTGCCCGCGCGCAGTAGGCAGCCACGGCGCACCCCGCGTTGCCCGAGGAATCCTCCACCACCCTCGCGATGCCAGCCTCTTTCGCCTTGCTGATCAAAACGGTGGCACCCCGGTCCTTGAACGACCCCGACGGGAAGAGATTGTCTTGCTTGATGAGCACCGAACGCGCGCCGAGTTGCAGTTCAACAAGCGGGGTGAAGCCTTCGTTGAACGACACGATGCTGGCCTCGTTGCGGATGGGGATCGCCTCTCGGTATCGCCACAGGGTAGGCGCCCTGCCCGCAATTCGCGCGATGTTGAGGGTGGGGGTGAACTCAACGTCCAGGACGCCGCCGCAGTCGCAGCGCCAACGCGGCTCGTCCAGGTCATATGTGGCTCCGCACGTCTGGCATACCAGGCCGTCCATGGTTTGCGCTCCGTCCCGACGCCTATTCCACGGCCGCGGTGACTTCTATCTCAACTTGGAAGCCGAAATGCAACTCGCGGGTAGGCACGACGGCGCGCGCAGGCCGATGCGCGCCAAACACCCTGGCATAGACCTCGTTCACGCGACCCCACAGGCTGATGTCCGAGATGTACACGGTTACCTTGAGGACCTTGTCCAGCGAACTGCCGGCGGCCTTGAGGATAGCTTCCACATTTCGCAGGGCCCGCTCCGTTTGCTCCTCTATGGAGCCAACGCGCTTGTCGCCGGTGGTCGGATCTATCGGGAGTTGCCCCGACACGAATACGAGGCCATTGTGGACGATGGCCTGGGCGTAATGCCCGGCGGGAGCGGGCGCATTGGGTGTGTTGATGATTTTCATCTCGCAATGCTCCTGGAATGGACGCGCCACATGTGCGGCGCCGAAAACAAGGTGCACGAATGCCCTTACACGGCGATGCGGTCCAGCGCCTGTTTCCAATCGGCGATGATGTCCTCCGATTCCTCAATGCCCACGGAGATACGGGTAACCGCGCGCATGGGGCGATGGATCACCAGAGTGGATACATCTCCGAGGCTGGTCGCCAGGTAGGTGAGTTTCAGGTTGTCAAAGATCTTCCACTGCGTCTCTTTGCCTCCCACCGGCTCAAAGGAGATCATGCTTCCATACAAGCCCCCCATCAGCCGGCCGGCCAGTTCGTGCTGCGGGTGGCTACTCAGTCCGGGGTAGTAGATTTTTTCTATGACGGGGTGGCTTTCCAGGAACTGCGCCAACTTCAGCGCGTTTTCGCATTGGCGGCGCACTCGGAGGTACAGTGTCTTGATGCCGGCCAGAATCAGCCATGCGTTGAAGGGGCTCAGGCAAGCGCCAAAGCGACGGATGATCTGGAAGACATCTTCCTTGAGTTTGGCATCCTTGCCCGCGACCACGCCGCCGATGGCGGTGCTGTGGCCGCAGAGGAACTTGGTGGCGCTCTGCACGCACAGGTCTGCGCCGAGTTCCAGCGGCCGCAACAGGGCAGGAGATGTGAAGGTGTTGTCCACGATGAGAAGCGCGCCATGCTCGTGGGCGATGTCGGCCAGGGCTGGGATGTCGGCCACGATCAAGAAGGGATTGGACAGCGTCTCGGTGTAGATGACCTTCGTCTCCGGGCGCATGGCGGCCCGCACGGCGTCCAGGTCGGCGATCTCAACGAACGAGTGCGTTACGCCGAGTTGCTGAAGGTGGATCTCTATGATTTCCCGGCTTTCAGGATAGAGTTGGTTGGACGAAACAATGTGATCCCCGGCCTTCACGGTGGCCAGCAGCGCCGCGCTGATGGCCCCCATACCCGAAGCCGCAGCCTGTGCCCAGTCCGCATGTTCCAATTCAGCCATTTTCTTCTGGAAAACATCCACGGTGGGGTTGCGGTCGCGACTGTAAATGTAGCCGAGTTCGCGGTGCTGCCACACAGCCTGCAGATGCTCGCTGTCCTCAAAGCAGAACGTGTTGGACATGAAGATGGGCATCACGTGGGCATACCAGATGTGCTCACCCTCAAGGTCGTCGTGAACGGCCCGTGTGTTGGGCCCCAGGTTGCGGATTCCGCTCTTCCCGGTCATCTTACCCTCCTCCCTAGCCTCCTGCTGACCCCATCATTACTGCCCTGGCGATGGGGAGAGCCATGTGTGCGGGCATCGTGTTGAGTTCATTATAGCCCCAGTGTCCACTATCCGCCATACGACAACGCCGCACAGAGCGCCCTGCTCTACGTCAGGTGCACCTTGCCCATCCGCTCCCAGTACAGCGCCCACGCCCGAAGCCCCTCATGAAGCCGATGGATGCGGAAGAACTCGTTGGGCGCGTGGAAATCCTCGTCGGCCGTGGAGAACGAGAAAAAGACAACATGCTGGTTCAGAAGCCGCTGGAACCACTCGGCGACAGGTAGGGTGCCCCCAATACGCACCCGCAGCGGCTTCTTGCCGTACACCTCCTCCAGCACCTCTTCCGCCACGCGCAGGCCGACATGGTCCGAGGGTATCCGGTAGGCGCGCGTCCCATGATCCGACACTCGGATATCCAACTTCACCCCGGGCGGCGTGTGGCCCTCCAGGTGGCGGGCAACTTTGGCGAGGACATCCTGCGGATCCTGATCGGGGACCAGCCGGCAGGTGATCTTGGCGTGGGCCTCGCTGGGGATCACGGTCTTGCCTCCCGGCCCCTGGTATCCGCCCCACATCCCGTTGACGTCCAGGGTGGGGCGCACCCACTGCCGCTCCAGGGTATTGTAGCCAGGCTCCCCGAACAGGGAAGGCGCGCCTACCTCGCTCAGGTAGCGCCTCTCGTCAAAGGGCAATGCCGCGATGGCCTCCCGTTCCTCGGGCGACAGTTCCACCACGTCATCGTAGAACCCCGCGACGGCGACCCGGCCTTCTGGCGTGTGCAGGCTGGCGATGAGGCTTGCCAGGGCGTGCAGCGGGTTGGCGATGGCTCCCCCGTGGCGGCCCGAGTGCAAATCTTTGGCAGGCCCCCTGACGGTGATCTCAAGGCCAACCAGGCCGCGGCTGGACACGGAAACGGACGGCTCGTCAATGCGCCACATAGCGCCGTCGGCGGACATCACGAAATCGGCCGCCAGCCTCTGCTTGTTCTGGCGAATGAACTCTTCCAGGTCGGGGCTGCCGATCTCCTCCTCGCCTTCAAACAGAAACTTGACATTGATGGGCAGTCTCCCTACCGTGGCGAAAAAGGCCTCGGCCGCCTTGATGGGCATGAACATGGGCGCCTTGTCGTCGGAGATTCCGCGCGCGTAAATGCGACCCTCGCGAATGTTTGGCTCAAACGGCGCGCTCACCCATCGTTCCAACGGCTCCGGGGGCTGGACGTCGTAGTGGCCGTACACCAGAATCGTAGGCGCGCCCGGGGCGCCCAGCCACTCGGCATAAACGATGGGGTGGCGCGGGGTGGGAATCACCTCCACGGCGAAGGGACCGGCTTTGCGGACGGCGTCGGCGACCCATTCGGCAGCGCGGAGCACGTCGGGCGCTCTCGCCGGGTCCGTGCTGACACTCGGGATTCGGGCGAACTCCATGACTTCGTCCAGGATGCGGTTCGCATTCGCGTCTAGATAGTCTTGGGGATTCACAGCGATTCCTCCGATGAACTGTTTCAAAACGTGCAGACAAGAATAGCGCCAGCACCCAGAGGCACAGGCCGATTCGGACGTGCCGCGATGGTTGGTGGTGCTGTCTCGGCGGGTGTGGGCGCGGTTCTGCTCCACAGTGCTGCTCTCGCTACTGGCCCCAGCCGAACGAGAGAACGAAGCCCGCAGAACATTATAGAGCGAGGCGCGCAATTTGTCCAGTAGCACGCCTACCGCTCGCGAAGTACACCCATACCGAGGATGTGCGTGCCGCTCCTTGGTCTTGCGACCTGGCCATCAGAGGCAATCTGCAGAAAACGCCAGAGCCACGAGGTTGCTGGCGGCCTCGCGCGACGAATCGCGAAGGATGCGCTTCCCGATAAGCACAGGCAATCGGCGAGAGACTACCAGCGCCGCGCAGCACAAGAACCCGAACGACGTGGTCCTTTTCGCCTCGGATGATCTATCTCATTACCACGGGCAGGAAGTTGCGCCCAACTGGGGCCGCACCGACGGTGATCTCCGCGCCTGCATACCTCCGCAGCAGGGCTTTCCCCTGGTAAGCCACCTCCGTGTACGGCCACTGGTCACGTGTGAAACGCACCCACGCGCCCCTGCTTTGCGCCACAGCCTTGAAATGAATCTTCGCGACCGTGAATGTGCCTGCCTTACCGCCGGGTTCTGTCGTCGTCGCGCAGAAGTCAATGCGGCCAATGCCGTTGTCGGCGCGATTGTACGCCACCAGAGGCATTGTGTCTCCGCTTTGAATCTGCGTGGCGGGCCGCCCCCGGGAATCCACCACTTGCAAAACGCCGGGGTCAAAGTCCAGGTGAAATTCCACCGTGTCCGCCGAGTCCGACGGAATCTGAGCCGTTACATCCAGGAAGAAGACCTGACCCTGGTAGACCTGCAGGGCGGAGGGCGCCAGGTTCAAGAAGGCTCCGGTAACCGCAGAGGACCCGGCAATCTGCGGGGCGGAACCCGCAACAGATGACTGTAGACCGATTCCTAGCACCACGATGTCCCCAGCCTTCCCAAAGTTGGCCCACATGAGAGCCTGGTCTAGGCCGTTGACGGCATTATCCATGTTGAGGTCCGGCAGCGGCTCGTAGGTGCCGCTGGCGATCCGGCCCGCCATCAGGGAGACGTCCAGCCCATCCACGCGGTTGTCATTGTTCAAGTCGCCGGTGAGGAGAGTCTCCATGTCCACCTGGGTTGTGCCAGCCGGATAGTCAAAGGCCACAGCGGCATTGCGAAGCGACCGTGCGGATTTGGCCTTAATCGTGTACTCGCCCGGCTCAAACAGCGGCGTCGTGAACTCGGTAACATTCGTGGTGGTGATGCTCCACAAGTACAACGGATAGGGCGATGTCGGCTCGTGAAGGGAAACCAGCAGCGGGATGTTGAACACGGGTGGTGGCGTGGGCCAAGCCTCGTGCTCCACCACGCCGTGGATTTGGGCTGTGGGCGCGCTTTCGGAGACGGCTGTCTCGGCCGCGCCTGCAGGCGCAATGATGATGGCGTAGTCAATTCGGGTGTAGATTGGCCCGCCACGGTGGAGCGCGGGCTGTCCCTGCTCAACCGCAAAGTTCAGTCCCAGGAAGTTCTCAACGTCCGACAAATACCTGGCGTACCCGACGAGCATGGCAGCATTGTCCATAGTCCCCACCTGGTAAACGTCGTGCGAAAGCACGGCGGCGTTGTCGTGCAGAGTCTGTTCATGACTGCCGCTGTGCGTGTGGCGCTGCGCAGGCAGGACTTCTCCATCGCGGCCCTTCTCCGCCCAGTCTCGCCACGGGTCGCTGATCGCCAGCGCCCTCGGCCCATCCGCGCACCCCGCGCCGGCCACTGTAACATAGTGGCCGCCGAGGCGCTTCCATTCCTTGCCCTGCCACTCCCAGAAGCCCAGCAGCAGGATCACGCCCTTCGCGTCTGCGACGGCGCTCTGCAGGGTGGCGTAGGACGGAGCGCGCACCGACGTGACGCTGAACTGGCTGCCCATGCCTCGGGCATTCAGGTAGTTACGAAGCCCTTGCACAGCGTTGTTCAAGGCCGTGCCTGCGTCGCCTGTGCTGAATCTGTTCGCAAGGTCGCCGATCAGGTCAGGCACATTCGTGGTCGCGTGGTCGTCGTGAATCCCATCGTAGGATTCCACGAGGTTGAATCCATCGGATACGGCGGGCGGCGGGTTGCTGCCTGGCTCGTTCACCGAGTCCAGCCACCAGAGAGCATTGGCCGCAGCAGCGGGCGCATCCCGCACCCATGCCTGGCTGGTGGCACTCCACCCGCCAGTCCGGATCATCTCAAAGTCGGGCATGCCTGACGGGGCGTAGTCAAACAACCCGCCTTCGGCAAAACACGTGCCCTCGGTGCCGGTCGCGAACGGAGCAGGGGCCGGAATGGCCGGAGGTTCCACGCACAGACTTGTGTCATCCACAAGAGCCCAGGTAGCACCTGCGTTGCCGTCCTGGCGCACGTGAAAGGCGAGAGCAATGGTCTTGCCTGCGTAGGACGTCAGATCAATCTCGGCGTGTGCCCAGCCTGCGGTGCCGGTGGATTGGAGGATCGCGGTCGTCTGCATGAGGTCCGGATCAAAGATACCCACCTCAAACCAATCGTACTGCGGATCGCCATCCCGCGAGTACACGTTGTACCAGAACCTCCAGGGTGCGGCAGTAACCCCGGAAGGAACCGTCACCCATTGCCAGACCCGGCCATCTCCGGGAATCTCCGGCATAGTCGGCAGGCCGATGATCATGGAATACTGGCCCGAATGGACAGTGTTCGTGATGACCCGCGGCATCAACGCACCCGACGATTCCCAGTAAGCCATACTGCCTATCTCAAAGTTGCGGTTCATCAGCAATTGGGTACAAACTCCCTGCTCTGGGATTTCCGTGGGCGTCGGCTTTGGCGTGGACGTGGGAGCGGGCGTCGCCGTGTTTGTCGCTGTTGCAGTGGGCGACGACGTAAAGGTGCGCGTTGGCGTGGATGTCGGTTGCGGCGTCCTGGTCGGCGTTCGTGTCGCCGTTGGTGTGATCGTGAACGTGCGGGTTGGTGTGTATGTTGGTTCGCCTGGCTCCAACGTCGGCGTTCTCGTGGGCGTGCGCGTTGCCGTGGGTGTTCGGGTCGCCGTTGCCGTATTCGTGGGTGTGAGAGTATAGGTGTGTGTCGGAGTGAGGGTAGGTGTCCGCGTAGGCGTGGCTGTAGGTGTGCGGGTCGGTGTTGCAGAAGCGGTGGGCGTATGGCTTGCGGTTGGTGTGATCGTGAAGGTGTGAGTCGGCGTGTACGTGGGATCGCCCGGCCTCAACGTGGGTGTATGGGTAGGCGTGCGCGTGTAGGTGTGGGTCCGCGTGGCAGTGGGTGTCCGCGTCGGGGTCAGCGTGCTCGTGTCCGTCGGCGTGCGAGTAGGCGTGTTTGTGGGCGTGTGGGTTGGAGTAAAGGTTGGCGTGGAAGTGAGTGTCGGCGTGTACGTAGGCGTGAGCGTATAGGTTTGAGTCGCAGTCGGCGTAGGTGTCCGCGTGGGCGTCCTAGTGTACGTGTGCGTCCAGGTGGCCGTGAACGTTCGGCTCGCTGTCGGGGTGCGGGTGAATGTGGGCGTCGGGGTATAGGTGGGATCGCCCGGCCTCAATGTTGGCGTGTTGGTTGGGGTGCGCGTGGCGGTGTGCGTCCACGTGGCGGTCGGCGTTCTCGTCGGCGTCCGTGTCGGTGTCGCTGTCGGCGTGCGAGTAGGCGTTGCGGTTGGAGTTGGTGTGCGCGTAGGCGTTCGCGATGGAGTTCTGGTCGGCGTGGGTGTGCGAGTGGGCGTTCTCGTCAGCGTAGGCGTGTATGTCGCCGTTGGTCTGGGTGTGTACGTGCGCGTGCGGGTGGGCGTGGGGCCGATGACCTTCACCACGCTGGAGCATGTGCGATCCAGGGAGGCAGCCGGCCTCTGCGTGATGACCACATGCAGCGACGCGCCGAGGTTGGCCGCCTTGCAGTCGCCAACGCCAAGCAAGTTCACGCGGATCGTTTCCTTGCCGCCCGGACTCAGGAAGGTGCTCCCCACGACCCATTGGCCTTGCCCGGCGCTTTGCTGATAGGCCGCAGGCGTGCTGCTGTCAAACTTCAGGCAGGCGGGGTCCCACTGGAGCGTGACGGTGCCGCCGGCGAAGGCCCTGTTCCCGGTGTTTGTGGCGACCAGATCCAGCGTCATTGTCTCGCCGACGGCCATCTCGCCGTCAAATGGGTCTATCAGGCTGCACTTCAGTTCTGCATCCGGGTTGGCAGGGTCTGGCGTATTCGTGGAGGTCGGTGTCGGTGTCGGCGCAGACCGAACGGTGAACGTCTTGGTCAGGGTCCACCCCTCAGCGTTGTCGCAGGTGACGGCTTCGGCGACTGAATACTGCGAGCCATCGGCGGCGTTCTCTGGAACCTGGAACACCAGTTGCAGCACCTTGTTGGAGCCGACGGGAATGCTGTCAATCCTCCATGATGCTCCGTAGTCTTCATACCGGCCGCCGCTGGAGATGCTGACCTTTCTCAGGCTTGGATCCAGCGTCAGCATGGCTTGGACATCAAGAGCATCACGCGGTCCCGCATTATTGATTCGGAGTTCATAGAGACCATTCTCACCCGGAGCCAATTCGTCGGCAACTTCGGAGGTGTGGGTCAGCGTTGTGTCGGTAGGAGTGGTGCCCTCCTCACAAGGGATGTTCAGCGAAGCAGTTACGGGGGACGTTAAGGTGCTTCCGACAGTCCCGATCACGCGGACGGTGATGCTTTTGCTGGGCGGGCAGGCGGGCAAAGGCTGAAACTGAACGTGCGTACCTATGGTCTCACCTGGGGGGATGGACCCATAGAAATATCCGAAGTGCAGGTAACCCGGCACGTTGATGTCGGGCGCAAAGGGACTGGAGTAGTATCGGAAGGCGTCGGCGCCGTAGTACAGCTCCGCTGTAACCTGATCTATCGTGGATGGGCCTTCATTGACGACGTTGACGTACAGAATGAAGTTCTCTCCAACGACCGGTTCCACACCTGCAGGAAGACTCAGGTATGCCTCCAACTTGGGTCCGGGTGTGGCGGTGGGAGTGGGGGTCGCAGCCTCGGCGAAATCCAGGGACAAATAGCCATCTATGAATGTTGACTCCATCCAGTTGTCAAAACGGTTCTGTCCCTCACCCCACTGATCCGTTACCAAACGCATGCTGTACTGCTGAGCATGCTGGTGAATAGCCCGAAAACGAACTGTGATGGACGTTGACTGTCCAGACGCCAGCCCCCCTGGGGGAAGATAGGCCGTCTCATGATGGGTGACAGCGAAGGAATCTGCGTCATATTCATAAATATCTTCCTGAGTGGGCGTGGCTGATACGAATTGGAGAAGGTTAGGGTTGTACCAACAACTGATGTCTCCCTGCACCACCTTCCTTGTGTCGTGATTGGTAATCCGGGTACGGACCTCCACGGTATCGCCGGGCCGGATGATGCCAGAAGCCGGACTGATTAGGTCAAAGGAAACGTCCAGGTCAAGCGGCGGGTAGTCGCCCGCGGGGCCGATGGGGATGCGTGC
Organism: Anaerolineae bacterium; assembly: GCA_034436295.1. Classification (GTDB taxonomy): domain Bacteria; phylum Chloroflexota; class Anaerolineae; order DTLA01; family DTLA01; genus DTLA01. The sequence continues at coordinate 9,564 of DAOTVT010000051.1, read as the reverse complement.
TCGAACCCGAGGCTGTGCCACTTGGGCGAGCATCAGGGCGATCGCGATGACCAGGACAAGCACGACAGAGGGTTTCCGCGAGCACGTCATCTTTCTCATCGCTCCACTCCTTTCGCGAGCGAACCGTGCAGTGCGCCCTTGCGCCACACTGTAGGGCAAATTGCCAATTTGCCTTGCGCTGTGCACCTATCGCTTCATCACCACCGGCAGATACCTCTGCTCCAGCGGCTGGTCGCTGATTTGAAACTCTGCGCCGACGAAGCGGCGCAGCACGGGCGTTCCGCGCCATGCGGCCTGCGTAACCGGCCATCCCTGGCTCAGGAATCGCACCGGGGTTCCCTCGCTGGCGGCCAGCGGTTTGAAGCGGATATGGGCAATCGGGAATGTGCCCTGGAAGCCAGCGAGTGACAGCGTGGTCGCCGCAAAGTCGATCCGCCCCGCGACATTGTCAACCTTGTTCTGCACAACGGTAGGCAGGACGCCGCTCGCCTTGATGTAGGGCACAGGATTCCCAGCCGCGTCCACAACCTGCAGCAACGCCGGATCGAATTGCAAATGCACCTCAGCGGTGTCAAACGGACCCTCCGGAGCATAGGCCATCACGGCAACCGTGAAGTTGTGGCCAATGTGCGCGACGGCAGCCGGCGGGACCAATGCTAGATAAGCCGCCGAATCCGCATCCGCCGCGGCAATCTCGCCCGATTCCGCCTGTTCTGCAGGAGGATTTCCCATGCCGACCAGAACATCGCCGTGGGCGCCGAAATTCGCTCTTGCCAGCGCCATATCTCCGCCATTGATCGCGCCATCAGCATTCAAGTCAAAGCGATGGTCTGTGGAGCCATCCGCGATAGCCGCGACGAGCGCGGAAACATCCAGCGCATCCACTCGGCCGTCGCCCACGATATCTCCAGCCCGCAGTGCCCCGAAATCTAGGTGAGTCGTGCCTGCCGCGAACTCTTCCAAGAGACGAACGTTCGCCACCGTTCCTTCGCCCTTGACCTTTGCCATGTACTTGCCTGGCTCGAATGCCGGCGTGGTAAACTCCACGCCACCGTACGCGCTGAGCGCCCAGGCGTAGGTAGGGAAGAACTCATAGGGACGCCAGAGCGTAACCAGTATTGGGAAGTCTGGTGTGTTCGTGGAGGGCCAGCCCTGGCGAGTCAGCGTGCCATGCAAGAGGGCACCCGTCCCTATGGTGGCAGACTGCGCTGCAATCCCGCCTTCGGGCGCGACGACGATGGCGTAGTCCACCCGTGTGAACACGAGACCGCCCCGATACGCCGCTGGGTCGCCCTGCTCCAGCGCAAAGTTTAGCCCCAAGAAATTGGCGAGATCGCCCAACTCGCGCGAGTACCCCGCCAGCGATACCACGCCTCCCACCTCACCCACAGGATAGACATCCTGGGACGTAACCACCGCCTTGTCGTGGGGGGTATGATTTGGACTGCCGCTGTGCATGTGCCGGTACCACGGCGACACACGCCCGTCGTGCCCCGCCTCAGCCGCGTCGCGCCACGGGTCGCTCAGGGCGAGCCGCTGCGACTGGCCCTCGCAGGCGATTCCCGCCAGTGCCGCATAGTGGCCGCCCAGCCGGGCAAACTGCGCGCCCTGCCATTCCCAGAACCCCAGCAGCAGGATCACGCCGTCGCCCTCATCAGCCGCGCTCTCCAGGAAGTCCTTTGTTGGTTCGCGGTGGAGCGTCACAGTGAACTGGTTCTGCAGCCCCTTACTGGCGATGTACTGCCGCAGCGCCGAGACCACCGTGCCGGGGCGCGTGCCCTCTGCGCTGGTGCCAAACCGGCCCGCCAGGTCGGCGATCAATGGCGGAACGTTGTAAGCCGAATGGTCATCGTAAGCCGTGTCGTACGCGGTAACCAGCCCGAAATGGTCTGCAAGTGCGGGAGGCGGCAATTCGCCCATGTCTCTGACAGAGTCCAGCCACCAGAGCACGTCTGCCACAGCCGCAGGGGCGTCGAGCGTCCAGGCGCTTGTCGGGCTGCTCTTGCCGCCCTCGCGCACCTGGTCAAAGTCTGGCATGCCTGCCAGCGCGTAGTCAACCGCTTCATCCTGCCAGCACATGCCTTCGGTGCCGGTCTCGCTCGGCCCCGGAACGGGAACGGCTGGCGGCTCCACGCACAGGCTTACGTCATCCACGAAGGCCCAGGTGCGGCCCGCGTTGCCATCCTGCCTGACGTGGAACGCCACGGCTACCGTCTGGCCCGCATAGGGGGCCATATCCACGCCTCGTAGAGTCCAATCATGCGTGGCTGTGAACTCAAGGCCTCCGATGATCCGCATAGGATCCATCTGGAGCGCCCCAGCCTCGAACCGGTCATATGCCGAATCGCTGTCCATGGAGATTACTTTGGAATAGAACCGCAGAACCGCCGATTGGGCATCCGCCGGGATGGTTACCCACTGCCATGCCCAGCCGTCCCCTGCCACCTCCGGCAGACCAGGCAGACCAATGAGCAGCGACTGGTTGCCGGAGTAGACTGTCTCCGTCACGGTTCTGGGTGCAAGGTTGCCCGCCGTTTCCCAGAATAGTGGCGCGCCGGATTGAGTCGCAGTCATCTCAAAGGTGCGGTTTGCAATCAGTTGCGTACACGCCACGCCGTCGGCGGCCGGGCCAGGAGGCTGGGGCGTGGTTGCAGGCATAGGCACCTGCTGTGCGAGCGCCGGACTCGCCGCAGCGCCGCTTGGCTTGACGATCGTCACGTTGCTGCTGCACCGGTCTAGAAAACTGCCGCGCTGTGCGGCTGGATTGGTAAAGGACGCTGACAGTGTGGTCAAACCACAAGCGCTTTTCGCTTTCAGTGTGACTTGCATATCCACGTGGCCGTTTGGCTGCAGATAGGGCACGCCCCAATGTTCCCAGAGCCAAGAGCCATCCCCCGACGACACTTCTGGGTCGGGAGGGATCACTTCGGAGCGCACGTAGTCCAGGCACCCTGCATCCCAGTCAAGCAGCACCGCAATCGGTTCAATGGCATTGGCTCCAGTGTTGGAGGCCCTCATGCGGATCGTCATCTGCTCGCCGGTTGCCATCTCGCCATCTACGGGATCTACTACCTGGCAGGCGATATCACCGCGAAGCGCGGGCAGGGGCGTCGGCGTAGGCGTTCTCGTCGGCGGAGGCGCAATTACGGTGATGTCAGTGTTCACCGTCGTGGGGGCCACATTATTCGCCTCGTAGGTGACGCTCGTGTGGAAAACCGTGTCTATCGCTGTGCCGGGTGGAACTTCAAAAAGAATCGCCACGCGCCCGGAACCGCCCGCAGGGATCGTTTGAAGTACCCAATCAAAACGATCACCACCGCTGTCTCCGGGACCGATCTGTTCGTGCACAAGGAGACCGTCCGTCATCAGCACGACGTGCACTCCATACGCGTCTGCCAGCCCTGTGTTGTTCACTTGGACTACATAGTACCGACGGACCCCCAGGGGCATTTGAGTGGGAACCACAATCTGGGCCTGCAAATCGCCGGCGCCCGGCGAGGCTTCGCAAGGCAGCGTGAACGCGTCGGTCACATAAGTGCGCCCGGTGTAGGACCCGTAGTCGGCGTCGGCCCTCACATCAACCGAGATCTCCGCGCCCGGCGGGCATGGAGCGAGTACCCTGAAGTCCACACTGACAGACACTTGTTGTCCAGGGCGAATCTCTCCGAGGTCCACAGTCAGGTCGCGCCAGTACATCCATCCCGGGGCCTGGTCATCAGGGTCCGGGTCAGTGCCGGTAACCGCAAGCCTGTCCATCGGGTAGTTCATCGTTATAGTTAAGTGGTTGATAGTCACGTTGTCCAGGTTCTGGATGAGCACGCGCACCCCGACCGGATCGCCTACCTGGTGCGGAGGTACGGCAGACAAGGTATGCCGGAGGTTTATGCGCGGTGCTACAGGCGTGGGGGTCGGACGCATGGCCAAGTCAAAGTACACATATTCCTGCAAACCCTGCGAAGAGTGTCCCTCGTTGTCATAGACACGGGCTGTGGCGGAGTGGTTTGCATGGACCGCTGGCGTCGTATGGCGCGCAATCAGCGTGACTGTGTATTGCCACTGGCGCCCAGGCCCGAATGGCTCATCACCGGAAATCTGGCTGGTTTGCCAAATCACGTAGTGCAGGTCACCTGGCTCAGGAACATAAGTTCCATCATCCGACGCGTAGAAGAAATCACTTAGCGTATTACTGAAGTAGAAGCGCACCTCTGTCCGGGGGTACGAGACAGACGTGCTCATGTTCTGTATGGTGATCCCGAATGTCACCAGGTCGCCGTCGTAGATCACGCCTGATGCGGGCTCCAGCAGTTCCAACTGCAGGGTGATCGGGGCATCAAAGAGCACGAGTTGCCCGTGGACAGGATCGGTGGGATTGCTTTGGGCAACACCGGGGGCCAGCATCAGAGCAAACGCCAGCAACAGGACGGGGGCTACCAGGCGAGTAACAGCCAACCGCGACATAACGCACCTCCCGGCTCATCACCGCCAGTTGGATGAACGACGGCGATACGAAAGCGGGCACACCTGTTGCGGACAGCCGAGGAGGTGATATGGCTACAGGCCGTGCTCGGAGCGATTGTAAGAGAGCGTAGATGCATGACGCTGACACTCGGTGTTATTATAGCACATTCTTGGGAAAAAAGCAAGGCCTTTTTCCGAACTGGTGATCAATGCGCGCTCGGTAACATCATCACTTGATTTGACACAGGAACCGACTTTGCTGGCGCTTCCATCTGAACCCTTCTTCCTGCATCCGTGTCCAGATCGTGGAGTCGGAGAGATAGATACCATGGCGCTCCTGGAAAGCACGTTGGAGTCGTTCCAGCGTCCAGAGTTCAAAGGGATATCCCAACGAGCGCGGCTTCTGCAGGGCCAGGCTGATCAGCGCACTCCGTACCTCCTGGCTATGGGTAGGCTCGCGCCCTGGGCGTGGCTGGTGCTGCAGACCTCCCAGCCCCATCACTTCGCCTTACACTCAGCACGCATACTGGCGGCGGATGCGTTCAGCGGTCGCGCCTGGGAAACGGCAGGATGCGGGCAGGCCTGTCCTGTTCCTCCACGGAGAGTTCAACGACCTTCGCGATGACCACCTCCCCTCCGAAGAAGGCGCGTATCTCCTCGCGGCGTGGACCACTCCACAATCGCGATCTTGACCGCCTTGCTCGGCCTCTTCGTTTCCATCGGGCTCCTCCTCTTGTGCTTGCGGGGAGGACGCCTCACACCGCCGGAAGGGCGGCATGGCGTGCGCCCCTCCGATGGATGATTGCAGCCTATGAGCCCGGGCTCGGGCCGAGGCGACCGCCCCGCGGAACTCGGACTGTTTGGTAAGGTGCCCCTGCCCCAGGGAAACAAAAAGACGGCAGGATGGTCCTTGCCGTCACGGGTTGCAGGGAGGCCCATGGTGTCCCCGCGCCTGGGTCAGGTATTCGGTTGCCTCTATCATACCACACTTCCGCGCCGATGTCAAAAAGGGCGCGAGGAGTGTTATGTCAACTTCTCCTTCCGCATTTTGCACGTCTGAACGGCTGATCACGGCATTGGAAGGCGCATCGCGCAGGGAATTGAATCCGCGGAAGGCCCGCCGGTAGCGCTTGTCGGCCAACCATTAGCGCAGCAGATCGCAGGAGACGGCCCTTGTCAAGCCACTACCACTCCGCCAGAGCCTCCATTGGAGTGCGCGTCGCGACCACACCCGATACCCTCTCGCGCTGCTGCCTGTCCAGCGTAACTAGAGTGCTTCCAAACCGCACCGAAACAGCAGCATACACGGCATCACTACCGCGCAGCCGTTGTTGTGCTGCCAGGTCTGCGGCTTGATCGGCCAGCACCGAATCCAGCGGGACCCAGAATAGGTGCGGCAGTCGCTTCAAGGCTCTGGCGAACTGGCGGGCGAGATGCGGGTTTTCCTGACCCCGACCGATAGCAGCGGCGACCTCGGGCAATAGAAGCGTGGGAACCACGATCGGCTTTGCGTCATCCTGCATCCGCTCCAGCAAGCGCCGGCTGTCCTCGTGGTCTACCTCTCGCGGGTTGAAGGCGCTGAGAAAGACGCTGGCATCTACGGTGTACATTGCAGCCATGTCCGCCTCCTATCGCCGCATCTCGGACAGAATCTCCACTCCCGTCATGTCCGACTGCCAGCCCTCGCCGATCTTCTGCCCCAGAGCCAACAGTTCCTTCCAGGCAGATTCACGCGTCTCCTCAGGGACCAGTTCGCTCCTTTCGGCCTCGCCTAGGGGTAGGAGCACACCCACTGGCTTGCCGCGATATGTTACCAGATAGCGGGCGCGGCGATCTCGTACCGCGCGGACAATCTCCGAGGCACGCGCCTTCAGTTCTCGCACCCCAATCTCCAACATGGTCCCCTCCCGTATTAGTGGTCATCTAAGTGACTACATTATGCATCACTGGGACAACATTGTCAAGACGCGCCGTACCCGATTTGACATCCGAACGTTTGTTCTATATCATATCCCTGGGTAGGTGCTCTATGGCCAGGACGCGTCGCACCAGGCAACTCCAACACACCATCTCCGTCATCCAACAGCGCTGGGGGCCGGCAGCCATCCGCACCGCCAGGGAGTCCGATGCCGCCTCCGGCCCGCCTGCCCTGCCCACGGGCTTCCGCGCCGTGGACCGCCTGCTGGGCATCGGCGGGTTGCCCAGGGGCCGCATCACGGAACTCGTCGCCTCCGGCACGGCAGGACAGGCCACCCTGGCCGCCAAAACGCTCCGCGAGGCCCAGCGGTTGGGACAGCAGGTGGCCTGGGTGGATGTCCCCAACGCTGTGGACCTGGACTTCCTGGCCCGCTGCGGCGTCGGGTTTGAGGCTCTCACCATCCTGCGCCCCTGGGACTTCGCCCACGCCCTGACCATGACCGGCGACCTCCTCCGAGGGGGCGGAATCGGCGCCCTCGTCTTTGACCGCATCGCCAGCCTTCCGCCCGACGCTGTGGAAGCATTGGACGTCGCGCTCCGGGACTGGACCCCCACCCTGGATCGCTCGCTATGCACCCTGATCTTCCTCACAGAAACCCCGCCCGACGGTTCATACCCCGCAGGCCTCACGCTCCCCTTCTTCGCCAGCGCGCGCCTCCTGTTCCAACGCCAGGGATGGCTGTACCGCAGGCGGCAGGTGGTGGGGTTCACGTCCAAGGTAACCGTGCTCAAGAATCGGTTCGGCCCTTCAAGGCAGGCTGCCTTGATTCAGGTGAAGTACACCAACGGGATCCAGGCTGGAGATGAGTAGGATCGCGTGCCTTTGGATTCCCCACTTCGTCGCCGAGACGATGCGGGAATCGGGTGAACCGGGTCCACTCCTTGTGGTGGAGGACGGGCGGGTGCTGGACGCCTGCGCCGAAGCCGTGGGGCAGGGCGTATCGGTCGGGGAACCCACGTCCAGGGCACTGGCCCGCTGTCCCGATGCGCGGGTCGTCCCTGTGGACCGCGCCCGATGTCTGGAAGTCTGGGAGCAGGTTCTGGACGCTCTTGCCCTGCACAGCCCCGGCATAGAAGAGGCCCGCTGGGGTACGGCCTACCTGGACGCGGGAGGCATGGCCGGGTTGTACGGAAGCGAGGCCAACTGGTGCCAGGCCGTGCGGGCCGAAGTGAGGCATGCCGCGCAGATGGAAGCGCGCCTGGGCGTGGCCGGTTCCAGATTCGCCGCCTGGGTCGCCGCGAAATCATGCGAGCCAGAGCGCGGGTATCGCATCGTAGAGCAGCCCGACCGCGCCTTTCTGTCCCCCTTCCCCGTGGACGAGTTGCCCCTGCCCGAGGAAACGCTGCGCAGGTTGCGCCTGCTGGGCATCCGCACCATCGGAGGGTTCGCTCGCCTGCCCGCCATTTCCGTCGCCGAGCAGTTCGGGCCCGACGCGCTGGAGGCCCACCGCTGCGCCAGGGGCGCGGACACCCATCCGCTGTCCGGGCAGCGCCGCGAAGTCCTGGAGGTGCAGTTGGACTTTGACGTGCCCGAAACCGGACTGAGGCCGCTGCTGGATGCCATGCTCGCCGCCAGCCAGGGGACGCTGGCCCGGCTGGACAAGAGCGGTCTGGGGGTGCGGCGCATCACCCTGCAGGCGCGGCTGGATGGGGGTGGAACCTGGGAGCGCGCCGCATGGGTGGGTGGAGAACTGGGAAAGGCGAAACTCCAAACGATGTTGGCGAGTCTTCTATCCGGCCTGGGCGGTGATGGAGGTGGCGTCGCCTCGGTCTGTCTGAAGTTCGCGGGGCTGGAGCCCAGGGTGGGCCTGCAACTGAACCTGTTTGCCCACGCCGAGGGGCGCACTCGGCTTGAGGAGACCCTGCGCCAACTCGCGCAGAAGCACTCGCCGGGGTGCGTGGTTCGGGCTCGCGTCCGCTCGCCTGACGCGCTTCTCCTCCGCGACCGGTACGCCCTGGAGGATGTGGACCCATGACGCCCTTCTGGCCCGACGGGAAACAGGTGGACGTACAGGCGTCGGGCGAGTCGCCCCTGACCTTTCGCTGGAACCGGCGCCGCCATCGGGTGCAGGACGTCAGCGCCCGCTGGCGTATCCACACCGGCTGGTGGACAGACGCCGAGGTGTGGCGCGACTACTGGGAGGTTACCACCGACACCGGCCTGCTGTGCGTCCTGTTCCGCGACCTGCTGAGCGGAACCTGGTTTCTGGAGAGGGTGTACGAATGAGCGGGTACGCCGAACTCCATTGCCATTCGTGTTTCTCGCTGCTGGACGGCGCATCCACGCCGGAAGCGCTCGTGGACCGCGCGGTGGAGTTGGGCCTGCCCGCGCTGGCGCTGACCGACCATGACGGGCTGTATGGCGCGGTGCGGTTCTACGTGGCCGCCAGAGAGCGAGGGCTCCACCCTGTTATCGGCGCCGAGGTTACGCTGGAAGGCGACAGCCACCTGGTGCTCCTGGCCGAGAACCGCGCCGGGTACGCCAACCTGTGCGCCCTCATCACCCGCGCCCAGTTGGACAGGAGCAAGGGGCAGGCGAGGTTGAAGGTCTCCCACCTGCGCGGGCGCACCGATGGGCTGATCGCCCTCACCGGCTGTCGCAAGGGGCGGGTTCCTTCGCTCCTGCTCGCAGGCGAGAGGGACAAGGCCCTGACTGCGCTCCGGACCTTGAAATCGCTGTTCGGGCCGCGAAACCTGTATGTGGAACTCCAACACCACCTGCACCGGGAAGATGCTGCCTTGATGGCCGACCTGGCCGAACTAGCCCAGGCCCTTCACCTGCCCGTCGTCGCCACTCACAACGTCCACTACGCCACCCGCCAGGGCCACCGCCTGCACGATGTCTTGACGGCCATCCGCCACAACGTGCCCCTCCAGGATGCGCAGAAGCACCTCCGCGCCAACTCGGAGTACTTCCTCCCATCGCCCGATGAGATGGCCCACCGATTCGCCGCCTACCCAGAGGCCGTGGAGAACACGTTGGACATCGCCCGGCGGTGCAAGGTGGACCTGGACTTCCGGTGCGACGCGCTCCCCCCGCTGCCGGGGGACGCCGACCCCGACGCGCGCCTGGCCGACCTGTGCCGCGCCGCCCTCCCCGCTCGCTATCCGCGCAACCCCGACAGAGCC
>DAOTVT010000050.1:0-4252 GCA_034436295.1 Anaerolineae bacterium | reverse complement strand
CCATGTACGAGAACTTGCTTGTAGAACGCAAGGGCGCGGTGGGGATTATCACCATCAACCGCCCGAAATCGCTCAACGCGCTGAGCCGCGCCACCGTGGCCGAACTCGCCGCGGCGATAGAGGAACTCAACGCCGACGACGCCATCCGCGCCATCATCCTGACGGGCGCGGGCGAGAAGGCTTTCGTGGCCGGCGCCGACATCGGCGAATTCAACTCCCTGCGCTCGGCGGAGGAAGCCGCGGAGTACGCCCGCGCGGGCCAGGCCGTGCTCAACCGCATAGAGCGCCTGCCCAAGCCCGTCATCGCCGCCATCAACGGCTACGCGCTCGGCGGCGGGTGCGAACTGGCCATGGCCTGCGACATCCGCATCGCCGCCGACACCGCCCGCCTGGGCCAGCCCGAAATCAACCTGGGCATCATCCCAGGCTACGGCGGCACCCAGCGGCTGACGCGCCTCGTGGGCAAGGGCATGGCCAAACTCCTCGTGTTGAGCGGCGACCAAATCTCGGCCCAGGAGGCCCAGCGCATCGGCCTGGTGGACGTGGTCGTCCCTGCCGCCGAACTTATGCCCAAGGCGCTGGAACTGGCCGAGAAACTGGCGTCCAAGGCCCCGGTGGCGCTCCGCCTGTGCAAGCAGGCCATCAACGAGGGCGCGGAGGGCACGCTCGCATCCGGCCTGGATCACGAGGCGGCGCTGTTCGGGGTCGTGTTTGACACCGAAGACCGCGTGGAGGGCGTGAGCGCCTTCCTGGAGAAACGCAAGGCGGCGTGGAAGGGGAAATAGCCATCCAAAATTGACGAGCCAGTGCCTTGCCCATAGAATGATTACGCAGGGCCGCTTGATGAACAAGCCGCCTGGCCACGCGGAACAAGCCAGGGGGCGCAGGTTTGGCCTACCCTGCAGGAGGGCCTAGCGATGTCAACCACCAGGGCACACATTGAGGCGTTGCTGAGGCAATACCAACCGTACCTAGCCGCCAAGTACGGCGTCCGGAGAATCGGCTTGTTCGGTTCATTCGCGAAGGATATGCCCGACGAAGCCAGCGACGTGGACATCGTCGTGGAATTCTCACGCCCTATCGGCCTCCAGTTTGTGGAGTTCGCCGAGTTCTTGGAGCAACTGGTGGGGAGGAAGGTGGACATTCTTACCCCCGATGGCATCCGAGGAATCCGGGTTGACCGCGTCGCGCAGAGCATCCTGGAGAGCATCGTGTATGTCTGAGAAAGCCGATATCTACCTCACCGACATTCTGGAAGCCGCGCGGCGGATCGCAGATTACGTCGCCGGCTTGACCTACGCTCGCTCGTGCCGAGGCTCCTAGTCCCGCCGCCCAGCCCGTGCCCAGGGAGACAAAAACCACAAGGAGACGCCCAAGACCATGCCCTTTCGTTACGACTTCCCGACAGCCCGCCCGCCCCTGCGCAGCCCCTCGGGGCGGCGCATCCTCCGCATCGGCCACAGCGGCGCAGGCGCCTACGCCCCGCCCAACTCGCTCCGCGCCCTGGCGCTGGCGCTGGAGCACAGGGTGGACATGGTGGAGTTTGACGTGCGCGGCTGCGCCGATGGCCTCATCCTGAGCCATGATGACACCGTGGAGACCGACGCCGGCCCCGCTACCCTGAGCGCCCTCACGGTGAGCCAGGCCCGCGCCCTGCGCGTCCAGGGCGAACCCATCGCCACCCTGGACGAGGCCCTGGAACTCCTGCGCGGGCGCGTGCTTGTCAACCTGGACATGAAGGACGAAGGCCACGAGGGCGATATTGCCCAGGCTATCCGCCGCCACAACATGGCCGACCAAATCCTGGTCAGTTCGCTGGTGCCCCAGTCCCTTCGCCGCCTCCGCGAAGCCATGCCCGAGGTTCGGCTCGGCATGTCGTACCCAGAGGACAAGGGCGGCGCATCCACCAAGCCCTACATGAAGATCGCGGTCAACGTGGCGCTCTGGTACATGCGGCGCTTCCTGCCGGTTATCGTCGGCAGGCTCCTGGCACAATCGCAGGCCGACGATGTCATGCTCTACCACAAGGTCATCACCCCTGGCGCGGTGCGGACCTTCCACGCGGCGGGGGTTCGCGTCTTCGCCTGGACGGTGGACGACCTGGAGCGCATGCGTCAACTCGTCGCCATGGACGTGGACGGCATCACAACGAATCAGACCCTGCTCTTTGACCGACTGGGCTAGCCGCCGACGGGAACAAACCGGCGCGTGCCTTCGTCTATCATGCGCAGTTTGCCCGAGGCCCGGGGCACATTTCGGTTCTGGGGGCAGGAATGACCCAGCATGGTTCGGCCTGCCGGGATGGGTCTACCTCACCTAACCCCTCCCGCACCCTCCCCTTCCCTCTCCGCCGGCGGAGAGGGAAGGGGAGGGCTGGGGTGGGGATGGGTGAGGTCAAGAGTCCCACCGCAGCCCGCCATGCGGCGAAGGCCGACTGCGTCGGACGGCGGGCTGCCCATGAGCGTGCTCAGAGCCTGCGTATTGCGGCAGATTTGCCCCCAGACTGAAATGTGTCCAACACCCGGACGAACGGGAAGAAGGAGGACAACGATGAAGAGGGTATGGAGGTTCGGGATTCTGGTGGCATTGGCATTGGCCTTGGCCGGGTGCGCCTACATGGGGCGGCAGAATGCGGCGCCTTCGGGGTTCACCCAGGCGCGGGATGCGGCGCTGGCTTATCTCAAGAGCGCGCATCCTGACCTGAACTGGCCCGCGTCTTTCAAGTGGACGGCCGAGGACGTTACCGACGGCAGGCTGGGCGCGACGACCTGGCGCTTCTCCGACCCGAGCGGCCTGGCCGTTCTGGTGTCTATGCCCGTCGTGCCCGAGCCGTCGTACCATGTGGAGGTGTCCTTCGGGGCCTTCGCCTGGGCGGGCCAGGTGGACGCCACCGGCAAGGTCGCCGAGGAGCCGACGCCCGCACGCCCGCTCTCGCCAGCCGAAGCCCGCGATGCGGCGGTCGCGCACTTCCTGGGGCTGTACCCCGACCTGACGCGGCCCGACGAGTGGATTGAGGTGGACGCGGCGGGCGGACTGCTCGGCATCACCGCGCTGCGCTACATCGGCGGCGACTGGACGGTGGACGTGCAGGCTCCCGTCGTGCCGCGCCCCGAGTACGCCGTCCGCGTGGCCCATGCGTCGGGCAAGGGCTGGACGGGGCGGATTCTCGCCGATGGCATGACGGCGCCGGACGAAGGCACAACGTTCCTTGCCGACGACACGCGCCCGACGCGCGTCCTGGAAGCCGTCCGCGCCGACCCGAAGGGCTGGGCGGGCCGCTACATCCGCGTCGTGGGCTACTACGAAGGTTGGGATCTGTTCGGCTCCGTGGGCACCGGCCCCGCCGTTACCCGCAGCGACTGGGTCGTTCGCGACGAGGGCGGCGCCATCTACGTCCACGCCGGCGGCGCGCCGGTAGAAGGGCTGGACATCCCGCCGTCGGAGAAGGTGGAAGGCGTGCTCGTGCGGCTGTTCGCCCAGGTGCGGGTGAACGATGCCGGCCAGCCCTATCTGTGGGTTGTGCAGGGGACGCGCATCGGCCCGGCGGGCCAGGTCTGGCTTGAGTACGAGCGTTCGGGCGGCTTCGCGGGCTTCCAGGATCGGCTCACCATCTACGCCGACGGGCGGGCCGTCCTCAACCGCAAGGGCCTGGTAACCACGTTCCAACTCACGCCGCAGGAGATGGAGCGGATCAAGGGACAATTCACCACGGCCAATTTCATGGGCCTGAACGAGAACTACCTGCCCGCCGACGTCTGCTGCGACCGCTTCACGTATGTCATTCGCTACGCGGACCCGGCGGGCGGCAAGCCCCACTCGGTAACGACCATGGACGGCGCGGTGCCGCCCGAGTTGGCCCCCATCCTGGAGGCGCTGAACAATCTCGTCAGCCAGCCCCAGTAGGCGCGCGGCTTGGCGCACCGGGGCGAACGCGCGTGGTTCGCCCCGAACCAGACGATCAACGTGCGACGCGCTTCGCGAAGTGCGTCGCACGTTGCTGCTCACCGCGCCAACTGCCAGACTCCGTTCACGGAAAGGTAACCGTGGGGCGACTCATGAATTGCCCCAACAATTCTTTCGCCTACTCACGCTCGCTTTTTCATAAGAACGCACGATGTGGTAACGTAGCGCCAGGAGGCCCATCGGGAGGTCGCACATTCGGTTGGCGCTGCTCTCTCGGCGGCCATCGTAGGGCAAATTGGCAATTTGCCCTACGTCTAGCGGCCCCCTGTTCTGACGGGCCGAACTGAAG
>DAOTVT010000049.1:0-22616 GCA_034436295.1 Anaerolineae bacterium | reverse complement strand
TACTCTCATCACCGGTGGCGTCAAAACTCGGTGAGACGCCACCCTTGGTTCAATGCGGCTTGCGTCTGGCTTTTGGCTATTCGTTCTGTTAAGGTTCACGATTTGACAAGAATTAGAACATCTCCGCGCGCGGAGAGGGGGAATGAGGGGGTGAGGTCGGTGGGCGCATGGCCGTGTGGGGCTAAACCCCCGCGCTACGGGGGCGAAGGTTGCGCGTCGGGCGGGCACAACGTGCGACGCACCTCGGAGGTGCGTCGCACGTGCTTCACGCAGGCGGGGAGGGGGAACGAGGGGGTGAGGTCGCGGGAGATGCTTCGCTTCGCTTGCAACGACAGGCGCCAACGCCCTTGGGAACGTGTCCTGCGCGGCACGATTTGGCAGATGGCGCGAAGTTGTGTATAATACCGCCAGAGAGAACGGTGTGCCTCGGCAATCGTCTCTCGGTTTTTGTTACAGGTGTGGAAAATGCGTTCTGGCTACGCCCCAAAGAGGATAGGGCGACAGACGCTTTTTCTATTTGCCTCAGAAAGTCCAAAAACACTCTTCACGAGGATTGAGAGGGCCGATGTCACAGAAACCGGTTTTCCTGACCCCTGATGGACTTCGCAAACTGCAAGAGGAACTGGAGTACTACAAGAACGTCCGTCGCCCTGAAGTCGCCACCCGCATCCACTCCGCCAAAGAGGAAGGCGACGTTACCGAGAACGCAGAATACGACGACGCCAAGAACGAGCAGGCTTTCATAGAAGGCCGCATCCTGACGCTGGAACAGATTTTGAACAACTACGTGCTGATAGAAGAAGGCGGCGCGTCCGATCGCGTTACGTTGGGTTCCAAGGTAACCATCGTGGAAGATGGCGAGCCGCCGGAGACGTTCCAAATCGTCGGGTCTGCCGAGGCCGACCCTGCCAGCGGCCGCATCTCCAACGAGTCGCCGCTGGGCAAGGCGCTGCTCATGCGCGGGGTGGGCGAGACCGTGCAGGTGCAGACCCCAGGCGGCGTGCGCCGCATCCGCATCATCGCCCTGGAATAGCCGCACAGCGGCGGAAGGGTGGACATGACCGAACGACTCACCGACCAGGAACAGTACCGACGAGAGAAACTGGCCAAGTTGCGCGAGAAGGGCGTGGATCCCTATCCCCCTCGCGTGGCGCGAACCCACACGGCGGAAGAAGCCAAGCGCGCCTTTGAGGCCGCGCCCGAAGGCGCCGAAGTGCGCGTAACCGTCGCGGGGCGGCTGCTCACCGTGCGCGAGATGGGCAAGTCCACCTTCGCGCACATAGAGGACGGCTCCGGCCGGATTCAGATTTACCTGCGGGTGGATCGTCTGGGCGAAGAAGCCTACGACGACTTCCGCAAACTGTTTGACATCGGGGATTTCGTGTCGGTGGCGGGCGTCGTGTTTCGCACGCGCACCGGCGAGATCACCGTCCTGGCCGACTCCATCACGCTGGCCGCCAAGACGCTGCGCCCGCTGCCTGACAAGTGGCACGGGCTGAAGGACACCGAACTGCGCCACCGGCAACGCTACCTGGATTTGCTGGCCAACCCCGAAGTGCGCGACATCTTCCGGATTCGGGCGCGGGCCGTGGCGGCGCTGCGCCGATTCCTGGACGAGCGCGGGTTCCTGGAAGTGGAGACGCCCATCCTGCAGCCCATCTATGGCGGAGCGGCCGCCCGCCCCTTCATCACGCACCACAATCAACTGGATCAGGATCTCTACCTGCGCATCTCGTTTGAGTTGTACCTCAAGCGGCTCATCGTCGGCGGCTACGAGCGGGTGTACGAAATCGGCCGCGACTTCCGCAACGAGGGCATCTCCTTCAAGCACAATCCCGAGTTCACGCAGTTGGAGTTCTACCAGGCCTACGCCGACTACAACGATGTCATGCGCACGGCCGAGGAGATGGTCGCCTTCACCGCCCGCGAGGTGCTGGGCACCGCCAAGATCACGTACCAGGGACACGAGATTGACCTCACGCCGCCCTGGCGCAGAATCCCGCTCCGCGACGCCATCCGCGAGGCAACCGGCGTGGACTACGAGGAATACCCCGACGCCGACAGCCTGTTCAAGGCCATCGTCGCCAGGGGGTTGGACGTGGAGGCCAAGTCCAGCCGCGGCAAACTGATTGACTCGCTCCTCGGTTCCTACGTGGAGCCGAACCTGATTCAGCCCACGTTCCTGATAGACTATCCGATAGACGTGTCGCCGCTGGCCAAGAAGAAGCCCGGCTCCGAGACCACCGTGGAGCGGTTTGAGGGGTTCATCGCCGGCATGGAGATTTGCAACGCCTTCTCGGAACTCAACGACCCGCTGGACCAGCGCGAGCGGTTCCTGGCCCAGGGGCGGGATTTCGCCGCCGGAGACGAGGAGGCGCACCAGATGGACGAGGACTTCATCACCGCGCTGAGTTATGGCATGCCCCCCACCGGCGGTTTCGGCATGGGGATTGACCGCCTGACGATGCTGCTGGCGGATCAGCCGAACATTCGCGAGGTCATCCTGTTCCCGCACATGCGACCCCGCGACAGGGAGAATGCGTGAGCCACCCGCTGCACGTTGCCATCCTGTGGCACATGCACCAACCGGACTACCTGGACCCGCGCACGGGAGAGTACGCGCTCCCGTGGGTGCGCCTGCACGCGGTCAAGGACTACCTCCGCATGGCGGAACTCCAGGCGCAGTATCCCCAAGTCCACGCCACCGTCAACTTCGTCCCCTCGCTCCTGGCGCAGATTGAAGCCTACGCCGAGGGCGCCGCGCAGGATCGCGCCCTGAAACTCAGCACCCAGACGGCGTGGTCCAGGGAAGACAAAGCCTACATCCTGTCGCTTTTCTTCTGCGTGAACGAGCACAAGGTGATGGCGCGGTCTGCGCGCTACCTGGAACTCAAGGCGCGCAGAGATGCCACCCGCGGCGATGTGGACGCCTTTTCCGACGCCGACTATCTGGACCTGATCGCGCTGTTCAACCTGGCCTGGATGGACTCGCTGAACCTGGCCCAGGACCCGCAATTCCAGGCCATCTCCCACAAGGGCGCGGGGTACACGCCCGAGGACATTCGCCTCATCCTGGCCAAGCAGCGCGAGGTCATCGCGAGCATCATCCCAGCCTACAAGGCGCTGGCGGCCCAGGGGCAGGTGGAACTCACCACGTCGCCCTACTACCATCCCATCCTGCCGCTCCTCATCAGCACGGACTCGGCGCGGGTGGCCATGCCCGGTATCGCGCTGCCGAGCGTGGCCCTGGCGGCGCCGGAGGACGCACGCGAACAACTGGCGCGCGCCGTCCAGGCCCACGCCGCGCGATTCGGCAAGAAGCCGGCGGGCCTGTGGCCGTCGGAGGGGGCGGTGGGCGCTGCCGTCGTGCCCCTGATCGCGGAGGCGGGGTTCGCATGGTTCGCGTCCGACGAGGCCATCCTGGCCCGCAGCCTGGGGGTACGGATAGAGCGCGACGGCGCGGGCCATGTCAAGAATCCCTCCATCCTCTACCAGCCGTACTGGGTGGACGGCGGGAGTCGCCCCGTCGCCGCCGTGTTCCGCGACCACGCGCTGTCGGATCGCATCGGCTTCGTGTACCAGAGCATGAACCCGCAGGCCGCCGTGGACGACATGATCTACCGCCTGCACGTGATCCGCGAGCGGCTGGAGCCGGACGGCCTGCCCTACCTGGTGCCCATCATCCTGGATGGAGAAAACGCCTGGGAGTACTACGAGCAGAACGGCAACCCGTTCCTGAAGACCCTGTATCAGCGGCTGGGCGACGACCCGCTGCTGAAGCCCGTTACCGTGCGCGAATACCTGCGCAAGTACCCGCCGCGCGCGCGGATTGACCGCCTGTTCACCGGCTCGTGGATCAACGGGAACCTGGACACGTGGATCGGCGAGGAGAAGCACAATCGCGCCTGGGCCTGGCTTGCCCAGACCCGCCAGCGGCTGATGGACTGGCAGGCTGCCCATCCCGACGCGCCCGCGCAACTCCTCGGCGACGCGTGGGAGCGCATCTACCAGGCCGAGGGCAGCGACTGGTTCTGGTGGTATTCCAGCCGCAACCGTTCGCCCATGCAGGCCGAGTTTGACCGACTGTACCGCGCGCGGCTGCTGGACGTGTACCGCATCCTGGGTGAGGCGCCGCCCCGCGACCTGGCCGAGTTGGACGCGGCGTGGGGCCGGCCCGACAACGCGATCCCCTTCATCCAGTCGGCCGCCAGCGGATGGCCCGAAACGTGGGCCTGGGACCGCAGCCTCACGCTCGTGCCCCTGGCGGCATCGCAGGGGGCTGCCCAGCGGGCCTACGTCCCCGTGCGGCGGCTCCGCCTGCACCGAGATGAGCAGAGCCTGCACCTGCGCCTGGAAACCTACGAGCCGATGGAGAATCCGAACGTCATCGTGGACATCTGGCCGACCGGAGACGGCACCGGCGCGCCCTGGACGGCGCACCTCGTCGGCGAGACATCGGCCGAGGCGGGCGTGCGGGTGCGCCGGGGCACGCACGACCTGTACTTGAGCATCCCGCTCGGCGCGGCGGGCATCGGGCGCTCGGCCAGCATCGGGTTGCGCGTCGCCCTCGTCCAGAAGGACGGGGAGAAGTGTTGGGTGCCATCGGAGGCTCCCGCCGCCCTTGTGCTGGATTCCATACAGGCATGAACGCAAATGCGAATTATTGACAGCCGTCGCGCGTCTATGCTACAATCGCGTCCATTGGGTGGGTCGGCACGCCCGCCCAGAAGGGCGCAGTCTCCTGCCCTTCGGACTCCCGATGGAACGCCGAGCGTCGGCGCGCATTTGCGTTAGCCCGTTCGGGCCGGTTATTGGGCGCTTCAACCGAGATGGCGCGGCCATGCTCCGTTGTCCAACGCGGACCTGATGGCGCTTTCGCGGCGGCCCACCTGGGAAAGCGTCGTTTTGTACAAGTGGGCGAAGACTCAATACTCTCAAGGAGGAGGCAATCGTGTCGGCACTGAGTCCACTAGAACAAGGCATGCTCTTTGGGGTCATCGGTGTAGCCTTTCTGAGCCTGCTCTACGCCTACTGGCTGTGGCGCGATACGGTGCGGCGGGACAAGGGCACCCCGGCCATGCAGCAGGTGTGGAGCGCCATCAAGGTGGGCGCCAACGCCTATCTCTGGCGGCAGTTGCGCACCATGCTGCCCATCCTGGGCGCGCTGGCCGTGGCGCTCTTCTTCAGCGTCTATGTGGTCAGGCCAAGCCACCAGGCCCTGGAGATGTTCGGCGGGAACGAAGCCGCCGCGAGGCTGGGCATCGGCTTCGGGCGAATGCTGGCCTTCATCGCTGGCGCCACTTTCTCCATCCTGGTCGGCCAACTCGGAATGCGCGTCGCCATTGAGGGCAACATCCGCGTAACCTCTATGGCCGTCAAGGAGAACTACAACGGGGCGCTGACCGTGGCCTACCGCGCCGGAACGTTCACCGGCATGCTGACCGACGGCCTGGGGCTGTTGGGCGGCACCATCATCTTCATGATCTTCGGCAAGGCGGCGCCCGACGCCTTGCTGGGCTTCGGCTTCGGCGGCACGCTGGTCGCCCTCTTCATGCGAATCGGCGGCGGCATCTACACCAAGGCGGCCGATGTGGGCGCCGACCTGGTGGGCAAGGTGGAGCAGGGCCTGCCCGAGGACGACCCGCGCAACGCGGCCGTTGTCGCCGACCTGGTGGGCGACAACGTGGGCGACTGCGCCGGCATGGCCGCCGACATCTTTGAGTCCTACGAGGTTACCATCGTCTCCACCCTGATCCTGGGACTCTTCCTGTACGGCCTGACGGGGCACATCCAGTGGATTGTGTATCCCCTGATCGTGCGCGCCATCGGCGTCGTCTCTTCCATCCTGGGGACCTTCACCGTTCCCATCTGGGAGAACTTCCCGATCAAGTTCCTGCGGGCCAAGGATGCCGAAGAGGCCATGTTCCGCTCCTACGAGGTGTCCTCCATCAACACCGTCGTGTGGGCCTTCGTCTTCTCCACCCTGTACGTCCACGAGTGGCAACTGGCCACGCTGAACGCCATCGGCGTGGGCCTGGCCGTGGTGTTCAACCCGCTGACCTCGCTGTTCACTTCGCTCCACAAGAAGCCGGTGCAAGAGATCGCCGAATCCACCAAGACCGGCTCGGCCACGACCATTCTCTCGGGCCTGGCGGTGGGCATGGAGGCCAGCGTGTGGAGCCTGCTGGCCATCGTGGTGGCGCTGGCTGCCAGCCACCTGATCTTCCACAACGAGGGCCTGATCTACACCCTCTACGGCGTCGCGATGGTCGGCATCGGCATGCTGTCGCACACCGGCAACAATGTGGCCATGGACTCCTTCGGGCCGATTTCGGACAACGCCAACGGCATCGGCGAGATGGCTCATGTCGGGCCGAAGGCGTGGAAGATTCTCGCCGAGTTGGACGCGGTGGGCAACACCACGAAGGCGATTACCAAGCAGGTGGCCATCGCCTCGGCCGTGGTCGCCGCCACGTCGCTGTTCTTCTCCTTTGTGGCCGACGCCCTGACGCTGCCCTACGGCGGGCTGCAGGGGATGGGCGTGGACGAGTTCCTCAAGTTGCTGGACCAGGGCATTCCGGTCTCCACGCTGACGGGGACCATCGGCTTCCTGGTGGGCGGCGCGCTCCCGTTCCTCTTCTCGTCGTTCTCGCTGCGGGCGGTGGCGCGCGGGGCCAACCTGGTCGTGGACGAGGTGCGCAAGCAGTTCCGGGTCAAGGGCGTGCTGGAGGGGACGGTCGCGCCGGACTACGGGAAGGTGGTGAGCATCACGACGGCCGCCGCGCAGAAGGAACTCGTCAGCCTGGTGGCGCTGTCCGTCTCGCTGCCGCTGGTGGTGGGCATCATCTTTGACGTCAAGGCGCTGGGGGCCTTCCTGGCGGGCGTGATCCTGACCGGGCAGTTGATGGCGGTCTTCATGGCCATCGCTGGCGGCGCGCTGGACAACGCCAAGAAGTATATTGAAGACGGGCACTTCGGCGGCAAGGGGTCGCCCGCCCACAAGTGCGCCGTGGAGGGCGATACCTGCGGCGACCCGCTCAAGGACACGGCCGGGCCGGCCCTCAACCCGATGATCAAGGTGGTGAACCTGATCAGCCTGCTGGCCGCCCCGCTGATTGTGGAGAACCAGGGCAGGCCGGGCATGTACGTGGCCCTGGTCATCCTCGTGGCCGTGGTGGGCTGGGCCATCTGGCAGAGCAAGCGGGACGTGGCCGTCGGCCTGGGGTAAGCCGCCCGCCTCGTTTGCGACGACGAAAGACGCGAGAGGAACGCTCCTCTCGCGTCTTTGTGTTCCGCGGCGACGGGCGGGGTGGGTTAGCCTGCGATTTGCCATGCGCCAAAAACGCCGTACAATTCTCCCAGCAGGTCGCGCTGCGCGGCAACCCATCCGCGTGCGTGGAACGAGTGGCCCGCGCAGTACACCGATCCTAATCCGCTGTTCACATTATAGCACTACTCTGCAAGGAGTCAAGGGGTTTTATGGGGAATCGGCCGCCACAAAAACCCGAGAAACTCCTGTGTGGGACGTTTTCTCACACAAAGACACCAAGACACAAAGAAATCTCCTGTGCCTCTACCCCTTTGTGCCTTCGTGCCTCTGTGTGGGACATTTTTCTCGCACAAAGACACGAGGCACAAAGAAATCCCCTGTGCCTCTACCCCTTTGTGCCTTTGTGTCTCCGTGTGGGACATTTTTCTCACACAAAGACACAAAGACACAAAGAAATCCTCTGTGTTCTTTGTGTCTCCGTGTGGGACATTTTTCTCACACAAAGACACCAAGACACAGAGACACAAAGAAACCCTCTGTGTTCTTTGTGTCTCCGTGTGGGACATTTTTCCCACACAAAGACACCAAGACACGGAGAGGGATTTCGCGTCCCTGGGTCATCCGCGCCTTGTCAGCACGATAGCGGGAGGTGGAGATGAAAGCGGCGGTTGTGCGGGGAATCGGACACATTAAGGTCGCCGACGTGCCCATGCCCGAACCCGGCGCGGGCGAGGTGCTCATCCGCGTGGCCTATTGCGGCATCTGCGGGTCCGACATGGAGGCGTACCACACCGGCATGTACGCGCCCGGGTTGATCCTCGGGCACGAGTTCTCGGGCGTCATCGTTGCGGCAGGACCCGACGTGGCGGACTGGAAGCCGGGCGACCGCGTGGTGGTCAACGACGCCATCCCCTGCGGCCAGTGCCTGCCCTGCCGCGAGGGGCGGCTGGACGCGTGCGAGAGCCTGTACATGATCGGCGTAACCCACGACGGGGCGATGGCGGAATACTGCGTCGCGCCGGTGCGCGGGGCGCACCGCCTGCCCGAGGGCGTGAGCCTGCGCCGGGGCGCGCTGGTGGAGCCGCTGTCGGTGGCGCTGCACGGCGTGCAACGCTCGCGGCTGAAGCCGGGCGACCGCGCCCTGGTCATGGGCGCCGGGCCTATCGGCCTGCTCACGCTACAGTGCGCGCTCCTGGCCGGCGCGCGGCGGGTGGCCGTAACCGAGGTGGATCCCACCCGCGCGGCGCTGGCGCGGAAACTGGGCGCGGCGCTCGTCCTGGATCCGACGCGGGACAACGTGAGCGTGGCGCTGTCGGCGCTGACCGACGGGCAAGGCCCCGACGTTATCTACGTCTGCACGGGCGCGCCCCAACCCTATCGCGACGCCATCTCCCTGGTGCGGAAGGGCGGGCAAATCTTCGTCCTCGGCCTGTGCGTGGAGCCGGTGGAGGCCGACTTCATGAGCGTGGCCCTGGGCGATCTGTGCATTGAGGGGAGCCTGGCGGGCCGCGCCGCGTTTCCTGCGGCCATTGACTTCGTGGCCCAGGGGCGCGTGGATGTGGAATCGCTGATAACCCACGAGATCGCGTTGGACGACGTGGTGGACAAGGGGTTCAGGTTCTTGGACACCCCTGGTTCGGGCGCGGTCAAGGTTCTCGTCCGAATCGCCGGCGAGCAACCCGCGGGTGGCTGACCGCTGTCTGCTGACGGCTGTTTGCTGACCGCTGACTGCTAGTATAGAGGAGGTGCACATGAAACTCGCCAGCCTGGAGTATCTGGAAGAGGTCAAGAGGCGCTCCAACGCGGACCCGCAGTACCTGGAACTGGCCAAGGGCAACAACGAGTCGTACACGCTGGTGCTGGAGCCGGAGCCGGCGCAGGGCGTCCACGAGCGCATCGTCATCGGGTTTGACAACGTGGACGGCAAGATGAACGAGGTGTGGATCGGCGAGCGGCCGACGCTGTTCACCCTGTCGGCGCCGTATGGCGTGTGGGTGGACATCCTGCGCGGCAAGATGGGCGCCACCAAGGCCATCACCATGCGCAAACTCAAGACGCAAGGCCCGTTCCTGCAACTCCTGCAGGGCGCCAACCGCATCATCCGCTGGGTGGAAATCCTGACGACCATCCCCACGGAGTTTGAGGGCAACTACGCCCAGTACAACCTGCCGGGGAAGTAGCAGCCGGCAGGGGGGCGGGCAAGCGGGTCTCTGCACGCGCCCGACGGGGAGCCGGGCGCCAACACGGGCGCGGCAAGGCGCTGCGTATGACGGCCTGCGCTTCACCCGCGCCGCGGAGCGTGGCGGGCGGCGGGTGGATGCGCGGGCTGGGCTGTGCTGGAACGCGTCTCCGACGTCTGCCAAGCGCTCGGCTTCGCTTGTAATCCTACGGATATGCCTCCAGCCCGGCTTTCAGCGCTCCTTCAACCGTTCCGTCTACGTAGTCTGACCCCGGGAAGAACCACTCATCAGGATCGTACCGTTCGTCGCTGTACAGGTAGATCGCAAAGTCCCAATCATCCATGCGCCCCGTGTACTCCAGGCGACAGATCGGCCCTTTCACACCGTGGTCAAACCGATCAAGGTACACATACCTCCCCCGGTAACGGGCTACGTAATAGCACTCGGGATCTTTGATGACGGTCTCGTTGAATTTCTTTATGATCGCTTCAACCTTTTGCCGGACTTCCGGTGGAATACCTTGGGCACGCATACTGTTGATTTACCTCCTCTTTGTTTCAGTTGTCCATCCTCATCATGCGAGACTCGCGCGGATGCTTTTTGTGCTATACTGAGAGCGACACGGTTGCCTGCGAACTGATGCCCAATCATAACTCCACAACGGCGGCGTTGTCAATTCGGAAAACTACACATTTCGGTGGAGATTAGGCAGACCGATAATCGGCAGCATGAAACGCATAGCGTGTAGGGCAGGGTTCCATCGCGCCGCGGTCGGGGGTTTTGACAATCCTCCGCGGGCGGCGTATAATGTCTTGTGAAGGATTGCACAATACCGCCCGCGGTCGGTTGCGGCTGCGGACAGACCGCTGCAAGGAGAGAGCACCTATGGACTACGAGGAACGATTGCGACAATGGGTGAGCGGCTACGGCGACTGGTTCGCCGACGAGGGCAAACTGCGCGATGGCCGCATGACCGCCGACCTGTACCCGTACACCCACCTGTTTCAGCCCATCCAGGTCAACGGCGTGAAGATTCGCAACCGCATCGTCATGGGGCCGATGGGCAACATCTGCATGGCCGACGAGACCGGCCGGCCGAGCAACAAGATGATTGAGTACTTCGTGGCGCGGGCCAGGGGCGGTGTGGGCCTCATCACATCGGGGCTCATCCCCGTGAGCCACGGCGTGGACCCGTCGGTTACGGAGCCGGGCGACCTGTCCTACTTCCCGCGCATTGACCGCTCGCGCACCAACTACGCGGGCTGGCGCATCCTGGCGGAGAACTGCCACGCCCACGGCGCGCGCTTCTTCATCCAACTCACGCCGGGCCTGGGGCGCGTCGGCTCGCCCGAGTGCCTGGTCAAGAAGTACAAACTGCCCATCTCGTCCTATTGGAATCCCAACTTCTACATCCCCGAAGTGCCGTGCCGCCCGCTGACCAACCGCGAGTGCTGGAGAATCATCAAGAACGCGGGCCAGGCTGCCGCCGACGCCAAGGGCCTGCTCATTGACGGCGTGTATCTCCACGGCCACGAGGGGTATCTCCTGGAGCAGATGACCAATCCGGCCTTCAACCGCCGAAAATGGGGCAAGTTCGCCGACTGGCAGGCGTTTGGGATTGAACTGGTTCGGGAGATTCGCAAGCGCACCGGCCCGCGCTACCCCATCATGTACCGCATTGACCTGTCGCTGGCGCTCAATGCCACCTACGGCGAGCGGATGCAGTCGGTCAAGGGTCTGCGCCGGTTCCGCAACGAGCGCACGGTGGAGATGACGCTGGAGTACATGGTCAACCTGGTGCGCGCCGGGGTGGACATGTTTGACGTGGACCTGGGATGCTATGACAACTGGTGGCTGCCGCACCCGCCGGCGTCCATGCCGCCCGGATGCTACCTGGAGGTGGCCAAGATCGTCAAGGACTACTTCGCCGAGCACGGCGTCAAGTCCAACGCGGGGCAGGATGTGCCCGTCGTGGCGGTGGGCAAACTGGGCTATCCGGACCTGGCGGAGCGCGCCTTGCGCGAGGGGATGTGCGACATGGTGATGCTGGCGCGGCCCCTGCTGGCCGACCCCGAATGGCCCAACAAGGCCTACGCGGGCCGGGTCAGCGAAATCATCCCGTGCATCGGCGATCAGGAAGGCTGCCTCAACGAGTTCCTGGAGGGCGGGCATCCCCAGTGCGCCGTGAACCCGCGCACCGGCTTTGAGGAACTGCTGGCCGAGACGCCGCCCCGCGCCGAGAAGCCCAAGCGCGTCGCCGTGGTGGGGGCCGGCCCCGCCGGGGTGGTGTGCGCCACGACGGCGGCCCGCCGCGGCCATCGCGTTACGCTGTACGACAGGAACGACAAGGCGGGCGGCACCCTCATCCCCGGCTGCGTCCCCAAGATCAAGTACGACGTGGCCAACTACGTGGACTACCTGAACGCCGCGGTGGAGCGCCACGCCCGCGACTGCGACCTGACGGTGTGGTTCCGCACGGACGTGTCGCCCGAGGACCTGCGCGCGGGCGGGTTTGACGCCGTCGTCGTCTGCGCGGGCGCGAAGCCGTGCGGCCTGCCCGTGCCCGGCGCCGACCTGCCCCACGTGGTCCAGGCGGTGGATGTGCTGCGCAACCCCGCGCTGGCCGAGGGCAAGGGCAAAATCGTGATCGTGGGCGGCGGCTCCGTGGGCTGCGAGACGGCCTACTTCCTGGCCTACGAACTGGGCAAGGATGTAACGGTGGTGGAGATGCTGCCCTACTTTATGAAGGGCGTCTGCACGGCAAACCGCGGGCATCTGATCCACCACCTGGAGCGCAAGGGCGTGCGGCTGCTGAACTGCGCCACGGTCCAGCGCATCGGCGAGCGCGAGGTGGTCATCGCCCGCAACGCGTCGCCGACGGTGCCCGACCCGTACGTAACGTGGCGGCCCATCCTGCCCGAGAACGTGCCCAACCCGCTGGCGCGGCCCATCCGCGAGGAGTGGCGCGAGGAGACCCTGGCGGCCGACCTGGTGGTGCTGGCCGTGGGGATGAAGCCCGACGAGTCCCTGTACGAGGCGTGCGTCCGCGAGCGGGTGGCGGCCGAGGTGCACAACCTGGGCGACTCGTTCTCCGTGGGGCGCGTGTTTGAGGCGGTCAAGGCGGGCTATCGGGTAGGGCTGGCGCTGTAAGAGTCGGGCGCTCGCCATCGGACCCTCCCGCGGGGCACGACCCTGCGGGAGGGTTGTTGTTTCTATCCATTTCGCAAATGGCAAACCGTTGTGTATAATAGTCGGTGAAAAATCCCATAACCCTTCCTTTCAGCGCGGACACCCACCACCCGGCCACACATCACCGCAGCGGAGGGACTGCAACCATGGGGCAGATCATCGGGGAACTTCGGGAAGATCGCGCCACCGCGGGCGAGCGTTTGGTGTGCAAGAAACTCAAGCACAATTTGCCCAACGATTTCTACGTGTATGTGGAAACTCCCCTAACCCTTCAGCAGCGGCAGCGTTTCCCTGATTTCGTCGTGCTTACCACCTTCGGCGTCATCGTGCTTGAAGTCAAGGACTGGATTGAAGTCGGCAGGGCAACTCTCGACCAAGTCGAGGTGCGTTCAAAGGGCGAGCAAAGGGTGGAAAGGAACCCCGTCAAAACGGCCCGCGAGTATGCGACCATGCTGGCGGATGAACTTCAGCAGAACGAAACCCTGCTGACCGCCGATGAGCGGCGCAAGTTGAACATCCCCTGGGGGTACGCGGCCGTCCTACCGAACCTGCCCATGGCGGTCATCACGCAACTGCGAAGAGTGTGGGGCGAGAACTACGTGTGGGGCCATGCGGATCTGGAGGCAGGGTCTATTCTTGCGCGCCTCAAAGCCACGTTGCCTCAGCCCAGGAGTCTGGTCAAACGGGAACTGGATGCCATACGCGCCACCATCTATCCGGAGATTGTCGTTTGCGCCCCTGGCAAGGGCCGCCCCGCTTTCGTCCTGGATCAGGAGCAAGAGAAAATCGCGATGGAGCCGGTGAGAGCGGTGGAGGAAGAGGAACCGCGCAGGGCGGAGCCCGAGAAGCGTGGGCCGCTTCAGGTATCGCTGGGGCTGCCGGATGTGCCCAAACCCGACGAGGAGTTGCCTCCGGCGGCGGGGAAGATCGCCGCGTCGCTTCAGGTGCGACTGGTCAGAGGGCTGGCGGGGAGTGGCAAGACGCTGGTCATAGAAAAGCGCGCTCAGTATCTGGCGAAGATGTACCCCGAATGGCGCATCGGAGTGTTGACCTACAACAACGAACTCGCCAGGATTCTGCGCGCGCACCTGCGCGGGATTCCCAATCTCCACGTGCGCACGTTCCATGAACTCTGCAAGAGCCTCTTCACAACCCTCCGCGGCTGGACCGACCCGCAGGGAGGGGCCAAAGGATGGCTCACTCGCAACAAGGCGCAGTACCCCATCGTCAGCGCGTTGGGCGCCGATTTCATCGCCGAGGAGATCAAGTGGATCAAGGAGGTGCCGATAGGCAGCCGTGATGAGTATCTGGAGTCCCCGCGCAAAGGCCGGACGCGCTCCCTCCAGCGGCAGCAGCGCGAGCAGATTTATGCCGTGATGGAAGCGTACCAGAACTGGCTGGAATCTGAGGGGGCTTACGACTGGGAGGATGTGCCCCTGGCCGTCCTCCGGGGCATGGAATCGGGAGCGATCCAGCCCGCCCAGTGCAACGCCGAGTACGACGCGATCCTGGTGGACGAGGCGCAAGATTTCGCGCCGTTGTGGATTCGCGTGATCCAGCATCTCCTCCGGCCTCGCACCGGCTACCTGTTCCTGGCCGATGACCCTTCGCAGAGCATCTACCGATACTACAGTTGGAAGGAGAAGGGTGTCTCCGTGGTCGGCTATACGCGCTGGCTTCGCATCCCCTATCGGAACACTCGCCCGATTTTCCAGGCGGCCTATGCCGTGATTCAGGATGACGCGGTTCTGGCGGAGCAATTGCGTGAGGAGATGAGCGTGCCCGAGGATATAGAGGCCGTGCTGGAGAACCTCCAACCAGGAGACCGCCCTCAGGTGCGCGTTTTCCCTTCCGCCAAGGAGGAGTGCGACTTCATCCGGCTGGAGATTCAGTATCTCCTGTCCAAGCAGGTGCGACCCGAGCAGATCGCCGTGCTCAGACGCACGAGAAGGGAAGAAGATCACCTGAGTGAAGAACTGAAGCGCCAGCAAGTTACGTATGAGACTTTCCACAAACTGAAAGGTCTTGAGTACGACGTGGTCTTTCTGCAGGGAATGCAGGAGACCTTCAAGCAGCCGGAGTTGTCGCCGCAGGGCATCTCGGCAGAGCGGCGCCTTGTGTACACGGCCATGACGAGGGCGCGACGAAGGCTTTACCTCACCTGCGTTGGGACTTGGCCCCGGCCTCTTCGGGGCGTTCTCGACTATGTAGAGCGCTGTTGATCCACTGGTCGTGGCATCCTGCGCGGCGCGGACGCGGAGGTACAGCGCGCAGCCTGTGATGCCCTGAAGCGACTGGTGGGTGGGGTGGGGTGAGGGTAATAACCCTTTCGGGAGGTGTTTGCCATGCGGATTCTCATCACAGGTGGGACGGGACTCATCGGGTCGGCGCTGGCGGCGGAACTGGCGCAGGCCGGGCACGAGGTCATCGTGCTGACGCGCAACCCCGACAAGGCCACCGGCCTGCCGGCGGGCGTCCGCGCGGAACGCTGGGACGGGCGCACGGCGCAGGGCTGGGGGCATCTGGCCGACGGCGCGGGCGCCATCGTGAACCTGGCGGGCGCTAGCATCGCCGGCGAGGGGCTTCTGCCCAGCCGATGGACGGACGAGCGCAAGCATCTCATCCTCCAGAGCCGCCTGGACGCGGGCCGCGCCGTGGTAGAGGCCGTGCAGCAGGCCGCCCACAAGCCCGGCGTCGTCGTCCAGGCGTCGGGCATCGGCATCTACGGGTTCGCGGGCGACCGACTGCTGGACGAGACCGCGCCCGCCGGGACCGACTGGCTCGCGCAGGTGGCCGTGCAGTGGGAGGCGGCGACCGCGCCGGTGGAGGCCATGGGCGTGCGCCGTGTCGTCATCCGCACGGCGGTGGTGTTCAGCCGTACCGGCGGGGTGTTGCCGCTGATGCTCCTGCCGTTTCGCCTGTTCGTCGGCGGGCCTGTCGGCAGCGGCAAGCAGTACGTGGCGTGGATTCACCTCGCCGATGAGGTGGGCGCCATACGCTTCCTGATTGAGAACCCCGCCGCTTCTGGCCCGTTCAACCTGGTCGCGCCCGACGTGATGACCAACGCCGAGGTGAGCCGCGTCATCGGGCGGGTGCTGCGCCGCCCGTCGTGGTTCCCCCTGCCCGCGTTCGCCATGCGCCTCATGTTCGGCGAGGTCGCCACGCTGCTCCTGGAGGGCCAGCGTGCGCAGCCGAAGCGCCTGCTGGAACTGGGGTACACGTTCCGCTTCCCCACGCTGGAAGCCGCGCTGCGAGATTTGACGCGATAGGCCGGGCGGGTTCTGCCCCTGTAACCGCGAATAACGCCAATCCACGCGAACGGCGAACGGGGTGTAGCCCTATTCTCCATTCGCGTGAATTCGTGTTATTCGTGGATAGACCTCTGTAACCGCGAATGACGCCAATTCACGCGAATGGGGAACGGGTGTGGCGCCCGGCGGCTATGGGAAGCCGCCCTACGTGTCTGAATTTATTCCATTCGTGTGGATTCGTGTTATTCGTGGATAGACCTCTGTAACCGCGAATAACGCCAATCCACGCGAATGGGGAAAATTGCATTTTCGCGAGAGTCTGTTATAATGTGCACAAATAGGTTTTCGCGAGAGGCTATATGCTGGACATTCACAGAATTGCGATCTTCCTGAGCGCCGTTGAGGAGCGAAGTTTCTCCGGAGCGGCGAAGCGCCTCAAGATGAGCCAGCCCGCCGTCAGCCTCCAGATTCAGGCGCTGGAGCAGCAGTTGGGCCTGGAACTGTTCTACCGCACGGGGCGCGCGGTCGTGCTGACCGAGGCAGGGCGCGCCCTGGTGCCCCTGGCCCGCCAGATGATGGGCCTCTCCAAGCACATTGAGGAGACCATGTGCGCGTTGCGGGGCAAACTGGTGGGCCAACTCGTCATCGGCTGCGCGGCCACCCCCGCCCAGTACATCCTCCCCAGGCTCATCCTCCTGTTCAAGCAGCGGCACCCTGAGGTCATCATCCACATGCAAACGATGGACGCCGAGGTGGCCCTGCAGCGCGTGCTGGACCAGGAGATTCACATGGGCGTGGTGGCCTACGAGCCCCACCATCGCGACCTGTCCGTGCGCGAGTTCATGGAGGACGAGACGGTGCTCCTGGTGCCGGCCGGCCATCCCTGGGCCGACCGCCCGCACGTGTCCCTCCGCGAACTGGCCGAGCCCGGCATCATGCTCGTGCGCGAACACGGCCACACGCCGTCCGACCCCGTGTGGCGCGCGCTGGAAAGGGCCCTGGGCGCGCCCGAGAAGGTACAATCCATCGTGGACATGGGCTGCACCGAGTCGGCCATCTCGGCGGTGGAGGCGAATATGGGCGTCGCGATTCTGTCCAAATTCGCCGCGCGCCTGGCCGAGAAGCGAGGCCGTTCGCGCATGGTGCCGTTCGCCGAGGGGCCTTTCAAGCGCACGCTGTACTTCTTCAGCAACACCCAGAACCCCGAGGTCTGCGCGCGGGTTGGGTTCTGCGACTTCGTGCACACCCCAGAGGCGATGGCGCTGGTGGAGGAATGGGTCGCCTGACGACGCTGGCGGCGAAACGGGAGGGGCGAAACCCTCCCTGTTTTTTGCCCGCCGCGCCGTTTTGGACACAAGCGCGCATTCACGTATAATATTCGTTCGCGTGCGGCACCGTCGGCCCGCGCCCAGCAAAGGCAAGGCGACATCACAAGGAGGTGAGATGACAGCCTTCGCGGACATCCAGGAGGCGATGCGGTTCGTCCAACACAACGGGATTCGCCTCGTGGATCTGAAATTCGCCGATCTATGGGGGCAGTGGCGGCATGTAACCATCTCGGCGCGGGAGTTCAGCGAGCGCCTGATGCAGGACGGCGTCGGGTTTGATGGCTCCAGCGTGGGGTTCAAGCGCGTGGAAGCGGGCGACATGGTGCTGGTGCCCGACCTGGCGACCGGCTGGGTGGATCCGTTCTGCGAGATCCCGACGTTCAGTTTCATCTGCCGCATCGTGGACGCGACAACGCGCGAGGACTTCCGGTGGGATCCGCGCAGCATCGCCGCGAAGGCCGAAGGCTACCTCAAGCGCACCGGCATCGCCGACGAGAGCCGCTGGGGGCCTGAACTGGAATTCTACGTCTTTGACCGCGTGGCGATTCACAACGAACCCCATCGCAGCGGGTTTGAGATAGACGCCGAGGAGGCGCACTGGCGCATGGGCGAGGCCGGCTTCGGACTGGGACTCCCGAAGCATGGGGGATACCATATCGCGCCGCCGCAAGATGCGCTCAACGACCTGCGCTCGGAGGTCTGCGTGCTCCTGGAGGAGGCCGGTGTGCCGGTCAAGTATCACCACCACGAGGTGGGCGGCGCGGGCCAGTGTGAGATTGAGGTGCCGATGGACAGCCTGGTGCGGAGCGGCGATGTCGTGATGATGGTCAAGTACTTCGTCCGCAACGTGGCGCGCAGGCGCGGCAAGACCGTAACGTTTATGCCCAAGCCGCTGGTGGGCGAAGCGGGCAACGGCATGCACTTTCACCAACACCTGTTCAAGGGCGGGCGACCGCTGTTCTACGACGAGCGCGGCTACGCCGGCCTGAGCCGACTGGCGCTTTCGTATGTGGCCGGGCTGCTGAGCCACGGGGCGGCGCTATCGGGGCTGGTCAACCCCAGCAGCAACTCGTACCGCAGGCTGACGCCCGGGTACGAGGCACCCGTCTCGCTGTTCTTCTCGCTGGGCAACCGCAGCGCGGCCATCCGCGTGCCGGAGTACGCCACCACGCCCGAGACCAAGCGCATTGAGTACCGCCCGCCCGACGCCACGTGCAACGTGTACCTGGCCCTTGCCGCGCAACTCATGGCGGGCATCCGCGGCATCCGCCAGAACCTAGACCCGAGCGCCGAGGGGTTCGGCCCCTACGAGGACAACTTCTTCGCGCTCGCCGGCGAGGAGAAGGCGAGAATCCGCGCGCTCCCCGCCAGCCTGGAGGAGGCGCTGGACGCGCTGGACGCGGAGCACGACTTCCTGCTGGAAGGGGACGTGTTCCCGGAGGACTTGATCGCGTTCTGGACGCGCCACAAACGCGAGACGGACGTGCGGGAGATCCAAAAACGCCCGCATCCATACGAAATGGTGCTATACTATAATACGTGAGGCAGTGACGCCGAAGCAGACGCTTCGGCGTTTTTGTGAGGGTGATATGGGCAAGATACTCCGACTGCCGGCCGGGATAGATCCGCATGTGCACCTGCGCGACCCGGGCGGCACCCGCAAAGAAACGTTTCTGACAGGGACGGCGGCGGCCTTGGCCGGCGGCTACGCCTGCGTGCTGGACATGCCCAACAACCAGCCGCCCGTAACCAGCCTGAAGACCCTCGCCGCAAAGGAGCGGGCCGCCGCCAAGGCCGTCTGCGACTACGGGTTCTGGTGGGGCGCCACGAGGAAGAATGCCAAACTGGCGCCCGAAGCGGCGCAGCGGTGCGTGGGCATGAAGGTGTACATGAGCCACACCTTCGGCCCGCTGCTGGTGGAAGACATGTCAACGCTAATACGGCAGTTTCAGGCGTGGCCTGCCGACCGCCCCATCGCCGTGCACGCCGAAGGCCCGGCCATGCTCGTGGCCATAATGCTGGCCCGGCTCTCCGGGCGATGGCTGCACGTATGCCACGTGTCCGAGGCGTGGCAGATTGAGTGGATACGGCAGGTCAAGGAGCAGGGCGCTCGCATAACCTGCGAGGTAACGCCGCACCACCTGTTCCTGACCAAGGACGACGCGCGGGCGCTGGGCAGCCTGGGCAAGATGCGCCCGCCGCTGGGCACAGCCGCCGACCGTCAGGCCCTGTGGGACAACCTGGGCGTGATAGACATGCTGGCCACCGACCACGCGCCGCATACGCTGGAAGAGAAGCGCGGCCCCAAACCGCCGCCTGGCGTGCCTGGGCTGGAAACCGCGCTCCCGCTCATGCTCACCGCCGTCAGCGAGGGGCGGCTGACGCTGGAACGGCTGGTGGAGTTGTACCACGACGCGCCGGCGCGCCTGTTCGGAATCCCTACGTCGCCCGAATCGTTCGTCGTGGTGGAGACCGACGTGCGCGCCACCATCCGCGGCGACACCCTGCAAACCAAATGCCGCTGGACGCCGTTTGAGGGCATGGAGGTCGGGGCGCGCGTGCTGGAGACCTGGGTGCGCGGCGTACAAGCCTGGGAGGGCGGCCGCGTGCGCGTCCAGCCGGGGTTCGGCCAGCGGGTAGGGCCGCAGCAGAACGCGAGTTAGCGGCACAGGGGGGTATCCACCGCCGAGCGCGCCGAGGACGCAGAGGAAGACAAAAATCCCATCCTCTGCGGTCTCCGTGCGCCCCGCGGTGAAATACTCACGAAGAGTGAACTCATAAGTCTGTGGGGAGGAAAACTATGGCTCCAAAACCAATCAAGGGCATCAATCCGTTCAAGGGGCAGGACATTCTGTCCGTCAAGCAGTTTGACCGCGAGAACCTGCGCTACCTCTTCGGGCTGGCCGAGGAGATGCGCATCATCGTGGAGCGCGTCGGCCACTCCAACCTGCTGCAGGGCAAGGTGATGGCCTCGCTGTTCTACGAGCCGAGCACTCGTACCAGTTCGTCGTTCATCGCCGCCATGTCGCGGTTGGGCGGCGCGGTCATCCCCATCAACGAGGTGGTGTACTCGTCCGTAACCAAAGGCGAGTCGCTGCCCGACACCGTGCGCACGCTGGAATCCTACGCCGATGTCATCGTCCTGCGGCACCCGGAAGTCGGCTCCGCCGCCGTCGCCGCGCATTACTGCGAGAAGCCCATCATCAACGCAGGCGACGGGGTGGGCGAACACCCCACGCAGGCGCTGCTGGACTTGTTCACCATTGAGGAAGACCACAATCGCGTGGACGGGCTGGCGGTGGCGATGGTCGGCGATCTGAAGTACGGCCGAACGGTGCATTCCCTGACCCGCCTGCTCAGCTTGTACAACGTCAAGTTCTACTTCGTCTCGCCCGACATCCTGCGCATGCCGCCGGAACTGATTGAGGAAGTGAAGCAAAAGGGCCTAGAGTATCAGGAACTGGAAGACGTGTCGCAGGTGATTGACAAGGCCGACGTGCTCTATGTAACCCGCGTGCAGAAGGAGCGGTTCACCGACCTGGCGCAGTATGACATGGTCAAGGACTACTACGTCATCACGCCGGAAGTCATGAAGCGTGCCAAGCAGACCATGACCGTGATGCACCCCCTGCCGCGCGTGGGCGAGATCAGTTACGCGGTGGACGCCGACCCGCGCGCGTCCTACTTCCGCCAGATGAAGAACGGCATGTATGTGCGCATGGCGCTCCTCACGGCCGTCCTGGGGCGGGCGTAGTCGGCGCCGGAACCGCGGGGGCGATGACCGTGGGCCAGCAAGACCGATTTGACAGCGTCGCGCCGCACTACGACAGGATCTTTGAGCGGCTGGAGCGCCGCATCATGCGCCCGTGGCGCAGCCGCGTGTGGGCGGAAGTCGCGGGCTGCAACGTGCTGGAGGTGGGCGTGGGCACGGGGTTCAACGCGCCCTACTACGCGCCGGCGCTCCGCGTTACGGCGGTGGACGTGAGCATGAAGATGCTTCTGCGCACGCGGGCGAAACTGGCGGCCCGCGGCGCGCACGTCCCCGCCCTGGCCCAGATGGACGTCCAGCACCTGGCTTTCGCCGACGGTGCGTTTGACTGCGCGGTGGCGACGCTGGTCTTCTGCGGGGTGCCCGATCCGGTCCAGGGACTGCGGGAGTTGGCGCGGGTCGTGCGGCCGGGCGGGCGCATCGTCCTGCTGGAGCACATGCGCGCCACGTCGCGGGGGATCGCCAGGGCCATGGACGCGCTCAACCCGCTGGCGTGGAAGATCATCGGCGAGGACATCAACCGCGACACGGTGGCCAACGTGCGGGCCGCGGGGCTGCGCGTGGTCAAGGATGAGAGCCTCTGGGCATGGGGCATCGTGCGGCTGATCGTGGCGGAGAAACCGTAATGCAGGGCCAACCGCGCAGGGGCAGTTCCCACACCGGCCCGATTCGCTACCTCACCCCCTCGTTCCCCCTTTCCGCTGGCGGAGAGGGGGAAGCCGAAGGCCGGGGGTGAGGTTTTGGCGGCGATGGGAAGCCGCCCTACGAACTTGTGTTGGCGGCAAGGTGCGACGCACTTCCGAAAGTGCGTCGCACCTTGGAAACCTGCCCCCTGCCTCCGGCGGCGATGGGAAGCCGCCCTACGTCTCATTCGTGTAGATTCGTGTTATTCGTGGATAGCGGGCGTAAGGGCAAGTTTCCATACCTGCCCCTGCCGCTGGTCTCTCATAGAGGCACAACCTCTTCAAGTACGGACTTGCGTATCTCGGCCCGCAGCGCCCGCTTGGGAACGACATCTACCGGCCTGTGAAACTGCTCCTCCAGAAACTGGGCAAGCCCCACGAGATCCAGGAGGTCAGCCCCCTCCTCAAAGTCCACAAGGACGTCAATGTCGCTGGCTTCTCCCTGCTCGTGCCGTGAGAAGGAGCCGAACACACCGATCTCGCGAACCCGATAGCGCGCCGCAATTTCTGGCTTGAGCGCACGCAGTTTTGCCAGGACGCTGTCCAGGTCATCGTGGCTCATTTGCCTGACTCCTGTATGTCTCACACCGTACATCCGTGCCGTCAGTATATCGCAGGGCATTGCGCAGGTCAAACGACACGCGTAGGGCAGGTTTCCATACCGGCCCGATTCGCTACCTCACCCCCTCGTCCCCCCTTTCCGCTGGCGGAGAGGGGGAAGCCGAAGGCCGGGGGTGAGGTTCCGGCGGCGATGGAAAGCCGCCCTACGTGTCTGCTATTCCCCATTCGTGTGGATTCGTGTTATTCGCGGATAGCGCTTAGCGGGCGTAGGGCAGGTTTCCATACCGGCCCGATTCGCTACCTCACCCCCTCGTTCCCCCTTTCCGCTGGCGGAGAGGGGGAAGCCGAAGGCCGGGGGTGAGGTTCCGGCGGCGATGGAAAGCCG